>NZ_BACU01000069.1 GCF_000333275.1 Azospirillum sp. B4 | reverse complement strand
CATTCGGATCGGAATGAGGATGCTACCACCAGGTCGCGCACCAACCCGTCCAGCGCCGCCCGCATCCGGCCGCAGCTGGGGGCGGCACCCACCCGCTCCGCCAACAGGGGCGGCAGGGGATGGGGCCAGGGCGCGGCGGCCTCGGCCGTGAACAGCTCTTCCAGGGTGCCGGCCAGGCCCAGGTCGCGGGCCAAGGCCTCGGTCAGCGAGGGCTGGTCGCGGCGGGGGAAGCGGGCGATCGCGGCCAGGAAGGCGGCCTGGGCGGTGGCATCGGGCGCCGCCCCGAAGACATGCAGGCCGTCGCGGATCTGCATCTCCTTGATATCGCAGAGATGAGCGTCCAGGCGCGCCAGGGCCTCATCGCCCTCCAGGTCCGGGGCGAGGTTCAGGTCACGGGTCACGCCGGCCCGCCACGCCAGGTCGCGGATGCGATCGCGCAGGGTGGGCAGGCGGCGCGGGTCCAGGCTTTGCGCCTGGGCGTATTCGTCCAGCGCCTGTTCCAGCGCCGCCAGGTCGCCGTGCAGGCCAGCGGGGATCGGCGGCGGCGGCAGGTGGCCCACCAGCACAGCACCCAGGCGGCGGCGGGCCTGCATCCCCTCTCCCGGATTGGTGGCGATATAGGGGTAAAGGACGGGCAAGGGGCCGGCCAGCCGCTCCGGCCAGCAGTCGGCGGACAGGGCCACAGCCTTGCCCGGCAGCCATTCCAGTGTGCCGTGGGCGCCCACCTGCACCAGGGCATGGACATCCACGACATGGCGCAGCCATAGGTGAAAGGCGGCGTAACCGTGGCTGGGGGGGGTGTCGGGGGCGTGGTGGGCGGCGCTGTCGATGGCGCCATGGCCACGGCTGGGCTGCACCGCCACCAGCAGGGTGCCGCAGGCCAGGACGCGGAAGCGCAGGGCGTCGCCGTGGGCCAGCGGGTCGGCCGAGGGGGGGCCCCACCGTTCGGTGACGGCCGCCAGGGCGGCCGGCTCCATCAGCCGGACATAATCCGCCAAGTCCAGGCCCGGCGCGTCGGCGTTGAGGGGGCGGCGCAAGCTTTCCATCAGGGCGGCGTCATCGGCCGGGATGCGCGTCACGCCATAACCGG
Organism: Azospirillum sp. B4; assembly: GCF_000333275.1. Taxonomy (GTDB): domain Bacteria; phylum Pseudomonadota; class Alphaproteobacteria; order Azospirillales; family Azospirillaceae; genus Nitrospirillum. The sequence continues at coordinate 4,579 of NZ_BACU01000069.1, read as the reverse complement.
CACCGGCCAAGGCGCGCAGCATGGCCAGCGTGCTGGCCGGCGTGTCCAGTCCCAGGGCCAGGCCGGTGCCGCCCCGGGCGGGGTAGTCGGATAGCACCAGGGCCACGCGCCGCTGCGCCGCCGGCGTCGCCGCCAGGCGCGCCCAGGCGGCGGCCTTCCCGGCCAGGGCGTCCACCCGGTCGGCGCGGGGGCGGCTGACCATCGGGGCATATTCCAGGGCCGGATCCCAATCGGCCGCCGTCTTGAAGGCGATGGCGGGGCCGGCCAGGCGGCCATCCATCTCCGGCAGCACCACGGTCATGGCGAGATCAGCGGGGCCCAGCCCAGCGCGAGCCTTTTCCCATTGGGATTCGGTGCCGGTGGACAGCACGGCTTGCAACACCGGCACGCCGGCGGCATCCAGGGGGGAGGGGGTGTCGGTGCCCTGTCCCGGCGTGGTGGCGCGGGCGGAGAAGGCGGTGGCGTTCAGCACCACGGCGGGGCGTAGCCTTGCCAGTTCGGCCGCCAACCAACGGGCGGTGTCCGCCTCCTTCAGGCTGGCCACGTAATATAGGTGCGGTGCCAGCCCACGGCGGTCCAGCGCGTCGGCCAGAGCGTGCATGGCCGTGAGATTGCCCGCCTGAAGGTAGGAGCGGTAGAAGATCAGGGCGGCGGGTGGACGGGTGCCGTCCTCGCCGCTGGTCGGCGCCCACCCTTGGTAGCGGCCGAAACGGGGCAGGGGCGCGGGCTCCCCCACCAGCAGTCCGGCCGGCGGATGGCGGCCCAGCAGGTCGGCGGCCTGGGCCAGCAGCCGGGCCATGTTCTCCGGCCCACCCTCCACGAAGCAGCGCCACAGGCGGCGGGCGGTGGGCGGGTCCACGGTGCCGGCGGCGTCCAGCGCCGGGTCGGCCTTGGCCTCCCCGGGCAGGACGGCCAGGGCGATGCCATGGGCGCGGCAGGTCTCCGCCACCTGCTCCAGGCCATAGCGCCAGTAGGCGGCACCGCCGTTCAAGCGCAGGATGACCAGCCGGGCGCGGGACACCACCGCCTCGACATACAGGTCGACGGACAGCGGATGGCCCAGGCGCATCAGGCTGGCCAGGCGCAGGGTTGGCCGCCAGGCGGCCGCGCCGATGCGTGGTAGGCGGCGGCCACCGCCGACAGGTCGCTGTCGGAAAAGGACAGCAACACGCACTCTGCCGGTGTCTGCCCCAGGTCTTCCGCCTGGGGCGACGCCAGCAGATCCTCGGCCTGGGTGGGCAGCAGGTGCATCGGCGCGCGCTTAAGCGGCGGCCAGCGCCGCCTCGATGGCCGCGCGGTCCAGGCCGGTCTCGCCGATCACCACCAGGCGGCCGCGCCGGGTTTCGCCCGGAGCCCACAGCCGGTCATAGCTGGTCTGGATGCGGCCCCCCACACCCTGGACCAGCAGGCGCATGGGCTTGCCCGGCACGTCGATGAAGCCCTTCAGGCGCAGGATGCCGAAACGCTGGGCCACCTCGCCCAGGCGGCGGGCCAGGGCCTCGGGATCGGCGTGCGGCGCCACGTCGGCCACGAAGCTGGTGAAGTCGTCGTGGTCGTGGTCCTCCTCGCCGTCATGGTGGCTGACACGGGCGTCCAGATCGGCCTCGGCCGCGGCCGACAGGCCCAGCAGCACATCGGGATCGACATCGCCATGAGCCACGCGCACCAGGGGCGGGGCGGTGGGACGCAGGGCCTGCACCGTCGCCGCCACGGCGGCCAGCCCGGCCTCGTCCACCAGGTCGGTTTTGCTGACCAGGATCAGGTCGGCGCACAGCACCTGGTCCTCGAACACCTCCTGCACCGGGGTTTCATGTTCCACCGTACCGTCGCCGGCCTCCATGGCCGCCTTCTGCCGGGCCAGGGCCTCGGCATCGGGGGCGAAGCGGCCTTCGGCCACGGCGTCGGCCGCCACCACCGCTACCACGCCGTCCACGGTGACGCGCGAACGCACGGCCGGCCAGGTGAAGGCGCGTACCAGGGGCTTGGGCAGGGCCAGGCCGCTGGTCTCGATGATGATATGGTCCGGCGGATCATTCCGGTTCAGCAATGACTCAAGCGCTGGAACGAAATCATCCGCCACGGTGCAGCACAGGCAGCCATTGGCCAGCTCGATCACCCGGTCCTCCGGGCAGGTTTCGTCGCCGCAGCCTTTCAGAACGGCGCCGTCGACGCCAACGTCGCCGAACTCGTTGATGATCAGCGCCAGCTTGCGGCCGCCGGGGTTCCGCAGCAGGCCGCGGATCAGCGTGGTCTTGCCCGCACCCAGGAAGCCGGTGATGACGGTGGCGGGGATTTTGGCGATGGGGGTGGGCATGGGCTCGCTTTCAGGGGGACAGGATGGGGCGGTCGCGCCCGGCAGGCGCATTGGCAGCCGCGGATGCGGGGCCGGTTGGGGCCGAAGGCGTTTGGAAGCCGTGCGCGCGGGGGCGGGCGGGCCATGGCGAAACTTCCCTCTCTCCGCCATCCCCGGCGGACCAGACGTGGACCTCGTGACGGCAGGTCTCCTGGCTTGCGGTTCATGGCGCCTCTCCTGCCTTCCCGGCCGGGCTGGTCGACCCAGGCCAGTGGCGGCTCCGCCCGGACCTGTCGGCCCGGGGGGATCGGCACTCACCGCGCACAGTTGCGGGGGCAGCTCCGGCCTTGAACCGGATTCCCTATTATCCCCTCCACTGACGGGTCACCCCTGCCGGCGGACGAGGCACCGTCGCCGGCAGAGACAGTGCGCCGGCGGGGGGACGGGGATCAATGGTTTTCATCGACGCGGTCTGCTCAGGCACGTCTATGCGTGCCGCCAACCCTGGATCCGCCGGCGCATTTTTTTTTGCGGAGGCCGGCGGCCGGCCGCCGGGGCCGGTGTCTTTCACGTGGACACCAGCCGCGGGATGGGCCACCCGCTTATGTTGCCTGCTCCGCCGCGGGCAACCGCTTGCCGCGTCGCCGGGGAGGCTTCGCGATACCGAGGATTGCGGTGATGAATCGGTTGGTGCCATCAATATCGAAATATCGGACCTCCAACCCGGCTCTATGCGCCAAAAATCGGAAAAATTTCTCTGAGGCATACCAATTTACCGGAATGGCGATGTATGGCTGATCCGCCATTGGGGTCTGAATGACTATAATCCCGTCATCGTCAAGGTGGCTGCGTACTTTGGTGATCAGCCCGATCGGATCTGAAAACGCCTGGAACGCATGCCAGAAGACCACCAACGAGGCTTTGCGGGTCGCCTGCTGATCAAAGTATGCGAGAGCATCACCGTTGGCATATTCCTCGGGCTGCAGCCCAAACGTCGCTCTCGCGATGTCGGCAAGAGCCGTTGATAGCTCAATGCCCAGGACATCGAAGCCCATGAGCTTCAGGGCTTGTGTCGTACGGCCGTCCCCGGCACCGACGTCAATGGCGAAGCCACTCCTTTCGGCTGATCCAAACGCGGTCATGAAGAGCTCCACGAAACAGGAGAGCATCGCCTGGCTGGCCGCGATCATGGCGTGGGGGGTCGACTTGACAGCCGAGGCATCAAAAATCGCCTGCCGCGACTCTATTACCGGCTGGGACACGGACACAGTCCAGTCAGGCAGAAAGACGCCACAGGAATTGCAGCAGAAAATGTTGCGCCAAAAGGTCCGCTTGTCCCGAAAGACAAAGAATCGTTCGGCTATACCTTCATGGCATACATGGCACGGTATCGACGTCGCCGGGGTGGTCGCCGCGCCTTCCCGGCCTTGATTGCGATAGGGGCCGCCAAATTGAGTCATGATCGCGCGCTCAGCCGCCGCGTAGCCTTGGATCAGGCGCTTTTTTTCAGGAGCCGTTCCAAGCGTTCTACGAATCATAAGCTTAAAGGTGCGTGCCGCATAAGGCAGCCCCATGAATTGAAAAATCTCATTCAGAATGCTGAGATCATATTCCACGTATTCCGGGAAGAATTTTTCATATTCGACGTCGTAGGTATCGGCGTCGCAAATTCCATTTTCTATTTTGGCTTTAATGTCCAGATGATTTTCAATAATTGACTTTATTTCATCTAGTTCTTCTTCCGCAACACTGAGGCTGGCGTCGAATTTTTTGATCGTATGTGCCGGAATTTGGCCAAGCTTCAACTTGACCTGCGATACCGCCATGGCGAACAAATCACAGCGCTGGATATGAATAAACTTGCAGCGTCGGGAGCTAAGGTACTCCAGCAGGAACGGGTGCCGCAGAGCCTGATCATATTTCAAGTGGAAGACCAGGGTGCGGAATGTCCTGAATTCCCTCACAGCAATATCTGCGGCCCGGTTATTCAAGAATTGTCGTAAAAACTCGTCGTAGATACGGTAAAATTTCTCCTTTACGTCATTGGTCTCCTGTAATCCATCAGAGAATAATATCTTCAGGCCGCCACTTTGGTCGGAAAACCAACAGGAAAATCTATCGGGAAACGCGGACAGATCTGAGAATATCTCATCAACAACACAGGCATCTTCGTGTTGCTCAAGCAAAGATCCCAGCGCCGTCGCGCCTACCCGTTGGTTTCCGATGATGGCAACAATATCCACATTTAGCTCAAAATCGGCACGATCAGAAAAATCCATAACTGCA
>NZ_BACU01000070.1 GCF_000333275.1 Azospirillum sp. B4 | reverse complement strand
CGCACTCCCCGAAGATGGCCGCACCCTGGCCCGGCAGGGTGCGCATCCCGGCCTTAAAGGTTCCCGCCGCCGCCAGCGGGCCGGCGTGCAGCTCCGGATAGCCGCCGGGCAATATCACAGCGTCGGCGCGGGCGTCGGGCGCCTGGTCGGCCAGGGGGAGAAGGGCAGGATTTCCGCCCCCGCCGCCCGCCAGCCGGCCAGGACATGGGGGTAGACGAAGCTGAAGGCGGCGTCGCCCGCCAGGGCGATGCGCTGGCCTGGGGGCGGCAGGGCGGGCGTTACCATTCCGGCGGGCGTGTGGGGTACGGCCAGGGCGGCAAGGCGGTCCAGGTCCACATGACTTCCCACCCAGGCGCCCAGGGTGGCCAGCCGCTCGGCCAGGGCGTCGGTCTCCGACGCCTGCACCAGGCCCAGGTGGCGTTCCGGCAGGGCGTGGCCGGGGGTGCGGGGCAGGGCGCCCAGTACCGGAATGTTCAAGGCGTCGATGGCGCCCTCGATCAGGCTGCGGTGACGGGGGCTGGCGATGTTGTTCAGCACCACCCCGGCCACGCGCACGTCGTCGCGGTATGTCGCGAAGCCCTTGACCAGGGCCGCCACCGATTGCGACGCTCCGCGCCCGTCCACCACCAGCACCACGGGCCAGCCGGTGCGGGCGGCGATGTCGGCGGTGGCGCCGTTGCCCCAGGCGCCCACCCGCGCCACACCGTCGAACAGGCCCATCAGGGCCTCGCAGATCAGCAGCTGGCCGCCGGCCGCCGCCTGGGCCGCCAGGCCGTCGAACAGGGCGGGCGCCATGGCCCAGCTGTCCAGGTTCAGACTGGGGTGGCCGCAGGCCGCCGCGTGGAAGGCCGGGTCGATGTAGTCCGGCCCCGACTTGGCGGCGCGCACGTCCAGGCCGCGCGCCCGGAAGGCGGCCAGCAGGCCCAGGGTCAGGGTGGTCTTGCCCGACCCTGAGGCGGGGGAGGCGATGATCAGCCCCGGCGCCATCCGCTCAGTCATGGCCGGCCACCCCCAGCCAGCCCAGCGTGTCGTGCAGTTCGGCGATGGCGCCGATGACGATGATGGCCGGCGGCGCCAGGCCGCTGTCCGCCAGGTCGCGGGCACACGATCGCAGGGTGCTGGTCAGCACCTTCTGCCGGGGCGTGGTGGCGTCGCAGATCACGGCCACGGCGGTTTCCGGTTCCAGGCCGCCCGCCATCAGGGCCTGGGCGATGTCCCCCAGGCCGCGCCAGGCCATGTAGAGGATCAGCGGCGCCTTGGTCGCGGCCAGGGCCGCCCAGTCCGGCCCCTCCCCCGCCGAATGGCCGGTGGCCAGGATCACGGCCTGGTTGGCGGTGCGGTGGGTGGCGGGGATACCGGCATAGGCGGGCCCTGCCAGGCCGGCGGTGATGCCGGGCACCACACGGAAAGGCAGGCCGGCGGCCACCAGGGCCAGCGCCTCCTCGCCCCCCCGGCCGAAGACGAAGGGATCGCCCGCCTTCAGACGCAGCACCTTGCGGCCCTGACGGCCCAGCTCCACCAGGCGCAGGCTGATATCCTCCTGCGCGGGCGAGGGGCGGCCACCCCGCTTGCCGGCGAATTCCCTCACAGCGGCGGGGTTGGCCAGGTCCAGGATGCGCTCATCCACCAGCGCGTCGTAGACGATATGGTCGGCCTGGCGTAGAGCATGCAGGGCCAGCAGGGTCAGCAGGCCGGGGTCGCCCGGCCCGGCGCCCACCAGCCAGACGCTGCCGGGCGCGAATGCGGGTGGATCGAAGGCGGGCGGGATCAGGTCAGTCATGGTCGCGGACGGTATGGAAGACGGGGAGGGACGGGACGGGCGCGCGTTGCGGCCGGGCTGGACCACCGGCGCCTGCGCCACGGCGGCGGCGGCGGCGGCCACGGCCGCCCTGTTCGGCGGCGATTTCCCGGACCCGGTGACCATCACCCTGCCCGGCGGGCAGCAGCCTGTTTTCGCCCTGGCGGTGACGGAACGGGGCCCGCCCACGGGCGCGGATGCCTGGGCCATGGCGGGGGTGGTGAAGGATGCGGGCGATGACCCGGACGTGACCCACGGCGCCCTGGTGCGCGCCCGTGTCATGCCGGGCGCCCCAGGCGGCGGCGTCACCTTCCGCGCCGGCCCCGGCGTCGGCACCGTGACCTTGCCCGGGTTGCCGCTGCCGGTGGGGGAACCGGCGATCAACCCGGTGCCACGCGCCATGATCACGCGGGCGGTGACCGCCGCGGCCCATGACGCCGGCAAGGCGGCCGACCTGATCGTGGAGATCGGCATCGACAATGGCGAGGTGCTGGCCCGCCGTACCATGAACGGCCGCCTGGGCATCATCGGCGGCCTGTCGGTGCTGGGCACCACCGGCATCGTCGTGCCCTATTCCTGTGCCGCCTGGATCGCCAGCATCCAACGCGGCGTGGACGTGGCCCGGGCCGCCGGCCTGGCCCATGTGGCGGCCTGCACCGGCCGGACGTCGGAGGCGACGGTGGCCCGCCATTATGGCCTGCCCGAACAGGCGCTGCTGGACATGGGCGATTTCGCTGGCGGCACCCTGAAGTACCTCCGCACCCACCCCGTGCCGCGCCTGACCATCGCCGGCGGATTCGCCAAGCTGGGCAAGCTGGCGCGGGGCCTGATGGACCTGCATTCCAAGCGCCACGCGGTGGACCTGGATTGGCTGGCCGGCATCCTGGCCGGGCTGGGCGCCGGTCCCGAATTGGTGGCGCGCGCGGCGGGCGCCAACACGGCGCTGGAGGTCCTGCGGATGGCGGACGCCGCCGGCCTGAAGGTGGCGGACACGATCGCCGCCCTGGCCCGCCAGGTGGCGCTGGACGTGCTGGACGGCGCGCCCATCGCCGTCGACGTGGTGGTCATCGACCGGCAGGGCGGGCTGATCGGGCAGGCGGGCCCCTGACGTCACATTTCCCTCCCGCGATACCGGCGCTGATACCCCGCGTCGTACAGCGCGCTGGCGCGGAAGTCGTCGGTGCCCAGGGCCTTGCCCACCAGGATCAGGGCGGTCCGGTCGATGGGGTTCGCGGCCACCTGATGCGCGAGATCGGCGAGGGTGCCGCGCAGCACCCGCTCCTCCGGCCAGGAGGCGCGGTAGACCACCGCCGCCGGGCAGTCGGCGCCGTACAGCGGCGCCAGGCGCGCCACAACCTCGTCGATGACATGGATGGACAGGTGGATGGCCAGCGTGGCGCCGGACTGGCCCAACACCTCCAGCGTCTCCGTCGCCGGCATGGCGGAGGCACGGCCGCTGGTGCGGGTGATGACCAGGGTCTGGCTGACCTCCGGCAGGGTCAGCTCACGGCCCAGCGCGGCAGCGGCGGCGGCGAAGGCCGGCACGCCGGGCGTGATGGTGTAGGGGATGCCCAGGTCCTTCAGCGCCCGCAGCTGCTCGCCCAGGGCGCTGTAGACCGACAGATCGCCGGAATGCAGGCGGGCCACGTCCTGGCCGGCGGTGTGGGCCGCCTGGAACTCGGCCACGATTTCCTCCAGCGACAGCGGGGCGGTGTCGACGATGCGGGCGTCCGCTGGGGCATGGGCCAGCACGGCGGCCGGCACCAGCGACCCGGCATAGAGGCAGACGGGGCAGCGGGCGATCAGGTCGCGGCCGCGCAGGGTCAGCAGGTCGGGCGCGCCGGGGCCGGCGCCGATGAAATGCACGGTCATGGGAAATGCACGGTCATGGGAAATGCACGGTCATGGGATGGGGCCTTCGGAACAGGCGACGGCGCAGGTGCTGGCCGGCCCCTGGATACGGGGCAGGATAAGGCGGGCGTTCAGGTTCCGCGGGGCGCCACAGGCGGCCAGGGCCGCTGTTTCCGCCACCGGCGGCAGGCCATGGCCGGGGCCGGCGCTGGGGGTGGGGGGATCGATCGCTTGCAAGGCATCAGCGGCCAGGCCCACCAGCGGCAGGCCCAGGGCGGTGGCGGCCTGGACCAGGCCCGGCTCCCTCGCCTTGCTGTCCACGGTGCACAGCGTCAGGCCTTCAGGCAGGGACTCCCACCCCAGCTGGGCGAAAGCCCGGGCCAGCAGGTCCCGGATTTCGTCCGCCGTCACCCCCCGGCGGCAGCCGATGCCGATGGCCCAGGGTACGGGCGTGGCCGTCGTGAGCGGCTTCTCCACATGCCACAGGACGACGGGCATCAGGGGCCGCCAGCCCCGGAAATTTCCCAGGGGCACCGCGCGCTCCACCGACAGGCGGGTCAGCGATCCGCCCAGGCTGGCGTGCCAGCGGGCAAGGTCGGCCTCCGTCTCCAGGGTCACGGCCGTGGCCACCAGCCGGCCGCCGGGGCGCAAGCGCGCCCAGCAAGCCTCCACCACGCCCGGCGCCGTCAGGCCGCCGCCGATGAAGACGGCGTCCGGCGGGGGCAGGCCGGCCAGGGCCTCCGGCGCCCTGCCCTCGCGGAATTCCAGGGCGGGCACCCCGAAGCTGGCCGCGTTGGCGCGGATGGTGGCCATGCGGTCCGCCCGGTCCTCCACCGCCACCGCCCGGTTGGCGGGGTCGGCCAGCAACCATTCGATGGCGATGGCACCGGAACCGGCGCCCACGTCCCACAGCATCTCCCCCCGGCCGGGGGCCAGGTGGGACAGGGCGACGGCACGCACCTCCCGCTTGGTGATCTTGCCGTCGTGCTTGAACCAGTCGTCGGGCAGGCCGGGTGTGCGCGGCAGCACCCGGGCGCCGGGCGAGACGGCGCAGGTCAGCGCGATGGTGTTCAGGTCCTGGACCTCGCCGTGCCAGGCGTCGGCCGTGGCGCCGCTGACCCGTTCATTCGGACCGCCCATGGCCTCCAGCACCGTCAGGGTGCTGGGGCCGAAGCCGCGCTGGCACAGCAGGGCCGCCAGCTTGGCCGGTGTGCCGCCGTCCCAGCTCAGCAGCAGCAGGCGTGATCCCGGGAACAGGTGGGGGATGACGGTCTCCAGCGGGCGGCCGTGCAGCGACAGGCAGGCGACGTCCTGCAGGGCCCAGCCCAGGCGGCTTGCCGCCAGGGTGAAGGCGCCGGGGGCCGGAAACACCCGCATCTCCTGCGCCGGCACCAGACGGGCCAGCGTGGCGCCGATGCCGAACCATTGCGGGTCGCCGCTGGCCAGCACGGTCACCGCTTGGCCGCGCCGGGCCAGCAGGGCGGGGAAGGCGTCGGTCAGCGGGCTGGGCCAGGCCAGGCGCTCCTGGCCCGCCGTCTCTGGCACCAGGGCCAGATGGCGGACGCCGCCCACCAGCAGGTGGGCGGCGGTCACGGCGGCGCGCGCCGCCGGCGCCAAGCCGTCCCAGCCGTCCTCACCAATCCCCACGACGGTCAGCCAAGGTGTGGTAGTCATGGCCGGCACACGGGAACGAGAGTGGGGCGATGCGCGTACTGGTCCTGGGCGGCACGACGGAGGCGCGGGAGCTGGCGGGCCTGCTGGCGGAGGACGCCCGCTTCCAGGCCACGCTGTCGCTGGCTGGCCGCACGCGCGCGCCGGCGCCCCAGCCCCTGCCCACCCGTGTCGGCGGCTTCGGCGGAACCGGGGGACTGGCGGATTATCTGAGGGCCGAGGGTGTGCGGGCCGTAGTCGACGCCACCCACCCCTTCGCCGACCGCATCAGCGCCAACGCGGAAACGGCATGCGCCCTGGCCGGCGTGCCCCTGGCCGTGCTGACCCGCCAGCCGTGGATGCCGGGGCCGGATGACGATTGGCGCCTGGTGCCGGACATGGACGCGGCGGCGGCGGCGCTGGCCGGCTTGCCCGACACCGTCTTCTTGACCGTGGGCCGCCAGGAACTGGACCCCTTCATGGAACTGCGGCGCCGCTTCGTCGTGCGCGCCGTGGACCCGCCGGACACCCTGCCGGCCGGCGCCGTCCTGGTGCTGGACCGGGGGCCTTACACGCTGGACAGTGAAATGGCGCTGATGCGGAGCCATGGTGTCGGCGTCCTGGTCACCAAGAACAGCGGCGGCGACGCCACGGCGGCCAAGCTGGAGGCCGCCCGCGCGCTCAGGTTGCCGGTGGTCATGGTCGACCGCCCGTCCGCCGGATCGGCGCCGCGCCTCTACGCCGCGTCCGACGCCATGGCTTGGCTGGCCGCTCACGCGACCTCCGCCGGTGCATAACCGCGCGGGGTGTAGACCCAGGCGTCGCCGTTGCCGTCGGTGCGCGGCAACAGCCTGGTCTGGCTGGACCCGATCAGCACCAGGGTGCGCATGTCGGCCGTGGTGGGATCGCAGTCGCCCAGCGTGGTGATGGTCACGTCCTCGTCATGCCGGCCCACGGCGCGGGCCAGCACCACCGGCGTCGCCGCATCCTTCAGCGTGCGCAGGGTGTCCAGGGCGGCTCCCAGCTGCCAGGGCCGGGCCTTGGAGATGGGGTTGTACAGGGCGATGACGAAGTCGGCCTCCGCCGCCAGGCGCAGGCGCTTCAACACCAAATCCCAGGGCTTGAGGTTGTCCGACAGGGACAGCACGCAGAAGTCATGGCCCAGCGGGGCGCCCACACGCGCGGCCGCGGCCAGCATGGCGGAGACGCCGGGGCACACCCGCACGGGCACATCGGCCCAGGCGGGGTCGTCGCCGGACTCCAGCGCCTCGAACAGGGCGGACGCCATGGCGAAGACGCCGGGGTCGCCACCCGACACCAGGGCGACCTTGCGCCCGGCCACCGCCAGGTCCAGCGCCAGGCGGGCGCGCGACAGCTCCACCCGGTTGTCGGAGCCGTGGCGGCGGTGGAAGCTGTGCGGGATGCGGTCGAGATAAGGGCCATAGCCCACCAGGTCGGTGGACTGGGCCAGCACGTCGGCCACCTCCGGCGTCAGCCAGCGGTCGGGGCCGGGGCCCAGGCCGACGACGGTCAGGCTGCCCGGGGCTCGCATGGGGTTCATTCGGCCGACTCCTTGGCCATGGCCCCCTGGGCGGCGGTCAGCAGCTCGCCGCGCTTGCCTTGGCCGGGGATGAGGATCATGGAGAAATAGGGGGCGACGTCCGGCGCCTCCGCCAGGGGGTGCACCCGCTGTCCCTCCGTCGTGCCGCGTTCCACGTACCAGGCGCGGTGGCCCAGGCCCAGGCCCTCGATCACCCGGCGCACCTTGGGCAGGTTGCCGCCCAGTTTCATTACCGCCGCCGCGTCGGCGCGGGACAGGGCGGCCGTCAGGGCCGCTTCCCCCAGTGTGCCGGGAATGACCGACAGCACGTCGTCGCGGATGGTCAGGGGTATCGGCAGCTGCGCGGCGCAGCCCAGCAGCGAGGGCACGCCCGGCACCACCTCCACCTTGAAGCGGGGCGCCAGGCGCAGGTGTAGGTGCATGTAGGAGCCGTAGAAGAACGGGTCGCCCTCGTTCAGCACCGCCACCGATTGGCCGGCGGCCAGCAGTGCCGCCAGCCGCTCCGCCTGCTCGTCGAAAAACCCCTCGATGGCGGCGGCGTAGGCGGCGCTGTCCGGCGGCAGCTCGGTGGTCACGGGATAGACCATGGGCACTTCCCGCTGGGTGCCGTCCAGGTGGGCGGCCGCGATGCGCCGGGCCTGGCCCGGGCCGCCACGCTTGGCGAAGTAGGCGACGATGGGGCAGGATTTCAGCAGGCGCACGGCCTTCAGGGTCATCAGCTCCGGATCGCCGGGGCCGGTGCCGATGCCGTAAAGGGTGCCGGGGGTGATCTCGTCCATGCCGCTCACTCCCGGTCCGAGGCCAGGGCGTTGACCGCCGCCGCCGCCATGGCGCTGCCGCCCCGCCGGCCGGCCACGGCCAGGTAGGGAAGGCCCCAGGGGTTGGCGGCCAGGGCCTCCTTGCTCTCGGCGGCGCCGACGAAGCCCACGGGGAAGCCCAGGATGGCGGCGGGACGCGGGGCGCCGGCCGCGATCATCTCCAGCAGGTGGAACAGGGCGGTGGGCGCGTTGCCGATGGCCACCACCGACCCGGCCAGGTGCGGCCGCCACAGCTCCAGCGCCGCGGCGGAACGGGTTGTGCCCAGTTCCTGCGCCAGGCTGGGCACGGCGGTTTCGTTCAGGGTGCAGATGACGGCGTTGCCGGCCGGCAAGCGGGCGCGGGTGACGCCGTGCGCCACCATCTGCGCGTCGCACAGGATGGGCGCGCCGGCGCGCAGGGCATCCCGGGCGGCGGCGCCCACGTCTGTGGAGAACAGCAGGTGCTCCGCCGTTTCCACCAGGCCCGCCGCATGGATGATGCGCACGGCCACAGCGCGCAGATCCTCCGGCAGGTGGTTCAGCCTGGCCTCTTCCCGGATGATGGCGAAGGACCGCGCGTAGATGGCCGCACCATCGCGGATGTAGTCGTAGCGGGGGGGCGTGCCCTCGGACTGGGGCTCAGGACTGGACACGGGCACTTTCCTCTGCGCGACGACAGGACGTTTCAATCAGGGGGACCAGCTGGGCCGGCCCGCCCATGCGGGTGATGAAGGACGCCAGATCCTCACCCGGCCGCCGCCGCCCGGTATAGACAGCTTCCAGCCCGGCCACCAGCGATGTCACGCGCGCCCGCGTCAAGTCCCGCCATTGCGCGTCTCCGCCAGCCGGGGCCAGCAGGCCCAGATCATAGCCATCCCCCCGCGCCGTCAGGGTGACGGGTGTGGGGCCGGGATGGGCGCAACCCTTGGCGCAGGCCGAGACATGGATGTGCCCGCCGGCCAGCAGGTGTGGTGCCACCTTGGCTAAGGCCAGGGCATCGGCCCGCGCATCGCTTAGGCCCGAATCACAGGCGCCCCGGCCGCTGCAGGCGGAGAGGGCCAGGCGGGGGTCGTTCGCCGCCAGGATGCCGCCCAGCGCTTCCACGGCCGCCGCCTGGCCGCTGCCGCCACCTTCCAGCAGCAGGGCCCGCCAGGGTGTCAGGCGCAGGGTGGATGCCAGGCGGGCCAGGGCCCCCAGCGTCTCGGCGCGCAGGCCGCCAAAGGGGAAGGCCACGCCCAGCCAACCACGCTGCCGCCCCAGCACCTGATCCAGCAGAGGGCGGGACGCCGGCGTGGCAGGGGGCGTGGCAGGGGGCGTGACACGGGGCGTGGGCGGCACCGGGGCCAAAGGCACGCGTCGGGACAGTGCCGCTGTTCCTTCCGCCGCGATCAGCCCCGCCATACGATAGCGGCGACCGGGGGCGAGCGATCTATAAGCGCGTGCCAGCGCCACGGCGGTTCGCACCACGGCGTCGGCCGGGCAGCAGCCCAGCGTGGTGGCGCCCGCCCGGTCACCGCCCACCGCCACTCGGAACAGGTCGGTTCCCTCAAGCGCGTCAAAGCGAATGTCGCCCACGGCGTCGGCCAAAGGTGCCTGGCCGCCGCCGTTCAGGACGAAGTTGAACTTGGCCGGCAACTCCCAAAGGTCCTGGTTGATGCTCAATGCGGCGTCCAGCGCCTGGGCCAGCGGGTGCACCGGCGCGCAGGCCGGATCCAGGCCGCAGGTCGGGCTGCACAGCACGTTACGCACCCGTTCCGCCTCGGGGTCGCCGTTGACCAGGCCCAGGTCGCGCAGGGCGCCGGTCAGGGCGGGCAGCGTCGCCTCGGTCACGCCCCGGATCTGCAGGTTGGCCCGCTGGCTCAAATCCACCAAGCCGTTGCCGTGGCGCCGGGCCAGGTCGGCCACGGCCAGAGCCGTCGCCGCCGGCAGGGTGTGTCCGGGTACGCGCAGGCGCACCAGCAGGCCGTCGGCCACGGCCATGGGCACCAGGGCGCCGGGGCACGCGCCACGCACGCGCGGGGGGGTGATCGGGGCGTTCATGCCAGTTCCTCCCGCAGGCGGGCCAGATCCTCGGGCGTGGAGTTGCGGCGGGGGTGCCACAGGCCCCGGCGCAAGGCCTCCTCCAGCCGGTCCAGAATTTGCCGGGCGGCGTCGGGGTTGCTGGCGGCCAACCAGTCCCAGGTCTCGCCATCGGCGACGTAGGCGTCATACAGGCTGTCCACCTGGTGCGAGGTCACGGCCCCGGCCAGGGCCGCCAGGTCCACCGCGCCATCGACCGTGCGCGCCAGGCTGGCGGCACCGCTGTGGCCGTGGCGGCGCTGGCCCTCGATCCAGCGCGGGTTGGCGGCGCGGCCGCGCACCACACGGGCCGCCTCCTCCGCCAGGGTGCGGGGGACGACGCGCTCCGGTTCCGCGCTGTCGACGTGATAGAGGATGGGCTGGTTGCCGAGAAGGTCGGCGGCGGCGGCGAACCCGCCCTCGAACTGGGTCATGCCGTCGTTGTCCAGCACGTCGGTTTCACGCTGGTCCTGGATGTGGACCAGGGCGTCGGCCAGGCCCACGCGCCGGCGGAACAGGGCGGGCAGCGCCACACCCTCCAGGTCCAGGCCATAGGCGTGGCAGCCGCTGTCCAGGTAGGCGGCGCCCAGCTCCTCACGGGCTTGCCAGTCGCCGGTGGCTAGCCGCCGCGTCAGGCCGGTGCCGTAGCCGCCGGCGGCGGCGCCGAAGATGCGGGCCGTGGCCTGGCGCTCGGCGGTGCCAGGGCTCATGCCGCCCGCCATCAGCGCATCACGGTCGATGCGCACCGCCGCCGCCAGCGGGTTGACCGCGTCTTCCTCCTCCAGGCCGGCGATCTTGCGCGCCGCCTGGTCGAACAGGGCCAGTTGGGCCGGGAACATGTCGCGGAACAATCCCGAGATGCGCAGCGTCACGTCCACGCGCGGCCGGCCCAGCACCGTGGCCGGCAGCACCTCCACCCCCGTGACCCGGCCGCTGCCGGACTCCCACAGGGGGCGCACGCCCATCAGGGCCAGGGCCTGGGCCAGTTCCTCCCCTCCCGTGCGCAAGGTGGGGCTGCCCCAGCAATCCACCACCAGCTGGCGGGGCCAGTCGCCCTGGTCCTGCAGGTGGCGGGTCAGCACGGCGTCGGCCCCCTTCCAGCCCAGGGCCCAGGCGCTGGGCGTGGGCACGGCGCGGGGGTCGATGGCGTACAGGTTGCGGCCGGTAGGCAGCACGTCGGCCCGCCCGCGCGCCGGGGATCCGCCCGGCCCCGGGGCGACGAAGCGGCCGTCCAGCCCGGCCAGCAGGGCGGCCATCTCCGCCGGCCCGCTGGCCGCCAGCGGGGGCGCCACCTCGGCCCGCAAGAGGTCCAGGCCCTCTTGGGTCCTGGTCCATTCCGGATACGAAATGAGGATGCTAACCACCAGGTCGCGCACCAACCCG
>NZ_BACU01000071.1 GCF_000333275.1 Azospirillum sp. B4 | reverse complement strand
GCGATCAGGTCCCGGCGCCACAGGACGGGGTCCTGCTCCGCCAGGGGGACGGAGGCGCCGTCCGCATCCAGGCGCGCCGGNCGCCGCGCCTCGGCATAGCGGACCAGGGCGGCCAGGGACAGCACCTCCGCCTCCCCCGGCAGCAGCTCGGCCAGCACCTGGGTCAGGCCCAGGATTTCGGTGGCATACCCGGCGTGCGGGCCGGCGCCGGCCGCGTCCTCATGCGCCTTGGCGTAGGCGACCTCCAGCGTCGACAGCACGGCGTCCCGCCGCTCGGGCCAGGCGGCGGGGCCCGGTATCTCGAAGGGGACGCCCGCCTGGGCGATCTTGCGCTTGGCCCGCACCAGTCGCTGGGCCAGCGTCGGCTCCGGCAGCAGGAAGGCGCTGGCGATCTCCGCCGTCGTCAGGCCGCACACCAGGCGCAGGGTCAGGGCGGCCCGCGCCTCCACCGCCACGGCGGGGTGGCAGCAGACGAAGATCAGGCGCAGCCGCTCATCCGGGATCAGCCGATCGTCGTCCAGGGCCAGGTCCTCCGCGCTGGGCACGGGTGGTGGGGGGTCCGGGGCCAGGCGGGCGGCCGTCCGGCGGCGGCGCAGCAGGTCCAGCGCCGTCCGTTCCGCCACCCGGTACAGCCAGGCGTCGGGGTGTCCTGGCAGGGCCTCGTCCCGCCAGCTTTCCGCCGCGCGGGCATAAGCCTCGGCCACCGCCTCCTCCGCGATGTCCAGGTCGCGGAACTTGGCTGCCAGGGCCGCGATCAGCCGCCCCCGGTCGCGGGCCTGCCTGTCCAGCAGGGCCCGCGCCGGTGACGTGCCGGTTTCCGGCGTGCCGCTCAGGTCGGCGTCTCCAGCAGGGGCCGCACCTCGATGGCGCCGTTGGCGGCCAGGGGTACCCGCCGCGCGATGGCCAGGGCGGCGTCCAGGTCCGGCGCCTCGATCAGATAGAAGCCGCCCAGTTGCTCCTTGGTCTCGGCGTAGGGGCCGTCGTGCACCGTCTTCACCCCACCGGTGGTGCGCACCGTGGTGGCGCTGTCGGTCCCGGCCAGGCCGGCCCCGCCCACCCGGGCGGCGCCCAGGCTCCCGGCGAAGGCCATGTGCTGGCCGATGATGGCCTGCAGGGCCGGGCTGTCCGGCTCATCGCCGTAGATGGCCTCATCCTCGTAAATCAGCAGGGCGTAGTGCATGGGAAAGCCTTTCCATCGCGGGTTGGGGGCGCCTCCGGGCGCCCTGTGCCCCAAGAGACGCGCGAGGGGTGCCGGAATCGACAGCGCGTCCCGCCCAGCGTGGAAAATTTTCCGCAAAGCCTCAAGAGGGCGTCTCAAGAGGCGGCGTCTAAGGAGGTGCCCCACTCCTCCCCCCACATCCGACCGTCCGGCGGGATGGGCCGGTGGGCGTGGCGGCGGGCCAGGGGTTCCCGCCACCACGCCGTGTAGTCGGCCAGGGCCTGGACCTCCACCCCCTCATGGTCCTGGGCCGTGCCCACCTCCCAATAGACGTCCAGGTTGCGCAGGTCGGGGCGGGGCAGCCGGCCTTGCAGGCAGTCGGCCCACATGCCCGCGTACAGCCCCTCCAGCGACCGCACCAGGCCCGGCATGTCGAACAGGGTGCAGGTGTCGCGGTTGGCGGCCAGGCGGTCGCGGTAGTGTTGGCGCAGGTCCGGATCGCGGCCCAGGGCCACGGCGCGGTCGACATAGTCGCGCGGGCCGGCGCAGACCAGCTCGGGCAGGCCGGCGGCCCGCACCAGGCTGCCGCAGACCCGTGCCGCGAATCCTCTGCCGTCCAGGGTCAGCACCGGCACCCCCATCCACAAGGCGTCGCTGGCGGTGGTGTGGGCACCGTAGGGGCAGGTGTCCAGGAACAGGTCGGCCAGGGGGTATCGCGCCAGATGCTGGGGGTTGGCCAGCTTGGGCGCGAACACCAGCCGCTCCGGCGCCACACCCCGCTCCGCCGCCACGGCGCGCAGGCGGGCGTGCGCGTCGTCGGTGCTGGACAGCAGCCACAACACGCTGTCCGGCACGCGGGCCAGGATGGTCAGCCAGCGGTCGAAGGTGTGGGGCGTGATCTTGTGGGCGCCGTTGAAGCAGCAGAACACCGTGCCCTCGGCCGGCAGGCCCGCCTGTTCGCGGGTCGGCCGCTCCGCCGCCACCGTCCGCTGCCGGTCGTTGGGCTGATAGCAGGGCAGGCGCACCACCCGCTCGCTGTAAAAACGCTCGGACGCCGGCGGAATGATCCAGTCGTCGGCGATGATGTAGTGGTGGTAGGGGCTGCCCGTGGTGCCGGGGAAGCCCAGCCAGTTGACGATGATTGGGGCGGGGCGCAGCGCCAGCAGCTTGGGCCGGCCCTCGCGGGTGTAGCCGTTCACGTCCACCAGGATCTGGATGCCGTCGTCGGCCATGCGCCGTGCGGCGGTGGCATCGTCAAGCCCGGCCAGGTCGGTCCAGCGGTGGGCGCTGGCGCGAAAGCGGGCATGCAAGGCGTCCTCCGTGCCCCCGTCGATTTGGGGGCCGCAGTAATAGGCGTGCACCTCGACTGCCGCCGGGTCGTGCAGGGCGAAGACCTCCGCCATCAGGTGCCCCACCGCGTGTTCGCGCAGGTCCGAGGAGAGATAGCCGATGCGCAGCGGCCCATCCCGTCGGGCGGTGCGGGCCGCCCAATGGTCGGTGATGGGCGGGGTCGCCGGTATTCCCACGTCCGTCTTGTTGTAGTGCCAGGCCATGGCCAGGTGCAGCAGGGGGTCGTCGGTGTGCGCGGCCACGGACAAGGGCGACAGGCCGCCGCGTAAGGTGGCGGCGTCCATTCGGTCCCAGGGCTGCACCACCGGCCAAGCGCATTGGCGCTGACGCAGGGCCAGCAGGTGCTGCGCCACCTCCGCCTGGTGGGGGGCGATGTCCAGGCTCTGGCGCAACTGGGCTTCGGCCGCTGCGTCCTGGCCCATGGCCTCCAGCACGCGGGCGGACTGGTTCAGGGCCACCGTCTTGTGGTGGATGGCACCGCCGGTCACCGGTGACAGGCGCGCCACAGCCGCCTGCCACTGCGCCAGCGCCTGCCCCGGTCCCGCCAGCCGTTCCAGCACGCGGCCCAAATTGATGGCCGCCGGGTGGAAGTCGGGGTTCAGGGTCACCGCCCGCTGCAGGCAGTCGCGCGCCGCTGCCAGGTCACCCGCCTCGGTCAGCATGACGCCGTGGTTGAACAGGGTGGCGTACAGCAGCGGGTGGTCCGGGTTCTCCGCCACCCAGCGGTCGTACAGCAGGCGCGCCTGGGGGAACAGGCCGGCCCGGCGCAGCGCGTCCGCCGTCTGGATCAGACGGCTCAGATCCAGCGATTGCCCCGGGGTGGCGGGCAGAGAGGGGGGCGTCAAGCCAGAGGGCGTCAAGCCAGGGGGCGTCAAATCGTCGGGCATCAGGTCACGGCGGCTTGCAGGGCGGCCAGCTGCGTTTCGGTCATGCCGGCCATCTGGGTGGTGGTGAAGGCGTCGATCTGGGTGGCGGTCAGGCTGTCGATCTGGTCAGCCGTCAGCATGGCGATCTCGGTATCCGCTAGGGCGCCGATCTGGCTGGTGGTTAGGCCCGCCAGCTGGGTGGCGGTCAGGGCGGCCACCTCCGTCGTCGTCAGATAGCTGATCTGGGTGGTGGTCATCGCCCCCAGCAGGGTGCTGGTCATGGCCGCGAACTGGCTGGCGCTCAGCGACTGCAGCTCCGTCACCGTCAGGTTGGTGATCTGGTTGGTGGTCAGCGCCGCCAGCTGCGTGCCGGTGAACGCCGCCAGCTGCGTCGTGGTCAGGGCGCGCAGCTGGATGCGGGTCAGCGCGTCGATCTGGGTGGTGTTCAGCGCCTTCAGCTCCGTGGCCGTCAGGCCGCCGATGGCGGTGGTGGACAGCGCGGCGATCTGCGTCGCCGTCAGGGCCGTCAGCTGGGTGGTGGTCAGCAGCGCCAGCTCCGTCGCCGTCAGGGCGCCCACGCCGGTGGTGGACAGGGCGCCAACCTGGGTGGCGGTCAGCGCCGCCAGCTGGGTGGTGGTCATGGCGGCCACCGCCGTTTCCGTCATGTCGGCGATGGCGGTGGTGGATAATGCCGCGATCTGCGTCGTCGTCAGCTCACCCCACTGCGTGGCGGTCAGCGCCTCGATCCCCGTCTCGGTCAGGCCGGCGATCTGGGTGGTGGTCAGCGCGTCCAGCGCGTCGGCGCTCAGGGCCGCGACGGCGTCGCTGGACAGGGCGCCGATCTCGGTGGCGCTCAGGGCCGTCACCTGGGTGGTGGTCAGCAGCGCCACCTGGTCCGATGTCAGCCCAGCGATGCCCGTGGTGCTGAAGGATGCCATCTGGGTCGTGGTCAGGCTGGCCAACTGGGCGGACGTCAGCGCCGACACCTCGGTCGCGGTCAGGCCCTTGAACTGGGTGGCCGACATCACCCCCACCTGCGTAGTCGTCAGGGCGGCGATCTGAGTCCCGGACAGGGCGCCGATCTCGGTCGCGGTCAGGCCCTTCACCTGGGTGGTGGTCAGCGCCGCCACCTCCGCCGACGTCAGGCCGGCGACACCCGTGGTGCTGAGCGCCGCGATCTGGGTGGACGACAGGGACGCCAGCTGCGCCGTGCTCAGCGCTGCCACTTCCGTCGCCGTCAGCCCGGCCACGGCGAGGGTGCTCAGCACCGCCACCTGGGTGGTGGTCAGCGCCGCCAACTGGTCGGTGGTCAGTTCACCCAGCTCCGTCGCGGTCAGGCCCTTGATCTGGGTTGTGGTCAAGGCCGCGATATCGGTGGTGGTCAGCGCCGCCACCGCCGTGCTGGTCAGGGTGCCCACCTGGGTGGACGTCAGGGCGCGCAGCTGGGTGGTGGTCAGGGTCGCGACCTGGGTTGCCGTCAACCCGGTCAGGGCGGTGGTGGAGATGGCGGCCATCTGCGTGGTGGTCAGGCGTTGCAGTTGTGCCGTCGACAGGGCCGTCACCTCCGTCGCCGTCAGGCCGCCGATGGCCGTGGTGGTGAAGGCGGCGAGCTGCGTGGTGCTCAGCGCTGCCAGCTGGGTGGTGGTCAACGCCGCCGCCTTGGTGGCGATCAGGCCGCTGATCTGGATGGTGGTCAGGGCCGCGATCTGGTCCGTGGTCAATGCGGCGATCGCCGTGCTGCTCAGCGCCGACAGCTCGGTGCTGGTCAAGGCCGAGAACTGGGTGGTGGTCAGGGCCACCACCTCCGTCGCGGTGAAGCCGCCGACACCGGAACTGGACAGTGCCGCGATCTGCGATGCGCTGAGGGCCGCCAGCTGGTCGGTCGACAGGGCCGCGATCTCATCCGCCGTCAGGCCCTTCACCTGGGTGGTGGTCAGGGCCCCGATCTGGTCCGCCGTCAGGGCGGCGAACAGCGTGGTGTTCAGGGCCCCGATCTCCGTGCTGGTCAGGGCGGCCAGCTGTGTCGTGGTCAGGACGCCCAGCTGGGTTTGCGTCAGGCCGCTGACGCCCGTGGTGCTGAGGGCCGCGATCTGGCTGGTGCTGAGGGCCGCCAGCTGGTCATCCGACAGGGCGGCCACCTCCGTGTCCGTCAGGGCCTTCATCTGGGTGGTGGTCAACGCCGACACCTGGGTGGTGGTCAGCGCCGCCAGCTGGGTCAAGGTCAATGCCGCCAGGGCGGAGACGCTGAGCCCCGCCACCTGGGTGGTGCTGAGGCCCGCGATCATGGTGGCGGTCATCTGGCCCATGGCGGTGGTGGACAGGGCACCCATCTGGGTGGCGGTCAATGCCGCCAGCTGGTCATCCGACAGGCTGTCGATCGCCGTCTCCGTCAGGCCGCCGATGGCGCTGGTGGTCAACGCCGCGATCTGGGTGGTGCTGAGGCCCGCCAACTGGTCCACGCTCAGCAGGCTGGCCTCCGTCGCGGTCAGGCCCTTCACCTGGGTGGTGGTCAGGGCCGCCAGCTGGTCGGCCGAGAGCGACGCCAGCTGGGTGTCGGCCAGGGCCGCGATCTCCGTCGTCGTCAGGCCGGCCACCTGGTCGGTGGTCAGCGTGGCGATGTCCGTCTCGCTCAACCCCGCCAGGGCGGTGGTGGTCAGCACCCCGATCTGGGTGGATGTCAGGGCGTCCAGCTGGTCGTCCGACAGTTCCTCCACCTCCGTCGCGGTCAGGGCCTTGACCTGGGTGGTGGTCATGGCGCCGATCTGGGTGGCGCTCAAGGCCGCCAGCTGGGTGTCGGCCAGGGCGACGATGGCGGTGGTGGTCAGGGCCTTGATCTGCTGGGTGCCCAGGCCGGCGATCTCCGTTGCTGTCAAGGCTGCGATCCCGGTGGTCGTCAATGCCGCGATCTGGGTGGTGGTCAGGCCCGCCACCTGGTCGCTGCTCAAGGCCGCGACGGCGGTGGCCGTCAGGTTCTTGATCTGGGTGGTGCTCAGCGCCGCCAATTGCGTCGCCGAAAGGGCCGCCAGCTGGTCGGTCGACAGCGCCGCCAGCTCCGTCTTGGTCAGGCCGCTGATGGCCTTGGTGGAGATGGCGGCGATCTGATCCGTGTCCAACACCGCGATCTGGGTGGTGGTCAGGGCCGCGATGGCGGTGGATGTCAGTGCCGCCACCTGGGTGGTGGTCAGCTGGTCAACCGCCGTGGCCGTCAGGGTGCTGGCCCCGGTGGTGGTCAGGCCGGCGATCTGGGTGGTGGTCAGCGCCGCCAGCTGGGTGGCGGACAGGGCCGTGACCTCCGTCGTCGTCAGGCCCCGCACCTGGGTCACCGTCAGGGCCGCCATCTGGTCGGACGACAGGACCGCCAGCTGGTCCAGGGACAGGGCGGCCAGATCGGTGGTGCTGATGCCCCGCACCTGGGTGATGGTCAGGGTCGCGATCTCCGCCGTCGTCAGGCCGCCGATGCCCGATACCGACAGGGCGCCCATCTGGGTGGCGGTCAGTGCCGCCAGCTGCGCCGTCGACAGTTCACCCACCTCCGTCGCCGTCAGGCCCTTCACCTGGGTGGTGGTCAGTGCCGCCACCTGCGTCACCGTCAGCGCCGCGACCTGGTCGGACGACAGGGCGGCGATATCGGCGGCGGAGATGCCCTTGACCTGGGTGGCGGTCAGGCCCGCCAGCTGCGTTGCCGTCAGCGCGCCGATCTGGGTGGTGGTCAGGGCGCCCATCTGGGTCGCCGACAGCGCCGCCAGTTGCGTCGTCGACAGATCCGCCAGCTCGGTGGTGGTCAGGCCTTTGATCTGGGTGGTGGTCAGCGCCGCCAGCTGCGTGGCCGTCAGGGCGTCCACCTGCGTGTCGCTGAGGGCCGCCAGCTCCGTCACCGTCAGGCCCTTCACCTGGGTGACGGTCAGGGCCGCCACCTGGGTGGCCGACAGGGCCGCGATCTGGGTGGTGCTGAGCTTGGATATCTCGGTGGCGGTCAGGCCCCGCAGTTGGGTGGTGGTCAGCACCGCCAGCTGGTCGGTGGTCAGCGCCGCGGCGCTGGCCAGGCTGAACGCCGCCAGCTGGGCCGCCGACAGGGCGGCGATCTGGGTGGTGCCGAGGCCAGCGACCTCAGTCGCCGTCAGGGCCTTGGCCTGGGTGGTGGTCAGGGCCGCGACCTGGGTGGCCGACAGGGTGGCCAGCTGGGTGTCGGCCAGGCTTGCCACCTGCGTCACCGTCAGGCCCTTGACCTGGGTGGTGGTCAGCGTCGCGATTTGATCGACGCCCAGGGCGGCCAGCTGCGTGGTCGACAGCGCGGCCAGGGCCGCGGCGCTCAGGGCGCCCACCTGGGTGGTGGTCAGGGCGGCGATCTCCGTCACCGTCAGACCCTTGGCCTGCGTGGCGGTCAATCCCGCCATCTGGGTGACGCTGAGCGCGGCCAGTTGCCCCGTGCTCAGCGCGCCGATGTCGGTCGCGCTCAGTCCCTTCATCTGGGCGGCGCTCAGGGCCCCGATCTGGTCGGCGCTCAGGGCCGCCAGCTGGGTGTCGGCCAGGTAGTTGATCTGGGTGCTGGTCAGGCCCTTCACCTGGGTGGTGGTCAGCGCCTGGATCTCGGTCGCCGTCAGGCCGGTCAGGGCGGTGCCGGTCAGCGCGGCGATCTGCGTCGCCGTCAGCGCCGCCAGTTGCGTCGTCTCCAGGCTGGCCAGTTCCGTGGATGTCAGCCCGGCCAGGGCCGTGTTGGTCAGCGCCGCCATCTGCGTGACCGTCAGCGCGTCCAGCTGCGTCAGGCTGAAGGCCGCCATCTCCGTCCTGGTCAGGCCCTTGACCTGGGTGGCCGTCAGGGCGGCGATCTCCGTGGTGGTCAGGGTTCCGATCTGGGTGGTGGTCAAGGCGGCCAGCTGGGTCGCGGTCAGGGCCGCCAGCTGGGTGTCGGACAGGGATTGCAGCTGGGTGGCGGTCAGGCTCTTGATCTGCGTGGCGGTCAGGGCCGCCACCTGCTGGGTCGTCAGGGCGGCGAACTGGCTGGCGTCCAGCGCCGCCAGGTCCGTCACCTCCAGGGCCTTGATCTGGGTGGTGGTCAGACCTTGGATTTCCGTCGTGGTCAAGGCGCCCGCCTGGGTCACGGTCAGCGCCGCGATGCCGGTGGTGGTGATGCCCTGCAGCTGGGTGGTGGTCAGAACCGCGATTTCGTCGGCGCCGAAGGCGGCGATCTGGGCCGCCAGCAGCACGTGGAACTGCGCGGCGCTGAAGGTGATCTGTCCGGTGGTCAGCGCCGATATCTGGGTGGTGGTCAGGCCCGCCATCTGCTTGGTGGACAATTCCGCCAACTGCGTGCCGCTTAGCGCCTCGATCTCTTCCGTCGTCAGGGCGCCGATCTGGGTCAGGCTGAGCGCCGCGATGTCCGTCGCCGTCAGCGCCTGGATGGCGGAGGTGGACAGCGACGCGATCTGCGTCACCGTCATGGAGGAGACGGCGGAAACCATGGGAAACGCGGCACCCCTTAACCGCCACGGAAGCGTGGCTGTTCTTGTTCCTTGAACGGGGGCGGGGCCGGTAACAGGCGGTTTTTCCCGACCAGCCTGCGACAAAATGGACCAGGGGTGGGGAGGCCCCCCGGAATTCCGCTTGTCGGCGAACCCATCCCCGCGCCAGTGTGATGGGGTGTCGGCCCGCTCTAAGCCACCAGGAAGGGGACCATGACCGTCGCGCTCCATGACCGCCGCTTCCTGTCCCTGCTGACGGGGGCCGGTGCAGGCGGGCCGTATGGCCACGCCAACCGACCGGGCGAGACGCTGCTGGATACCGCCGCCTTGCCTCGGGGGGATCATTTCTTTACCGGAACGGATGGTCGCTGATGGTATGCCGGCGCCTGCTGACGTGTGTGGTGTTAGGGGTTTGGTCCAGCCTCATGGTGCCGGCGGTGGCGGCACCCCCGGCCGACGCGGCCGACAGCCTGCGCATCCTCGTGGAGGCCTCGGCCGACCGGCTGGCGCTGGCCCGCCAGGTGGCCCTGTCGAAATGGGACAGCGGCGCGGCGGTGGAGGATGGCGGACGCGAGGCCGTGGTGATCATGAGCGCCGTGAGCCAGGGCGAGGGGCAGGGCCTGGAGCGTATCTGGGTTGCCGGCGTCTTCCGCGCGCAGATCGAGGCCAACAAGCTGGTGCAGTACGGTCTGCTGGCCGACTGGAACCGGGGCGGCGCGGCGCCGGACCACGCGCCGGTGGATCTGGTGCGCGACGTGCGCCCACAGCTGGACGTCGCGCAGAAGGCCATGATGGCGGCGCTGCCCGGCGTGGCGTCCCTGCGGACCCGCAAGAGCTGCCGGGCGGAGGTGGCGGCCGCGGTGGGCGACTATCTCTACCGCCGCCAACTGCCGGCCGGCACCCTGGACGCGATCGCGCTGGACCGTGCGCTGGCGGGGGTCTGCGGCGGCTAAGCGGACTTTTCGAACTTCGCCCCCACATGGGCGGGCTCGGAACCGCTTAGCCCTGCAGGAAAGGCGCAGGTGCCGCCCACGCGTCGGGGGATGCGGCCGGAACCGGTCTTGGGACAGTATGGTTTTTCCAGACCCCGGCGGCGAAAGACACTCCCTTGCCCATGAAAGACCGTATCCGCGTGCGTGAGGAACAGCTCCTGTCCAAGGGCTGGGCCACCCTCAGCAAGGTCACCTTCGATTATCGCCGCCGTGATGGCGACTGGCAGACCCTGAGCCGGGAGGTCTACGACCGTGGGCACGGCGCGGTCATCCTGCCCTATGACGCCGAACGCGGCACCGTGCTGCTGGTCAGCCAGTTCCGCTTCGCCGCCTACGTCGCCGGCCACACCGGCCCGATGATCGAAGCGGTGGCCGGCCTGCTGGACGACACCTCGCCGGAGGAAACCATCCGCCGAGAGGCGGAGGAGGAGGCGGGCTGCCGCATCGGCGCCGCCCGCAAGGTGTTTGAAGCATATATGAGTCCCAGTTCAGTGACTGAACGCTTAACTTTCTTTATTGCACCCTACAGCATCGCAGATCGCATAGGCACAGGTGGTGGCCTCGCAACTGAAGGCGAAGATATTGAAGTTTTGGAGACTACGCTAGAGGAGGCCATGGCTATGGTCACCGATGGACGTATCTTGGATGGTAAGACCATCATGTTGCTGCAGTATTTGAAGATAAACGGTCTAGCATTATAATGAATGCATGCATTCTCTTAGGTGGGAGTATAGTGTCTTTTTAGCCAAGCACAAAGGCCATCCAGTCCGGGCATTAATATTCTTTCGTTAATATTGGCCTGATCAAGTTTATCTCGGATTTCCCATTTCAAGCGGGCCGGTATGGTTATTTTATAACTTCGCACCCTATCTTTTGCATAGGGCTCTTGAAGCCAGTCATCAAATGTTAAATTTGGATTACTTAGGACTGAAAAATATGCAAATTGATTGATTATTCTTTCGTCTATAGTCGGAGGCTCGAAAAATATAGCTGCATCATACGCAGATGAATGTTTATTATCTAATGTGTTGATGTCTGGAATTGTTCGTACAAGCATGTCCATTGAAAATATGTTAGCTCCAAAATTTTGTAACTCGGAACGTTCTGCTGCCTGGAGTAACGAATGGGTATCAACAAAATTAACCATCCATATCGCTCCGTCGCATTTGAAATCGTTCAGTGAACTGGTGGCGAAGTGAAGCGCGACATATGGTGAGTACGTCCAATCGAGAAGGCGTGTGGGGAGGCCATGGTGCTGAGCGATGCTGAGCCAATGCCACTCAGTATCTCGTTCCACAACATGTTTGTGGGCATATTTCTGGAATTGTTTAAGGAGATTTTGCTCCATCTTGGGGTAGGGATTGCCCATGCGCATCAAGCTGGTAGAAAGCGTGTGTTTCGCGTCGTTAAGGCCCCTAAAGGCGTAATTTGACCGGAAGCGACTTATATTTGCGTTCCAAGAGTCTTGGAAAAGTAGATCTTGGAGTTCTCCCCAAGATGTTGCTAATATTTCTTCCAATTTACGCTCCTACGTATCTGCAAGCGATTTTACAATCTGGAGATGTATCCTAAGGGGACTCTAAATGCAAGAAAATCCCTTTATGGTGGTAGAGCGTCCATATTGGACGACTTGCGGATTCTCCGTCTATTGAATTCATCTAATCCACATACACCATGAACTGCTCATACCGGCCGGCGTCGGCGCGGGCGACGATGCGCACGGTGCGGCTGGCGAAGGTCGCCTGGTAGATCTCCTCCGTCAGGCCGCCACGCAGGTGGCGGGCCAGGGGCTTGATGGCCGTCAGCGGCCCCAGCGGCCCCAGGGTGGCGGCGTAGTCGGCGACGGCGGCGGGGGTGAAATAGGCGGCGCCATCGGCCGTCAGGTGGGCGAGGTCGGCCTGGCCGTGGGCCAGCCCCTCCAGGAATGCGCGGGCGGTGGCGGTCTCCGCCGCGCTGGGCTGGGTCGACAGGGGCAGGATGGCGCCGATCTTCTGGGCGATGGCGCCAGGGTCGCCATAGTCGCTGTTGACCAGCACCACGATGGCGGCACCCAGGTCCGGCCACACCCGGTTCTCCGCCAGGAAGCCCGAGACCTCGCCGCCGTGGCGCAACAGGCGGGCGGCCCCGTCGCTGGTGACCGTCAGGCCTAGGCCATAGCGCGCGTCCTGGCCGTTGTTCAGGCGCACACTCGTCTCCATGGCGCGCCAGCTTTCCGGCTTCAGCAGCTTCCGCTCCATCAACGCGATGTCCCAGCGGGCCAGGTCCCGCGGCGTCAGGGCCAGCTGAGCCGCCCCCATCAGCCAGCCCGGCGCCTCCTTCGGCGCCGGGCGCGGCTGGCCCAGGGCGTAGCGGGTGTAGCCAGCGGCGTCCTTGGGTCCCAGCGGGCCCTGGTCGATGTCGGCGGCGTCCAGGCCCAGGGGCTTCAGCACCCGGTTGGCCAGGAAGGTGAAAAAGGGCTGGCCCGACGCCTTTTCCACGATGCGGGCGGCGATGGTGAAGCCGGTGTTGGAATACTGCCAGGCCTCCCCCGGCTGGAAGTCCAACGGCACCCGGGCCCAACGGTCGAAGATGCCATCGGCCGTGATCGGCTTCTCCATGAAGGCCGGCACATAGTCCTGGGGCCAGAAATCGCGGTAACCCGCCGTGTGGCTCAGCACCTGGCGGATGGTGATGCGGTCGCCATCGGTCAGGTTGGGGATGAATTTGCCCACGGTGTCGTCCAGGGACAGCGCGCCGTCCTCCGCCAGCAGCATCACGGCGGCGGCGGTGAACTGCTTGGAGACGGAACCGATGGCGAAGCGCTGCGCCGGCGTGGCCGCCACCGCCGGATCCCGCCGCGCCTGGCCATAGGCATGGACATAGGCGATGGCGCCATCGCGCACCACGGCGATGGAGGCGGCGGGCGTGCCCGTTTCCGCCAGCGCCTGGGTCACCGCCGCGTCCACCTTGGCCGCCAGGTCGGCGCTGAGGTCCGCGCCGCGCGCGGCACCGGACAGGAGAAGACTGCCCGTGACCAGGGCGGCAAGCAGGATGCGCATGGGAATTCCGTCACGGTTGGGGGATGCCCATCCTGTCATTCCCGGCGGTTGCGCGGAAGAGGGGGCGGGGGCCGGAAACGACCAAGGGGCGACCCGTCACCAGGATCGCCCCTTGGCGTTCAACCGGACCCGCCGATCCTCAGCTCACGGCCGCCACCGCCAGGGCCCGCAGGGCCTGGGCCACACCCTCGCCATAGGCCGGGTCGGCCTTGGCGCAGTTGGCGATGTGGCGTTCCTGGATGTGTCCTTCCGCTCCGCTCAAGCTGCGGGCGGTGTTCTCGAACAGGGCCTTCTGCTGGGCCGGGCTCATCTGGCGGAACAGGATGCCCGGCTGTTCCCAATGGTCCTCATCCACCCGGTGGTCCCAGTGGGCGGCGGCCCCCTCCAGCGCCAAGGGTGGCTCGGCGAAGTCCGGATGGTCCGGCCACTCGCCATAGCTGTTGGGGTAATAGTGCAGCGTGGCGCCCTTGTTCCCGTCGGTGCGCATGGCGCCGTCGCGGTGATAGCTGTTGTGGAACGGGCACTTGGGCGCGTTGACGGGGATGTGGTTGAAGTTCACGCCCAGGCGGTAGCGTTGGGCGTCGCCGTAGGAGAACAGGCGCGCCTGCAGCATCTTGTCGGGGGAGAAGCCGATGCCGGGCACGATGTTGGCCGGGGAGAAGGCGGCCTGCTCCACCTCGGCGAAGACGTTTTCCGGATTGCGGTTCAATTCCATCACCCCGACCTCGATCAGGGGGTAGTCCGCCTTGGGCCAGGTCTTGGTCAGGTCGAAGGGGTTGTGCTTGTGCGCCTTGGCCTGGGCCTCGGTCATGATCTGGATGGCCAGGGTCCAGCGCGGGAAGTCGCCGGCCTCGATGCTGCCGAACAGGTCGCGCTGGTGGCTTTCGCGGTCTTTGCCCACCACCGTCTCGGCCTCGGCGTCGCTCAGGTTCTCGATGCCTTGCTGGCAGCGGAAATGGAACTTCACCCAGTGCCGCTCGTTGGCGGCGTTGATCAGGCTGAAGGTGTGGCTGCCGAAGCCGTGCATGTGGCGATAGCTGCGGGGGATGCCCCGCTCGCTCATGACGATGGTGACCTGGTGTAGCGCCTCGGGCAGCAGGGTCCAGAAATCCCAGTTGTTGTTGGCGCTGCGCATGCCGGTGCGCGGGTCGCGCTTCACGGCGTGGTTCAGGTCGGGGAAGCGCAAGGGATCGCGGAAGAAGAACACGGGCGTGTTGTTGCCCACGATGTCCCAGTTGCCCTCGTCGGTATAGAATTTCACGGCGAAGCCGCGGATGTCGCGCTCCGCATCCGCCGCCCCGCGTTCGCCAGCCACGGTGGAGAAGCGCAGGAACAGCGGCGTCTGCTTGCCCACCTGGGCGAAGATGCCGGCCTTGGTGTAGCGGGTGATGTCCTGCGTCACGGTGAACGTGCCATAGGCGCCGCTGCCCTTGGCGTGCATGCGCCGTTCCGGGATCACCTCGCGATCGAAATGCGCCAGCTTCTCGATCAGCCAGATATCCTGCAGCAGGGCGGGCCCGCGCGGACCGGCGGTCTGGATGTTCAGATTGTCCACCACCGGCGCGCCGGTGGCATGCGTCAGGTGGGGCCTGGGCGTGTCGGACATGGGATGGGCTCCATGAAGAGGGGGCCCCAGGGGAGTTGCCCCCGGGACTGACGCCCGGATTTGGCAACAAGGGTGGGTCGGGTTTCATTGACAACCCGGCCCCACCCTTGTTGCGCGGGCCGCATCAGGCCCATGCGCGCGGGCCGGTCCTTGGCCCGGAATGGACGGGTGGAAAATCCAAACCTGCAAAATTTAACAAGGCTTAACGCCAAATCGGCGCTGCTCCGGACAATAGTGTTGCCATTGCCGCACGTACACTGCGCAGCGGATGGGGGCTTGGTTGCCGTCTGCGCCGCCGCTGGCGGGCACCCCCGCGATCATGAACCTGAGGCACCGCGGTTTCCCGGAACCGCGACCCGGAGCGGAGATGAGGGACGCGAGATGTCAGACGTTGCGATGAAGTATTTCTACGCCACCGCCATCCACGGGTCGATGCGGGCCGCCAGCCAGAAGATGAACGTGGCCGTCTCCTCCGTCAGCCGGCAGATCGCCCAACTGGAGGCGGCCATGGGCATGCCCCTGCTGGAAACCGGCCGCCGCTCGGTCAAGCTGACCACCGCTGGCCAGATGGTGTTCGACTTCTACCAGGCGCAGATGGCGGATCGCGAGGCCTTCACCGCCCGGCTGGAGGCCCTGCGCGGCATGCGCATGGGGGCCGTGGAACTGGCGGTGGGCGAGGGCTGTACCGTGCAGTCCGTCCAGGGCGTGCTGGACACCTTTCAGAACCGTTATCCCGGGGTGGAGCTGGCGCTGCACACCGTCTCCACTGCCGAACTGGTGCGCATGGTGGTGGATGACGAGGTGCACATCGCCATTGGTGTCCAGGTCCCCAGCGACCCCAAGGTGCGGGTGCGCACCTCCGCCCGCCAGCCGCTGATGGTGGTCAGCCGGCCGGACCATCCCCTGGCCAAGCGGGGCGCGGTCACCCTGCAGGATCTGGCGGGCCACGACCTGTGCCTGCCGCCCCGCGACACCCGCATCCGCCAGCTGCTGTCGGCGGCGGAGATGCGGCATCAGGCGTGGCTGCGCGCCACCATCACCACCAATTCCCTGCACACCATGCGGGACTTGGCGCTGAGTGGCCGGGCCGCCACCATCCTGCCGCGCGCGGCGGTTCTGGCCGATCTGGAGGACGGCTGCCTGGTGGCCACGCCCTTGTGTGATGTCGAGGCGGATAGCACCACCCTCGACCTGGTGACGCGCCTGGGCCGTCAGCTACCGCATGCCGCCACCCTGGCCCTGTCGCTGCTGGAACAGCAGG
Organism: Azospirillum sp. B4; assembly: GCF_000333275.1. GTDB lineage: Bacteria > Pseudomonadota > Alphaproteobacteria > Azospirillales > Azospirillaceae > Nitrospirillum. The sequence goes on along the minus strand of NZ_BACU01000071.1, from coordinate 10,258 downwards.
TGCATCGCTGGGGGCAGGGGAGTGGCCAAGCCGGCGTCCGGCCCGAGCGGCGCGTTGGCCCCAGCCTGGTGGTCGAGGCGGTGGCCTGACCGCCGGGACTTTATCCCCGGGCGCGCTGGATGCGCACCGACACGCCGTCGATGATGGCGGGGACGGGGGCGGAGGGTTTGTCCACCTGCACCGTGATGGTGTCGATGCGGGGGAATTCCTCCAGCAGGGTGCCGGCCACGGCTTCCGCCACCGCCTCGATGGTCATGAAGCGCCGGGCGGTGGCCACGCGGGTGGTGGCGGCCGTCAGCTTGGCGTAGCAGACGCTGAGGTCCCAATCGTCGGCACGGCCCGCCACCGACAGATCCAGCGTGCAGTCCAGCGAGATGTAGAAGCGCTGCCCCAGCTTGGCTTCCTCGGCCGTCAGGCCGTGGTGGGCGTAGATCGCGATGCGGTGGACCAGGATATGGTCGGTCATGGGGTGCTTTCCTGTTCGGGGCGGCGCACAGGCTGCCCGTTCCAGGGGCCGCTGTCACGCGCCCTTGTTCAGCGCCCCTGTGGCATAAATGTGGACGGGTGATTTGGCCGTTGCGCCGGCGGCGCGGCGCCCGCAGGGTGGCCGCCGCCGTTGGCCCCCATAAAACGTCGATCCCGAACACTGGAATTCCATGCCCATGCCTGCCCCCGCCGGGAACCTCGCCGCCGCCCGCCAGCGCCTGCGCCAGGAGTGCGCGGTCGTCCTTCCCGGCTTCCGCACCCTGACCCCGGCGGAGGAATTCCGGGCGGTGGCGGACTGGTGCGACGCCAACGGCGTCACCCATGACCAGTATGGCCAGGGTGACCTGCTGACGGCGTTCGAGGGCACGGTGGCCGGCCTGCTGGGCAAGGAGGCGGCGGCCTTCATGCCCAGCGGCGTCATGGCGCAACTGATCGCCATGCGACTGTGGACGGAGGTCAGCGGCGTTGCCCGCTTCGGCATGCCCCATACCTCCCACCTCGCCCTGCATGAGGAAGAGGCTTACCAGGCCCTGTTCACCTTCCACGGCGTGCCGGTGGGTGATCGCCGCCGGCCCATCCTGGCCCGCGACCTGGCGGCCGTGTCCCAGCCGTTGGCCTGCCTGCTGGTGGAACTGCCCTTGCGCGAGATCGGCGGCCAGCTGCCGGAATGGGAAGAGCTGCAGGCGCTGAAGGACCTGGCGCGGGCGCGCCAGCTGCCGCTGCACATGGATGGCGCCCGCCTGTGGGAAAGCCGCGCCTATTATGGCCGCGGCTATGCCGAGATCGCGGCCGGCTTCGCCTCCGTCTACGTTTCGGTCTACAAGGGCATCGGCGGCATCGCGGGCGCCGTGCTGGCGGGCGACGCCGATTTCATCGCCAACGCCCGGCTGTGGCAGCGACGCCTGGGCGGCACGCTGGTGCGCCAGACCCCCATGGTCGCCACCGCCGCCATGCGGTTCGAGACGCGGCTGGGCCAGATGGACGCCTGCTATCGCCGGGCGCTGGACCTGGCGGCGCACCTGGCCGCCATCCCCGGCATCCGGCTGAATCCGGCCGTGCCGCAGACCAACATGCTGCACATCTTTTTCGATCGCCCGGCGGAGGAGGTGGCGGAAGCGCGGGACACCATCGCCCGCACCACCGGCCATTGGGTGGCGGGCGAGATCCGCCCCGCCGACGTGCCAGGGTGGAGCGTGACGGAGCTGTATGTCGGCGACACCCTGCTGAGCCTCGACAATGCCCAGGTGCTGCCCCACTTCGCCCGTCTGGCCGGCGCCTAACGGTAGTCGTGCGTGTCCACCCCGGTGGCGCGCACGGCCCAGCGATGGTGCCAGCGCAGATCGGTCAGCGACAGCGGCGCGATGTCCAGCCGCCAGAAGGCCGGAAGCGGCGCCTCCAGCACGACGGCCACCGCCATGCGGATCACGGACGGGTGGGTGACGGCCAGGGTGTGGCCCTCGATGGGGATATGCTCCAGCCATGCCGCCACGCGCGCCCGCAACTGCGCCAGCGACTCAGCCCCATGGGGGCGGGCCTCCGGATCGCCCAGCCAGGCGGCCACCGCGTCCGCCTCATGGGCCGACAGGTCGGCCAGGCTGCGGCCCTGCCAGGCGCCCACGTCCAGATCGGCCAGGGCCGTGTCCTCATGCGGCTCCACGCCCAGGGCGCCGGCCAGCGCATCCGCGGTCTGCCGGGCGCGGACCTCCGGCGCCGTCCATAGGCGATCGATCTTGCGCAGGGCGCGGATCTCGGCCAACCGCGCGGCCTGGGCCAGGCCCGCCTCCTCCGCCGGCGTTTCGGCCGGGGCGAAAACGGCGTCGCGCTGGGCGCGGGTGGCGGCGTGGGCCAGCAGGGTCAGGCGGGACGGCATGAGATATTCCTTGAACGCGGTGCGCCCCCTCCCTACCATTCCACGGATCACCCGCGCATGGGGGAAGCCGGTGCAAATCCGGCACGGTCGCGCCACTGTAACCGAACGCTTCGCCCTTTCCAGGGTGTCGCGTGCGGAAGCCAGACCCTCCGTCGCCTTGTTCGACCGCATATGGGACGCGTAATCCCAGGGAGCGTTTTCAATGGTCCACGCCGCCACCCACACCGGCACCACCACCCTTGCCCTGCCCGTGATCTCCGGCGCCCAGCTGCTGCCCTGGGCCGTGTTCGGCGGGCTGCTGCTGGTGCTGATGCTCTATTTCGTGGGGGCGGAGCAGGGGGCGACCTCCCTGATCCAGGGGCGCGAAGTGCATGAGTTCGTGCACGACGCCCGCCACCTGCTGGGCTTCCCCTGCCACTGAGGCGGGCGGGTTCCCTCACATGATCGGAATTTTGCTGGCCCGCGGGATGCTCATCGGCATCCTGGCGGGATTGCTCGCCTTCGGCGTGGCCACGCTGATCGGTGAGCCGCCGGTGGAACGCGCCATCGCGCTGGAGGCTGGCGGTGGCCATGATCATCACGATGGCGACCACCCCGATGGCGGCCATCACGACACGGTCGCCCCGCATGAGCACGCCGCTGAGGGCGGCCATCATCACCACGGCGCCGAAGCGGCGGATGGGGAGGAAGAGATTTTCAGCCGCGGCACGCAGGCCGGTTGGGGCCTGCTGACTGGGCTGCTGGTCCACGGCGCCGCCATCGGCGGCCTGTTCGCCCTGACCTATGCCTACGCCCAGGGCCGCATGGGCGCCCTGGGGCCGCGCGGCCTGGCGGCCACCCTGGCCGCGCTGGGCTTCCTGGCCATCGTGCTGGTGCCTGGGTTCAAGTATCCGGCCAACCCGCCGGCGGTGGGCAATCCCGACACCATCCAACAGCGCACCGCCCTGTTCTTCATGCTGCTGATCCTGTCCGTCGCCGCCATGGCGACGGCCGTCGTCACCGCCCGCCGCCTGGCGGCGCGTTGGGGATCCTGGAACGCCGGCCTCGCTGGCGGCCTGTTGTTCGTCGCCGTCATGGCGGCGGCCGGCCTGGTCCTGCCCATGGTGGACGAGGTGCCGGAGGGTTTCCCGGCGCAGTTGCTGTGGCGCTTCCGCCTGGCGTCATGGGGCATCCAGGCCACGTTGTGGGCCGGCCTGGGCCTGGGCTTCGGCTGGCTATGCGACCGGGCGCAAGCGCGGGATGCGGGGGCGTTGCGACGGGGCGACCGGCCGGCGCTGTTCTGACACCGGGGCTGCCATACCTGACCGGGCGGTGACAGGGGACCAGCACGATGGCGAGGAAGCCAAGCGCGGCCAGGGTGCCCTGGGCGTAGGGATCATCTGCGCCAGCATCCCCAGCATGGCGTGGGTGGGGGCCCCGCCCCGCCGCCGCCTGCCTGATCGCCGCCGGCGCCATGGTGCTGCGGCTGGCGTAAGGGGCGATGAGGTAATACTGGTCTTCCATTAAGGTGGACTATATGGTGGCCAACTAGCCAGAAAAATTTTAGCAATTTTATTGCCAAATTTAACTATTAATCTCGGGGATCGGCTTTATGGATAAGACCATTCTGGTGACCGGCGGGGCCGGCTTTGTGGGCAGTCATGCGTGTAAGGCGTTGTCGCAGGCCGGCTTCTGCCCCGTTGTTTATGACGATTTGTCCAATGGTGTGCGCGATGCGGTGCGGTGGGGGCCGTGCGAAGTTGGGAAGCTTGAGGATGAGGCCCGCCTGGCGGCGGTGATCGCCGAGTATAAGCCGGCGGCCGTGATGCATTTCGCCGCCTTCATTGAAGCGGGCGAATCTGTCCGTGAACCGGAACGCTTTTATCAGAACAACGTGGCGGGAACCTTGTCCCTTCTGCGGGCGATGCGTGCCCACGACGTGGGGAAAATCGTCTTCTCCTCAACGGCGGCGGTTTATGGCAACCCGAAATTCACACCCATCCCCGAGACCCATGGCCTGAACCCGGTCAATCCTTACGGCCAAAGCAAGCTGATGGTCGAAAGGATCCTGGGAGACGTGGCGGCGGCGCAGGGCTTGCGATTCTCCATCCTGCGGTATTTCAACGCGGCGGGCGCCGATCCCGACGGTGAACTGCGCGAGAACCATCAGCCGGAAACCCATCTGATTCCCCTGGTCCTGCAGGCGGCGTTCGGCCAACGGCCGGATATCGCGATTTTTGGCACAGACTATGACACACCGGACGGCACTTGCATCCGCGACTATGTCCATGTCGCCGACCTTGCCTCCGCCCATACCCTGGCGGTGCAGCGGTTGTTGGCGGGCGGGACGTCGCTGACGGCCAATCTGGGTACCGGCCGTGGTTTCTCCGTGCGCGAGGTCATCGACGCCGTAAAGGCGGCGACCAGGGTGGACATCCGCATCCGCCTGGCCGACCGGCGCCCGGGGGACCCCGCCATCCTGGTGGCCGACCCGTCCCGTGCCGCCCGCGACCTGGGGTGGGCGCCGCGTTATGCCGACCTGGCCCAGCAGGTCCAACACGCCGCCGCCGTATTGGCTCCGTCGCGCTGAACCGGCCGGGCGATCAAATACGGGAAGGACCTCGCCACGCCGTCCCGGCGGCTGCCCGCCGGGCCCAGGGGCATGCGGCCGCCGCACTCCCCTCGTCGTCGGCGCCATGGTGCTGGCCTATCGTGAGACACGCGTTCGAACGACCGTCTCACGCGGCCCGGGCCACTCCAGCCTCGGTCCAACCGGTGTCGCGGTGCCAGCGCGCGGTGATGCGCCCGTGCTCCAGGGCGAACAGGGTCAGCCAGCCATTATCGAACAGCGCCCGCACCTGCTCGTGGTGGGCCAGCACCCCGGCGATGGCGTGCCGTGGGGCCTCCACCAGCACCGACAGGCGCAGGGGTGCATGGGCCAGCCGCTCCCCGTCATGGACGGCTTGCCAGGGCAGGCCGGTGCGCAGCATGCCGCCATTGCCCTCCACCACGCCGATGCCGGCGGTGACATTGTGGATCAGCTTGTCCCCGCCACCGAACAGCGCGGGCGCCACGGCCGATCCGTAATATTGCAGGCTGATCCAGCTGGCCACCACCACCGGCGCCGTCAGGATCAACTCCAAGGTGGCGAAGTCGCGGTCCTCTCGCCAGTCATAGGAATGCAGGAAGGCGCGGCCCTTCAGGTCGCCCGAGGCGGTGACGGCCCGGGGCGCGGCGACGAAGGCGGCACATCCGGCCAACCCCCATTCCGGACGCATCTCCGCCCAGTTGTGGGCGCGGGCTGCCAGCGATGCCGCGCTGGCGCCGGGAAGGCGCGCCGCCCGTTCCAGGCGCACCTGGCGCCCCGCCCGGTCCAGCCAATCGCGGGCGCGGCGGATGTCCGCCTCATGATCCCGGCCGGCGCCCTCAGTATACAGGGTGACGCGGTCGGTCACCGTGTCATGCAGGCCGGCCAGGAACAGGGTGTCGGCCGGCAGGTCGATGCCATGGGCCGGCAAGCCCGCCCGCGTCTCCGGATCGTTCATCAGGCCCGCCAGCAGGCGGGCGGAGACATCACCCTGATGGCCGCCGCAGGCGCCGCAGTGATAGGCGCTGTGGTGCGGGTTGTTGTGCAGCGTCGCGCCATGGCCGATCAGCAGCACCAGGCGCGCGTGTCCCCGGGTCAGCGACATGGCCTTCAGCACCTGCGCCGCGGTCGCCGCCTTCGCATCCGCCGGCAGGGCGGGCGTGAAGGCCGGCGCCGGGTCGGCTCCCCGCGTACGGCCCAGGCCCAGGGCGTCGCGCAGCAGTTTCACGGCGTACAGGGGGCCCGCCGACTCCACGAAGGCGAAGGAGGATACCGCCGCCTGGCGGAACCGCCCCAGCGCGCGGGCGGAGCGGGCGGCGATGCGCCGCTGCCGCTCGTGGGCGGGCGGCAGGGGGGTGCAGGACCGCAGGCGGGGCGGCAACAGGACAGGCAGCCGCGCCTCCCCCAGGTCGGACGCGGCCGGGTGGTGCTCCACCGGCAGGCCGAAGAAGCCGGCGAAACCCAGCGTGCCGATGCCGGTGTCCAGGCTTTCCAGGGCCCGGCGGAACGGTTCGGAGCGCACGTCGATGCAGAACGCGGCCTGCATCAAGGGCCGGTCCCCGGGCGCTACCGCGTCGCTTCCCCGCAGCAGGGTATCCAGGCCCCGCTGATAGGCCATTTCCGCCGCATGCTGCAGGATGGTGTCCACCACCAGGTCGGCGTCCGGCGTCACCGGCCGCGCGTGGGCGGCCAGCACCTCGGTCCAGGCCGGGGCCACCGCCGGCACATGGGCCAGCAGGGCCTCCTCCCACACCAGGCGGATCGCCAGCAGGTCGGCCAGCGTGCCGTCGCTCTCGCCTGCCAGTTCGGCCTGCCATTGCAGCCACCGCGCATGCTGGGCCCAGCCCCCCAGGTCGGTCAGCAGCCGGTGGAAGGTGGTCTCCGCCGCGTCCGGCGTCAGGTCCAGGGCGGCGGCGGCGCGCAGTAGGGCGCGGCCGGGGGTGTCCGGGCAATGGGCGACGTGGCGGCAGAAGCCTGTCAGCCCGGCCAGTTCGGGTGTCAGGTCATGGGTCGCCCATTCCCGCCAGGCGGCGAAGGCCGAGGACCCGGGGGCCGGCGTCCACAGGGCCTGCCCCCGGTCGAAGTGACCCGCCGCCCACAGCCCCAGGCAGCGGCGGATGATCGCGGGCCAGTCGGTACCGGTGGCCCGCGCCGCCAGTTCCGCGATGGTGGGCAGCGCCTGCGGGGCGGGATTAGGCTGATGGGCCAGCGCCGTCAGGGCAGTCCCATCGGTTGGCTTGCCCGGATGGGAGCAGGCGGCCAGCGCCGCCGCCAGGTCGCCGGCGGTGATCTCCCCGGCGGCGATCATGGCGGCGTAATCCTCGCGGCTGCGGGTCAGGCGGACCCCGGCGACACGGGCCAGCCGGGCGGCGGCGTGCGCCAAGTCTTCCCCGGTCTGGCCCATGAAGGGATTGACCGCCACGGTGGCGTCCAGGGGAAAGGCCGGCGGGACGGCGCGCATCGCCGCCTCGGCCGCCGCGAACAGGGCCTTGGCCGGTGCCGGCGCGATAGCGGGCTGATCGTGGAACATGGGTCGTCTCCAGGGATGACTGTGGTCAGGACCGGATGGCGCGGAAGCCGCCGATCAGCCGGTCGAAGGCGGCGTTGAGGTAGAACCCGTTGGCGATGTGGACCCTGAGGCCCGCCGCCGCCGGATGGTGGGCCCAGTGGGGGAACAGCGCCTGCGCCACGGCCACGACGCAGAAGGACGTGACGGTCAGCCCGATCAGCGCCCATTCCAGCGCGCCGGCCACCGGCGGTGCGGGCAGGGTGCCGCCGGCCGCATGCACCGCCAGGGCCTGCAGCCCGAAGTAGGAGAGGGTGACGGCGGTGGAGGCGATCAGCGTGCGCTGGGTCAGGGCCCGGGGTGCGGCATCCGCCAGCCCCTGCGCCACCAGGTAGGCGACGCCGGACACCAGGATCAGGCCCAGGGCCAGCGCTTGGGGTGACTTCGGCCCGGCCAGCAGGGTGAAGCCGACGGCGGTGAGGCCGTAGAGGGCCAGCGCCAGCCCGAAGGCCCGGACCACCGCCCCCACGCCGGGGGCCGCGACGGGGCCGGGGCGCCGCGTGGCCTGCACCGCCCGGATGGCCCCGCCGGAGGACAGGAAGGCGTGCGCCTTGTAGAGCGAGTGCGCCAGGATGTGCAGCATCGCCAGCGGCCACAGACCCAGGCCACATTGCAGCAGCATGAAGCCCATCTGCGCCACCGTGGACCAGGCCAGCGCCGTCTTGACGGCGCTTTGGGTCAGCATGACCAGGGCGCCGAACAGGGCCGTGAACCCGCCCAGCAGCACCAGCGCCGCCATCGCCGCCGGACTGGCCTGGACCAGCCAGGCCAGGCGGATCAGCAGGAGACCACCGCTGTTGATGATGCCGGCGTGCAGCAGGGCCGACACGGGCGTCGGTGCCTCCATCACCTCGGTCAGCCAGCCATGCAGGGGGAAGGCCGCCGTCTTTAGCAAGGCGGCCAGGACCAGCATGCCGATGGCCCCCTCGGCCGCCGGGGGAAGCGGCGCCAGCCGGGCGGCGACCTCGATGGTCGCGATGTCCAGGGTGCCATAGGCCAGCCACAGCAGGCCGGTGGCCAGGATCAGCGCGGCGTCGCCGGCCCCCCAGACCAGAGTGAATTTCGCGGCCGCGCGCCGCGCCGGCGCCCGGTCAGGGAAGAACAGCAGCAACTGGCGCAGCACCAAGCCGATGGCCGCCAGCGCCGGCACCAGCAGCGCCAGGCTACCCGCCTGCACCTGCAGCAGCACCAGGCCCAGGGCCGTCAGCATCAGGGCATGGAAACGCCCCTCCCGCGCCGCGCCATCCAGGTAGGTGCGGCCGTAGCGGGTGACCACCCAGCCGATGAAGGCGACAACCGGCGCCACCAGGGTGTTGACCACATCCAGGCGCACCAGCGGCCCGCCATCCCCCACGCCCTTGAAGGCGAATTGCACCGCCCCCGCCAGGCACAGCGCGAAGGCGGCTAATGCCGCCGCCTCGGCGATCACGGGGATGGGTTTCGGGCAGCGGCCGGGGCGCAGCAGGGCGATGGCGGCCGCGACCAGCGGCACGGCCGGGGCAAGGCTCGACAACGGCATCGAACTCTCCAGGGAAACGCGGCCCAGGATTGGAAACGCAGGCAGGAGATAGCGCTTGCTTAATTTCCAGAAAATTACATCTTTTAGCGGAATCCATTCGATTTTTTGGAATCTCGCGGCGTGGCCTCGCTCAACCTGCATCACCTGCGCCTCTTCCGGGCCGTCGCACGCGAGGGCACGGTGACGGGCGCCGCCCGGCAGCTGAACCTTTCCCCCTCCGCCCTGTCGACGCAGTTGCGCACGCTGGAGGACACCCTGGGCCACGACCTGTTTGAGCGCCGGGGGCGTGGCCTGATCCTGACGGAGGCGGGGCGCATCGCCTTGGACCATGCGGAGGCCATCTTCCGCTCGGCGGAGGATCTGGCCGCTACCTTGCGCAACGCCCGGGGCGGCCAGCGCGCCTTGCGCGTCGGCGCGCTCGCCACCCTATCGCGGAACTTCCAGATCGGCTTCCTGCGTCCCCTGCTGGGTCGCCCGGATGTGGAGATCGTGCTGCGCTCGGGCTCCCAGGGGGAACTGCTGCGCGGTTTGGACAGCCTGGCCCTGGATGTGGTGCTGACCAACCTGGCCCCGCCCCGCGATGCTGCCAGCCCCTATCTGATCAACCGCCTGGATGAGCAGCCGGTCAGCCTCATCGGCACGCCGGCCCGGCTGGGCTCCACCCCGGCAGAAGGCTCCGGGCATGGCGTCCCGCTGGCGACCCTACTGATCCGCCACCCCCTGATCCTGCCCACGCCGGAGACGGCGCTGCGCGCGACGTTCGATGCGCTGGTGGCGCAACTGGGCGTCACCGTGCGCATCGCGGCGGAGGTGGACGACATGGCCATGATCCGTCTCATGGTCCGTGAGGATGCCGGTTTGGCCGTCATTCCGCCCATCGTCGTGCGGGATGAGCTGGGCGGCGGCCAGTTGGTGGAGGCCGGGCGCCTGCCCACCATGGTGGAGAGCTTCCTGGCCGTGACCCTGGACCGCCGCTTCCCCAACCCGCTGCTGGCGGAGCTGTTGACCCGGGGCTGAGAGGCCCGGTCAGGCCCGCGCGATCAGATGCAGGAAGGACCCCGCCACATTGCCCCGGCGGCTGCCCAGAGGGCCCAGGAGGGTGCCGTCGGCGGCTTCCGCCGTCAGCAGGGGGGCATCGGCGCCGGTGGTCAGGACGCTGGCGTAATGGAACTCATGGCCCCGGAAGCGGCTGCCGGCCGGGCCCAGGGCCATGTCGGCCAGCGTGGTGACCAGGCGATAGCCCAGGTGCAG
>NZ_BACU01000072.1 GCF_000333275.1 Azospirillum sp. B4 | reverse complement strand
GGGCAGGTACTTCAGCGCGTCTTCGGTGTCCAGGACGTTCACCGTTTCCGCGATCTTCCGGGCGGTGACGCTTTCCGCCGTCTGCGGCGTGTGGAAGGGGCGGTCGGCGGTGACCAGGACGGTGCTGGCGTCCCGATCGGCGTCGTCAACCGGGGCGTCGTCAGCCGGGCCGGCGAGGGCGGAACTGGCGACGATACCGGCGCCGAGGGCGGCGGTGGTCAGCAGGCGGCGCGACAGGCGCCGGGATAGGCGGGCCATGAAAGGCGATCCCTTGAGGGGGCGGCGGCGCTCCGGAAAGGGGCGGCGGCCGTTGAAGACAGGGGTGCCGACGCCGGCACCCGATGGGTGCTGGACGGCGGGCATGGATCAAGGATGCCCCGGGATGCCCCAGCGGGCGCGGGTCTGGGCCTTGGGGTGGGGAAAGGGAATGCCCGGGGCGCTCAGGCCGCCATGGGCGGTGCGCGGGCGCCGGGCGTGCCGGGCAGGCGCAGTCGGGGGCGGGGGGCGTGGGCGCCGACGCGCCAAACCTGGCGGGACCTACGGGTCGGCAGCGCCAGGATCAGCAACAGCAGCGGGACGGCCACCGCCGCCAGGGCGGCGAAGGCGCAGGGGCCGATATGATCCTGCTCACCACCCGCCCGGTGGCCCTGATGGCCGCCATGGGCAAGCGCTAGTGCGCCGGCCCCCGCATCCGGGTGGTGGTGGGCGTGCGGACCGGCGGTGATAGGTCCGGCCTCCGTCGCCGAGGCGAGCGGGGCCGCCGCCATCAACTGGTCCAGCGCGTCGTGCACACCGGGGCACAGCATGAAGGGGGCTGGGCCGCCGCTGGTGTTGGCCATGTAGCCCACGGGGATCAGCCCGCGCAGCAGCACCGCCGCCAGCACCAGCCACACCCAGCCGCGCGGCGCGCGCCGCACCCGGCCGAGGTCCAGGAACCTCGGCACGGCGGACAGGGGGAAGAAGCGGCGGCGTGTCATGATGCTACTTATATGAGTGCATGGATGAATGGTTGGCAACCAGGAATATGCGCTTGCCCAGCATCCTATTCCGCCGGGCTTTTGTCCACCCTGAGATGGATCAGCCCTGGGCGGTTCCATCCGCACCAACTGGCGCCGTGGCCTGAACCGGCAGGCTTTTTCCTCCCTGCCAACGCCAGGTTCTGCGCCCGCCCCCGCAAATCCGGGAGCGGGCTTCTTTGGGATCAGAACTTGAACCCCGCGCTGAGGCGATAGTACCGGCCCAGGACGGCGCTGTAGTAGCGGGGAAGGGCCGTGCCGCTCGCCCCCGTATAGCCCGCCTGTGGGAAGGGAATGTGGGAGTTCAGCACGTTATCCACCAGGAGGCGTATGCGATATCCACCGTCGAATTCATAGCCGGCCGAGGTGTTGAACATCACATAGGGGTCCATGACCGGGTACTGGTAGTTGGACAGTGGCGTGTTCACGTTGATACGCGTTTCACTATAGTATTGGGTCTGCCACAGAAAATCGAACCCGCCGTTTTTGTAATTGACGTTGGCGGTGAAGTTATTGCGGGGCTCTTCCACCGCACCTACCGTGTACTGCTTGTCGCCAGTGCCCACCTTATAATAGTGGCTGAAGGTGTGCAGGTAATTGACGCTGAAGTCGATGGCGCCATAGCTGGCCGGCAGGCCCACGTCCTCCAGGTTGAAGGCATAATCCAGTTCGGCCTGCAGGGCCTTGAAGCTTTCGATGGCGGCGTTGTAATAGCCTTCGGCCACCGATGTCACCTGCCCGGTGCTGTCACGGGTGAAGGTGTTGCAGAAGGAATTGCCGGGCGCGCCGTCATAGCAGGCGTCCAGCAGGTCGGTGGCGCCTAACTGAGCGATCTCATTGGTGATGTCGATGCTTATGTAGTCGGCGGATAGCGTCAGCCCGGGGGTGTAACGGGGGCGCAGCACCGTGCCCACCGTCCAGCTGTCAGCGATTTCGTTCTGCAGGTGAGGGTTGCCGGAACTGGTGCCCGGGCTGGTGAAGTCGACGATGTCGGACGTGAAGGGCTGGGTAATGCCGGCGGCGGCGCAGTTCGCGGCGCGGTTGGCCGGGTTGGGACCGCCGGTGATGTATCGTTGGTCGCAGGGGTCGTCGGCGAGGGTGTAGATCTGGCCCGTGGGGCTATAGGCCTCGGTCACCGCCGGGGCGCGGAAGGACCGCGTATAGTTGCCGCGCAGGGTGACGTCACGGATGGGCTGGTAGGTGCCGCCGCCGCTGTAGGACCAGAAGGTGCCGGTCTGGCTGTTGTCGACGAAGCGCGCCGCCCCCTGCAGTTCCAGGCTGTAAACCAGCGGCACCGCCATGTTCGGCGCCACCACCGGGATGTTCACCTCACCGAAGCCCTCATTGGTGTGGTATTCGCCCGCCACCGGGTCGATGGGAATGCTGTTGCCGAATTGGGTGCGGGTGCCGTCGCCGTTGGGCTGTCCGTAATAGAACGCACCGGGATCGAAGGCCGTCGTCTCGCGCCTGTATTCATAGCCCAGCGAAAACTTTGCGTCGCCGGCGGGCAAAGTGACGATGCTGCCGCCGATGTTGGCCAGCACATCGTACTGGGCGTTGTCTTGGCTGGGGTTGGCGATGGCGGTGATGTAGTCCGTTGCCGCCTTGCTGGCGTGGTTGATGCCGAAGATGTTCAGTGGCGCGCAGGTGCTGCTGAGCGTCGCGATGGCGGCGTTGGTGTAGCCGGGGGCGCAGACGATGTTGCCGCTGCTGTCCCGCACCGCGTTGATGGCGTTGAAGAGGTTCTGGGTCACCACCTGCCGGTCCTCGTTCGAGGTTTCCGACTTGCCGTAGGTGCCTGTCACGTCCCAGTTGAAGGTGCGGTCAAGTGCCGAGAAGTCACCCTCCAGCCCCGTCACGACGCGATAGATGTTGGTGGTGGTGCGGAAGGCGCCGGTGGCGAGATCCGTGTTGGCGCGCGCCATATAGAAGGTGCTGGGGTCGGCGTTCGCGGCCACCAGGTTGTTGATGATGGTTTGGCGGTCGGCGGTGCTTAGGTAGGGGTTGTCCGTGCTCAGGATAAGGTTGCCGTTGGGGTCGCCCGCATTGCCGAATTGCGCGGTGTTGTAATAGGGCTGGTCGCGCAGGTTGGCGGCACGGAGGTGGCCGTACCACAACTCGGTATTGAAACGCACATGGTCGGTCAGATCGTAATGGCTGAGCAACGTGACCTGGGTCCGGTTGCTTTCCACCTGCAAGTTGCCGTAGTCGGAAATGGGAAAGCCGCTGCCGCCGGCTTGATAGATGGCGTTACCTGTCAGTTGGCCATTGATGAAGGGCGTCAGCTGGCCGTTGGGGCCGAAATACAGGGCTTGGCCGGTGTTATTGGTGATGGCGGACGAGGCTTGGCCTCCGTAAATGGGGATGCCATCGTCCACCATGGGCATGCCGGTGTTGGTGAAGATGTTGTAATGCCGGCCACCGGAATAGAGCTGCTGTGTGAAGGTCTGGCCTTTGGTGGCGCTGCCGAAGAATTTACTGGCGCCGCCAATGGTGCCTTTGCGGTCTTCGTTCGTAAGGCCATTCTGCTTGTCGTACTGGACGGCGACCGTCACGTTGCCACGGCCGTTGTTGAAGTTCCGGCCCAGCACCGCCGAGGCGTTGTAGTCGGCAGCGTCGCCATATTCTGACAGTCCACTGGACACGCTGACGTCGGCGCCCTGGTAATCCTTCTTCAGGATGATGTTGACGGTTCCGGCGATGGCGTCGGAGCCGTAGATGGGCGCGCCACCCACCGCCACCACTTCGGTGCGGTCAACCAAGGCCGTGGGGATGGCCGACAGATCCACCGGGCTGCCAGCGACGGCGCCGAAAATGGACGAACTGGCGGACGAAACGAAACGGCGGCCGTTGACCAGCGTCAAGGTGCGCTGGGAGCCCAAATTGTACAGGTCGGCGAAGGTCTGGCCGGCGCCAAAGGAACCCTGGCCGCCCACGGGACTATTGCCCGGGACACCGAACGTCGGCAGCTCTTGCAGCGCTTGGCCCAGATTGGTGAAACCACGCTTGGCGATCTCATCCGATCCCATGACCTCGGCCGGCTGCATGGTGTCGAAGTTGGCCCGGCGGATGCGCGACCCGGTGATGACGATTTCGGTGAGGGATGTTGTCTGCTGAGTTGCGGCGGCGGAGGTGGCGGTGTCGTCCGGCTGCTGCGAGGCCTGTGCCACCTGCGCTTGCGCGACGATCGGCGGTGCACCTTCCCCCGCCCAGGCGGCGGGCGCGGCGCTTATGGCGACCCCAAGCAGCAGATAACAACGCAACTGTGTGATATTCCGGGAACGGCGCGCGAATGCGACAGACTGACCCATGATGTGCCCCCGTTGTTATGATGCTCGTGGCATCATGGGAGTTGACCAAATGGTCAGGGGTCAATTGCCATTGATTGCGATGATGTGAGCATGACTGTCTTATGTCGCAACAATGCAACACACTACGTGAAATTTTATATCTTTCAGGTGCGGCGTATTGACCGCACCTACACCATAGGTTTGGCCATGTCCTGGCCGAATGGATTGTCCGTTGGTGATGGTGAACTGCAATGGTAGTGCGCGCCTGCCCCGCAGTGTCTGATGGGGAACAGCGCCGCCGCGACTCAAGGAAAGATAGCGGAATTGGCTAAAGGAGGGTGTCCCACCCCAGCGCCAGGGCGCCGGCCAAACCCGCTTCCGCACCCAGGCCCGGGGGCACGACGTAGCCGTCCAGGCCGTCGGTCACGGCCGGGTGGTCGATATAGCCGCCGATGTACCGGCCGGCATGATGGCGCACGCGGTCCAGCAGGCCGGGCCGGCCGCCCACGCCGCCGCCGATGACGATGCGCTGGGGCGACAGGGCGAACAGCAGGTTGGCCACCATCTGGCCCAGATAATCGCCGACCAGGTCCCAGACGGGGTGGTCATCGGGAAGGTCCGTGGCGGGCCGGCCCACGCGGGCCTCGATGGCCGGTCCGCAGGCCAGGCCCTCCAGGCAATCGCCGTGATAGGGGCAGTGGCCGGTGTAGGGGTCGCGGGCGGGGTCGCGGCGCACCAGCAGATGGCCGCCCTCGGGATGCACCAGGCCGTGCTGCGGCCGTCCGCCCACCACCACGCCGACACCGATGCCGGTGCCCACCGTGACATAGACATGGCTGTCCAGGCCCCGGGCCGCGCCCCAGCGGCCTTCGCCCAGGGCGGCGCCGTTGACGTCGGTGTCGATGGCGACGGGAACGCCCCCCTCCTTTAAATGCACAAGCGCGCTGGCCAGGTGGTCGCGCACCGGCGCACCGCTCCATCCCGGCTTGGGCGTGCGGGTGATGCTGCCGAACGCCGGCCGGCCGGGGTCCAGTTGCCCGGGATCCAGCTGTAGGGGCCCGAAGCTGGCGACGCCCACCGCGTCCAGCCCACCCATGCGGGCGCTGAGATCGCGCAAGGCCTCGGCGCAGCGATCCAGGGTTTCTTCCGGCGTGGTGGTCGGGATGCGGATGGTCTCGATGGAATGTGGCTGTGCGGTGCCGTCCATGACGGCCGCCCCCACGATGGCCTTGGTGCCGCCCAGTTCCACCGCCCCGATGCGCTTCATGCCGAACCCCTCCCCCACGTTTCAGGCGCGCATCCTGCCAAGGGCGGCGGCGCCTGACAACGTCAACGGCGACGGTTCGGCATTCCCGTTCACGCCGCCAGCAGCATCTGGATATCGCGCACGGGCAGGGTGGTCAGGTCCTTGGCCACTTCCGCCAGGATGACGTCGCGGGTGGCGGGGGTCAGGTGGCGGCGCAGCACGCCCAGCGCCTTGGGCGGTGCCGCCAGCACCATGCGCCCGATGAGGCCGCTCTGCACCATGGTGTCCAGCCGGCGGGCGACATGGGTCAGGAACTGGGATTCCGCCTGGTCCTGCCAGTCGGTCTCCTCCGTGGCGCTGCGCACAGTGCCGAACTGCATGCGCCCGGGCTGGCCGGTGCCCAATTCCCGCGAGGGGGTGGTGGGGCGGCTCTCGCTCGACTGGACGGTCAGGTACGGATTATGCGCGTCGCCATCGTTGCGCAACACCAGCATCTTGGCGCCATCACACGCCACCACCCAGCTGTGCCGGGCGATCACCACACCGTCCATGATTCATTCCTCCCAGTCGGTACCTGCCCCTCCCGGGGAACCGGGGATGGGGTATCCTGGGCAACCGCCGGACGCGGAATTGGTTCCGCGCTTAAAAATCCATCATGCGCCGTGCCAGCCAGCGCCGCTCGGCCACGGGCGGCGCCAGATCCAGGG
>NZ_BACU01000073.1 GCF_000333275.1 Azospirillum sp. B4 | reverse complement strand
AGTAGTCGACGTCAAGGTTGACCTTGTAGGGCAGGTCGAAGACCAGGCCGCCGGCGATGTGAAACGAGGTTCCGGGTTTCAGCGCCTGGGCGCGGTAGTACTTGGCGATGGCGCTGCCCACGGGGTAGGTGCCCTGTTCCACCGGGTTGCCGTTCTGGAAGATGGTGGTCACTTCNGACACGTTCTCCTGCCCCGGCGTGGGGGCGCGGAAACCGGTGTTGACGGAACTGCGGATGGCGACCCAGTCGGTCAACTGGTAGCGGCCGGTCACCTTCCAGTTGGTGGTGCTGCCGAAGTCGCTGAAATCCTCATACCGCAGCGCGAAGCCCAGGCTGAGGTCCTTGATCACGTCCGCCTCCGCATCGGCGTAGAAGGCGTAGTTGCTGCGCGGGAACTGGCCGGCGTCGGTGGGCGTGAAGCCGGGCATGCCGTTGGACCCGACCGGCACGTAGGCCGAATAGTCGCCGGAGGTGTAGGAGGCGGCGTCGCCCGGGGTGATGGTGTAGACCTCACGCCGGTATTCCGCACCCCCCGCCAGCGTCAGGGGGCTGGCCAGCCAATCGATGTGGACCGGATAGGTCAGGTCCAGGTTCAGGTCCGTCTCTTCCTGGGTCTGGGTCCCGACATAGAACTGGGTGGGGCTGCTGGGGCCCAGCGACGGGTTGACCGTGTTGACCAGGTTGTAGCGCACCTCATCCCGGCCATAGCTGGCGCTGGCGTCGATGATCAGGCCGGACTTCAGCGTCGTCTTGTAGCCGCCGGTGATGCTGCTATCCAGGATGTCGCCGTAGAACCAGGGATGGTAACCACCGGGATAAACCTTGTTCCAGGCGAAGGTGGACCCGTTGTCCAGCGTGAAGGTGGTGCCCAGCCAACTGCTCAGCGGGTCGCGGTAATAGAAGCTTTCCTTGGTGTTGCTGTGGGCGAAGTTGCCGAACAGGTAGACCTTGGAATTGTCGGTCAGGTCGATGCCGCTGTTGACGAACAGCCGCTCGGCCTCCACCGCGTTGTCGCCCCAGCGCTGGTTGGGCGTGGGATACCCCTTGGGGCCGGGGTCGTAGCCGGATGCCTTCAGGGCGGTGACGTCGGTGCGCTCCACCCCCCGGTCGGTGGGGTCGTTCTTCTGGTATTCGGCGCTGATGTTGACGAAGCCGCGGTCGCCCAGCGGCAGGCCGGAATTCACCTGCACGTGGCCGGTGGCGCCATCGCCGGCATAGTCCTGGCCCCACTGGACGATGACGCTGCCGCCGTCGGCCGCGTCCTTCAGGGTGAAGTTCATGACCCCGGCGATGGCGTCCGACCCGTATTGGGCGGAGGCGCCATCGCGCAGCACCTCCAACTGCTTGATGGCGATGGCGGGGATCTGGTTCAGGTCGGCACCTTGCGAGCCCGAGGTTTGGGCGTCGCCCGCGATCTGCACCAGGGCGGAGCGGTGGAAGCGCTTGCCGTTGATCAGCACCAGGGTCTCATCCGGTGGCAGGCCGCGCAGGGTGGGTGGGCGCACGATGCCCGAGCCGTCGTCGCTGGAGAAATGGCCGACGTTGAAGGAGGGGACCAGCGTTCGGATCAGGTCCTGCGTGTCGCTGCCGGCCTGGCGCTGCAAATCCTCCGGCGTGAACACATCCACCGGCGACGGGCTGTCGGCCACGGAACGGTCGACGCGGCGGCTGCCGGTGACGATGATTTCGCTCAGGCCATCGGCATCCGCCGGCGCGGTCGCCGCCCAGGCCAAGCCGCTGAGGGAGGTGGAGCCGAAAAGGGAAAGAACAGTAACGGCGGACAAGCGTCGCCAATTACGCGCGGAATTCCGCGCACAGCCCCAAGTACCCATTATGAAGTCTCCCAGATTATCGTTTCGATACGCTTCTGGGTCGCTTCGTGGTGATTTTTCCCCGGATGCCCGTAACGCTTTTTCTGACGCTTTTGAGAAAGCCTACGGGACACGACTTAGGGTTGGGGATGCGACATTTCGCCTTCGGCTGATGGGCCTATGCCCCGGCCAATACGGTTGTGTCGTAAACGAAGACCTCGCCCCGGTGGAAGGTGGCGGCCGCGCCGGAACCATCCCAGGCCGGCATGTCCGGCGCCGCCACGATGTACCATCGGATGCCGCGCTGACGCAGCAGGGCCGCGGCGGCTTGACGGTCACCGGCATGGTCCACGGCGGCCTGATCCGCCATCCGTTGCCGCACCACCGCCACCACCTCCGGCGTTCGCGTCGTCAACATCTGGTCGATGCGCGCCACATGACACGGGATGCCCGTCAGGGCGACCAGTTGCATCGCGGGTCCATCAAGGGCCCCGTTGGCGCCATGCCCACCGATCAGCATGCGATCCCCTGGCGTCGCATGGTCCCGCAGATAGCCCGCCGCCTCCGGTATGCCGGGTTGCACCCGGGTGTGGAAAAAGGCGCTGGCCCAACCCAACGCGGCCGAGGGGCGGGCGGGGTCCGTTCCGTGGAGAAACGTCAGGGCCAGGACGACGGTGACCGCGACCGCCGCGGCGCCCCGGCCAGGCCCCAACCGGTTGATCCACGTGCCCCAGCCGCCGGCCTCGGCCATCCTGACCGTGGTCCACAGGGCGACGATGGCATAGAGCAGCACGAAATGCCGTTGTTTGTATTCCGACACGTTATTGTTCATGGCCATGGGCGCCCAGAAGACCAGAAGGACGTAGGTGACGCACAACAGCACGGGGGGCAAGTCCTCCGCCTGGAAGCGTTTGCCCCGGGTCACCAGGACCAGGGCCAACACGGCGGCCACCAGCCAGGCCCCGAGGGCCGCCGGCAGCGCCATCAACCCGCCGGCGAGTGTCCGCCAGCCGTCACCAAGCGCATGCACCCAGGCCGCGACGGCCTCGGGACCGTTGTTGTACAGGGCGTCCGCATATCGGGTGGCCGCCGTCCAGGTCAACAGGCCCTGCCCCAGCCATCCGAACACCAGCGCCACGGTGAGAAGGGAGGCGAGGGCCAGCCCGAATACAACCATCCGCCAAGGCCAAGGCGCGGGTAAGAGGCGCCAGGCGACCGTGCCGGCCATGGCTGGTGCCCACAAGAGGAACATGTGGGCGCGGATGGCGATCAGCATGAACGTCAGCAGCACGGCCAGTGCCAGCGGCCTGGCCCCCCCGCCCCTGCACCATTTCAGAAGGCACAGGTAGGCGACGGCGGCGGTTCCGATGGCGTAGGCGGACCCCGGCGCGGTGAACACCAACCAGTCGAAGCCCAGAAGGCCGTTGCGCAGGCCGTAATGGGACGCATCGGGCACCAGGAGCATAAGCCCCAAAGCGATGAAGGCGACACCCATGCCTCCCATCTCCGCCGCCAGCCCGAACAAACCGCAGAGACCGACGAAAAGCCCCAACGGCAAAAGGACCGCTGTCGCCAGGCCCAAGGCGGGCAAGCCGGTCACTTGACCCAGGGCGGCGGGCAGCATGAAGGGGGCGTAATGATAAAAATAACGCGGCGCGCCCGGCACAATCAGATCACCACCGCCAGCCGCCAGGGGTGCGCCGAAGGAGGCGACCACCGTTCCGTGGGCGAAATAATCGACCCAACTGGGGAGCACGAGGGTCTCTGTCAGCGTTGGCAGGGCCGCCGCGATGTGTCGGCAAAAGAAGGCGACCACGATGGCCCAGACCAGCGCCGTGAAAACGTCGGACCAGGGGACGGGGGGCAGAGCCGTCCGGCTTTCGCGCCGCACGATGATCCAGGCGATGACCATGGCCGACCATGCCATGAAGGCTGATTGGGCGGTCCACCCGAAAACCAGGGTGGGAATCAGCATGGCGACGCTGGTGACGCTGATGCCGACGACCAGGGCCACCGGCAGCCGGGCCGCCAGTCCGTCCACCTTGAACTGGTTCAAAAGCAGTTCGCCGCTGGTCGTGACGATGGCGGTGCCGGCCAGGGTCGCGATAGGCCAGATCGGGGTGATCGGTGTGCCCGCCAACAGCAGCAGGCTGTCGACCAGGCCGGCGACGGTGACGATGAAAAGCAGCCGGGCCGCGGGCGATCCGGTCAGGCGGTACGGGTTGGCATGGGTGGTCATGGTCGTCACGGGGGCCGGTGGGCGAGGCGGGAGGCGCCCCGAAGGGCTGTTTGATTCGTTAACGCACTGGACCATATGACAAAGGGTGTGGCATGTGCCATAGCAGGGTCGCGATGATCGTGCACGCGAGGGCCAGCATGAAGGATATTGTCATCTTCGGTGCCGGTGATATCGCCGCCTTGGCCGACTTTTACTTCACCCATGACTCGCCCCGGCGGGTGGCGGCCTTCACCGTCGATGCCGCCTTTCTCTCTGGTGACGCCTTCCTGGGCCGGCCTGTCGTGCCGTTCGAAACCGTCGGGGATCATTACCCGCCCGACCGGTTTGATTTCTTTGTGGCCGTCAGTTATGCGCGGCTGAACGCGGTGCGTGCCGGTAAGGTCGCCGAGGCCCGGGCCAAGGGTTATGAACTGGTCAGTTACGTCAGCAGCCGGGTGACCGTTTTCCCGGACCTTTCCCATGGCCACAATTGCTTCATCCTGGAAAACAACGTCATCCAGCCCTTCGCCCGCTTGGGGAACAATGTGACGTTGTGGAGTGGCAATCACATTGGCCACCATTCGGTGATCGAGGATGACGTGTTCATCGCCTCCCATTGCGTGGTGTCGGGTGGGGTGCGTGTTGGCCAGGCGGGCTTCCTGGGGGTGAATACCACCGTGCGCGACCATGTCACCCTTGGGCCGAGATGCGTCTTGGGCGCCGGCGCCCTGGTCCTGGCGGACCTGCCGGCGGAGAGCGTGGTGGCGCCGCGTGGTACCGAAGTCTCGCCCGTCCCCAGCCATCGTTTGCGGCGTATCTGATGGCTCCCATTCCAACCGGGCGCTGGCGTAAACTGGGCCAGGTATTCGCCGGCCCGGCCGGTGCCGACGCGTCTTTGCTCACCCACGCCGCCCTGCCGGTCGCCGTCCCCTTGGAGGGGGATCTCGTTCGCGTGTTTTTCAGCGGCCGGGACGCGGCCAACCGTTCCGCCGTTGGCACGGTGCTCATCCGTTTGGGGGAAGTCCCCCGGGTGGAGGATCAGCCGGCGGCGCCTGTCCTGCTGCCCGGCGGCGTCGGCGCCTTTGACGACGCGGGCGTCGGTATCGGCTGTGTCGTGCCCGGTGGCGATGCCGACCGGCTATACTATATGGGCTGGAATGTCGGGGGCTCCGTGCCTTGGCGCAACGCCATCGGCGTCGCCTTTGGCGACGCGCGGTCGGGCCGGTTCGAGCGTGCTTTCGCCGGCCCGGTTCTGGACCGCAACGTGATGGACCCTTATAGCCTATCCTATCCTTGGGTCTTGCAGCTCGGGCCCGGCGACTGGCGCATGTGGTACGGCACCCATCTGACTTGGGGTGCCGCCATCGCCGACATGAGTCACGCCATCCGCCACGCCTCGTCGGTGGACGGGCTGTCCTGGCACCCCGCCACCGCCCTGGCGCTTCCGCCGGAGGGGGATGAGGTGGCCACGGTTCGGCCGACGGTTCGGCCGATGACGGGCGGCGGCTATGAGATGCACTATGCCGCCCGGGGCGCTGACACCCCCTATCGCATCGGCAGGGCGGTCAGCGTCGATGGCCACCGGTGGGTCAGGGCCGGTGGCGGCCTGGCCCCGGACCAAGGGGGCTGGGAAGCGGGCGCCACCACCTATCCATGTGTGTTCGAACAGGGCGGGCGGCGCTGGCTGCTGTACAACGGCGCGAACTATGGCGGTACCGGCTTCGGCCTGGCGGTTTGGGAGGAGTGACCGCCGGTGGGCGCCTTAGGCCCGCGGAACACCTTAGGAATGACGAACCAGCACCGTGAACTCCCAGAGGCCATAATCCTGCAGCAGCGCGACATGGCGGCCGAAGCGGTCCAGGCATGTCCGCAGGGTCGCGGCCGGGTCGGCATAGAACAGGTCGTCCCGCCGCCTGTTCGGGTCCGACGACAGGCTTAGCAGGTTGAAACCAAAGCCCCGTTGGCCGGCCCGTGCCAGAACGTCCACGGTTCGCCACACATGGTCACTCCATTCGGCCAGCGTCGCGCCCCGCATGACGTTGAAGATGCCGCTGGCGACGGCGTAGTCGGCCGGCGCCGCCGGCAGGGCGCCTACATGGAAGCCGTGGCCGGCGGCCGGGCCGTGCAGGTGGCGGGCCGCCTCGATCATGGCCGGCGCCACGTCATAGCCGGCGTAGGGACCCTGGTGTCCGGCGGCCCGCAGGAAGGCTAGGAAGTCACCATAGCCGCAGCCCAGGTCCACCACGCCGGCCTGGGGATCGTCCGCCAGTAACCGCAGGAACTGCTGGTGCCTCAGGCGCTGGCTCTCGCCGTCCTTCCAGTCCACCCCCCGGGGGGTGGTGCCGTGCTCCGCCAGCTTGGCGCTGTAATACGAACCGATGGCGGTGAGGATGGGGGACGATGGGGGATTCATGGGCCGAAGAGATCCAACAGCGGATTGGTTTGAGCGCCGGGGGCCGTGTCGTCGTCGCTGGCGCGGTGGATGGCGCGCAAATGCGTGTAGGGCCGGCGCTTCACCTCCGACAGGATGTTGGCGATATAGATGCCCAGGATGCCGAGAATGAAGATCGTGGTGCCGCCGAAGAACCACAGGGACACGATCAGCGAATAATATCCATGCACGCCCGCTCCGTACACGAAATATTTGAATAGCGAATAACAGATATACATGGCGGAGGTGGCGCTGATGGCGAAGCCCGAATACAGGATGAAGTAAAGAATCTTGGTCGACGTGGTGATGATATGCTCCACCGCCATCTCGACCTTCCGCTTCAGCGAATATGAAGTCGGGGACAGTGACAGTTTATCGACGGGCAGCGCGGTCTGACGGAATCCGGTGATGGCCCAGAGATGGGAAATCTGCATCTCCCGGTCGCGATGCGCCACCAGCGCCTGGACATAGGGACGGGACATGAGGCGTGCCGTGATCAGGTTGCGGGACAACGGCAGGTCGCTCAGCGCTTCGACCAGGGAGAAGTAGACCGCCCCGGACAGTCGCTCGAAAAGGCCGCCGCGGCGGCGCCTTTGCACCCCGTACACCACGTCCCACGCCCCCGCCTTCAGTTCGGTGTAAAAGCGGGCCAGCAACTCGGGGGGCTCCTCCAGGTCGCAGTCGATCAGGAAAACCAGATCGCCCCGGGCCTGGGCCAATCCCGTCATCATCGCCTTGTGATGACCGAAATTGCGCGCCAGTTCCAGGACCACCACCCTGGGGTCGCGGGCCACCAGATCCCGGGCCACCGCCAAGCTGTCGTCGGGGGAGCCATCGTCGACCAGGATGAACTCGACCCGGGGGGTGAGGGGCGCCGCGGCCGCGCTGCATCGGGCATGGAACTCGGCGATGGTGGCAGACGACCGGTACAATGTCGTCACAATCGACAAGGTGAAGTCGCCGTCTGGGGCAGATCCCGCCATTTGCTTGACCAATCCTATGAGAGCTTCGCGTAACGGAGCGGCCTGACCGCCGACGCGCGTGACAGGCGCTATCAGCGGGCGCCGTGTGTCGTAAGGTATGGATTAGGGCTACGTCACGGCCATTTGCTCCTGCCGCCGGCCTTAAACCCGATCATCTTGGTTCAAGGGGCCGAACGGGCACCAGTGCAGATTGATTTCCGGTGCCGGAAAACGAAAGCCGAGGGCCGCCAGCAGGTTGAACGATTTGACATTCAGCGAGGAAACGGCCGTCGTCACCTCCTTCACGCCCTCCTGATGATGATAGTGCAGGACCGCTTCCCACATCCGCTTTGCCAATCCACGCCCTTGAAACTCCGGTGGCAGCGCGGTCAGATTCCATTGACGCCGCGTCGGGCCCCGTTCAGCAAGGGTCATGAAACTGATGGTCTTGCCCTCCAGCCGGCATGCCAGCACGGACTGTCCGGGGGTGATGAACGCGCGATCCGCCCAGGTGACGTAGCGGCGTGTTCCCAGTTCGGGCCCCACCTGGGGATCGGCATGCAGCCTGCCGGTCTGGAACGAGCCGGCCACAATGGCGCTGACGATGGGGCGGTCGGCCTCCGTGGCAGGCGAAATGGTCAACTCCGGATCCGGCGGGAACCGTGCCAGATCGGTGATGGATGGTCGGTAGGCCAATTCGATGAAGCGGAACCCCAGCCCCTGGAGGAAGGCGCATTCGGCCAGTTGGTCATGCCGCAGCCGGCAATCGACCAGCAGCACCCTGTTTTCGAGGCACCAGTCGCGAAAGACGGCGAAGGTTTGCGCCGCCCCCTCCGTCCCGCCGGTCATGCTGACCGTGGCGATTGATGCCGTGTTGCCCTGGAAGGTCGCGCGGTCCCAGGGGTTCAGATGGTGGGTCAACTCCAAACCGGGCCCCGACGTCCGTTCCATTACAGGCTGTCGCATGTCCGCTCCTGATCGGAAATCCGGTGGTAACGAGTGCCGCTTATATTGCCGTTGGCATTCTCGGGGATAGTTGGAATCTCCGCCACCGGTTCAAACAAGCCGGAATCGCTCAACGGGTGCAAGTCACGGCGCACCGATCGCTACGCTTAAGTCTATTAATTCAATATTATGATGTGGTTATCGGTTGCGTAGAACTCTCCCCTGTGCCATCCATGATGTATAATTCGGCTATTATAAATTGTTCGATGATCGTGTATGAGTTGTGGTGATGCTAGGGAATTGCTGGCTGGTGTGTTTAACTAAAGCGGTGTCCGATGTGTATGTGGATGCCCTGAGGGTTACATGGTCGATTCGCGCGTAAGCCCTGAACAGGTAGGGTTTAACCGGCCGACGCTGGCGGGGGAGGAATTCGCGTTCATCCGCCAGGCCATTGACATGGCCCACCTGTCCGGCAACGGCCATTTCACGCGGGAGGCGCAAGCCTTGCTGGAAGAGAAGGTAGGGGGCGGTCGCGCCCTGCTTACCCATTCCGGCACCGCCGCGCTGGAGATGGCGGTCATCCTGGCCGGGATCGGGCCGGGGGACGAGGTCATCATGCCGTCCTTCACGTTCACCAGCACGGCCAACGCCGTGGTGTTGCGGGGCGGGGTGCCGGTTTTCGTCGACATCCGGCCCGACACGCTGAACATCGACGAAGCCCTGGTGGAGGGGGCCATCACCCCCCGGACGCGGGCCATCTGCGTCGTCCATTACGCTGGGGTGGCGGCGTCGATGGACGCCATCCTCGACATCGCCGAACGGCACGGCCTGGCCCTGATCGAGGATGCGGCCCAGGCCTTGGGTGCCGGCTGGCACGGCCGTCCCCTGGGATCGTTCGGCCGTTTCGCCGCCTTCAGCTTCCATGAGACCAAGAACATCATCGCCGGGGAAGGGGGCGCGCTGATGGTCAACGACCCCGCGGCGGTGGAGCGGGCGGAGATCATTTGGGAGAAGGGCACCGACCGGGTCCGCTTCCAGCGCGGGGAGGTCGCCAAATACACCTGGGTGGACGTCGGGTCGTCCTACTTGCCCAGCGAGATCACAGCGGCTTTCCTGGTCGCCCAGCTGCAGGCCGCCGAGGCCATCACCGCCCACCGGCTGGAGGCGTGGGGGCGTTATCATGCCGCCCTGGCGGATCTTGAGGCCGCGGGGCGATTGCGGCGGCCCGTCATTCCGGACGGCTGCGCCCATAACGCCCATATCTATCACATCCTGGTTTCCCAGGCGGAGCGCCGCCCCGCGATCCTGGGCGGTCTGGCCGCCCGGGGGGTCAACGCCGTTTCCCATTACGTGCCGCTGCATTCCTCACCCGCCGGTATGCGTTTCGGCCGTGCCTGCGGGACCATGCGCCAGACCGACGACCTGTCCGCCCGCCTGATCCGGTTGCCGCTGCATGCCCGGATCGACGCCGGGGCGCAGGCGCGGGTGGTGGCCGCCCTGACCGAGGTGCTGGATGGTTAGCGGGAACGACGCCGGGGCACGCCCGTCCCGCACGGTCGTCATCACCCAATCCAACTATCTGCCGTGGCGCGGCTATTTCGACCTCATCCGCCAGGCGGACCAGCTCATTCTGCTGGATAGCGTCCAGTACACCCGGCGCGATTGGCGCAACCGCAACAAGATCAAGACGGCCGCCGGGCCGGTTTGGTTGACCGTGCCGGTCGAGGTGAAGGGCAACTACCACCAGGCGATCGATGAGACGCGCGTGGCTGACCGCCGCTGGTCGGCGGCCCACCGTCGCGCCATCGAACTGGCTTACGGGCGGGCGCCGCATTTCCCCGATGGTTTCGCCTGGCTGGATGGCCTGCTGGCGGACCTGGCCGACGAGCCGTCCTTGTCCCGTGTCAATGAGGCCTTGTTGCGCGCGCTCTGCGCCCGCCTGGGCATCGCCACGCCCATCCGGCGGTGCACGGATGTGCTGGAGCGGGAGGCCCTGAGGCGGACGGACGCCACGGGCCGGCTGGTTGATCTTGCCACCGCCGTGGGCGCCACGCGGTACCTCAGCGGTTCGGCCGCCCAGGGCTATCTTGACGTTTCCGCCTTCACCCGCCGCGGTATCGAGGTGGAGTGGATTTCCTATGAGGGCTATCCGCACTATCCCCAACTCTGGGGCGCGTTTGAGCCCGCCGTGTCGGTGATCGACTTGCTGCTGAACACTGGGCCGGACGCGCCGGCTTATCTGGGGCGCCCGGCCGTGACGGTCCAAGGCGGGCGCTGACGTCCGGGCCTGGGTGCCGTTCAGCGCAGGACGGGGCTGGTCGGAGGCAGGTTAAGCCAGAGCCAGCCGTGCTCGACCCCGCCCGGCAAGGCCAGCAGGGACTGGCCGCGGCACGGTCCTTCGATGCACACGCCCGTGTCGGCGTCGAAATGGGCGCCGTGGGCGTAACAGAGGATGCGCTGACCATCGGCGGACAGGAAGCGGTCCTTGCGGTATTCCAGCGGCACCCCCTGGTGCGGGCAATGGTTGTGGTAGATCAGCACGGCGTCGCCCCGGCGCAGGGCGAAGATGGTGTCACGGCCGCTGCCGGCCGGATCGAAGCCCCGCGCCTGGCCGGGAAGCAGCTCATCCGTCCGGCATAGGCGGATGCGGGCCTCCCCCGGGGCATGCGCCCCGGGGGTTGGGGAGGGCGGGGCCACTTAATGGGCACCGCCCTTGGGCGGCGGGCCGCTGGGGAACCACTTGTCCGTCGCCTTGAACAGGAACAGCTGGGAGGTGTCGGCGCCGACCGGCTGATGCCGGGCCACCCATTCGTCGTCGTGCAGGTCCATGTCGGCGTCGTATTCGACGTGGCAGCCCAGCGGGCTGTTGAAGTACCAGAACCAGTTGGACCCGAACAGGTGGCGGCCCGGCCCCCAGAAACTGGTGTAGCCCTTGGCCTGGAATTGGGTGCCGGCGTACAGCACCTCCGTGCCGCTGCCCAGGTGGAAGGTGAAGTGCTCCACCCCCTTCATGAAGGGCGGCGTCTGGATCAGGAACAGGGTGTGGTGGTCATCCGTGCCCGCCGGGCGCAGGAAGGGGCCGGTGCCCGTGAACTTGTCGGTGACCCGGAAGGCCAGCCGGTTCACGTAGAAGGCCTCCGCCTGCTCCATGTTGGGAACGAACAGCACGACGTGCGACAGGGTGCGGGGCGCCACGCTCATGCCCACCTCGACGCCCAGGAGGTTGGGGCCGCGCTGGGGCGGATGGCCGGGGGCGTTGGTCAGATCGGCCGGCGCGGTGAACGGCCGGCGGATGGTCACCTGGAACTTGAGGTGGAAGCCGCTGTCGTCATCGGCGAAGACGCTGCCGTCATCGCCCCGGCGCACTTCGCGATCCTTGGACAGCTCGGCGGCGAGGGCTTCCAGCGTTTCGGCGTCGGCCACGCCGTAGACGATCTCGCGGACCGACGGGGCGGGGCCGATGGCCGGTGGCAGGGTGGGATCGTCGGCGGCGCGGATGATGACGCAGGTGCCGTCCAGCGCTTCGAACCGGCCGTCGCCGGCCGGCGTCAGGCCGTAATCCGTCAGGTACTGGTTGCAGGCGTCGACGTCGTCGACACCGAACACCAGGGCGTCCGGTCCGATGATATTCATGAGGCGCTCGTCTCCCGAAGATGGGGCCGCCCTCTCCACGGGGCGGTCCAACCCAAAATCTAGGGGGCAGGGCGCCGCGTTAAAAACCGTTCCTATCCATTGCATGTATGGACGAAACCGATGGGTTCACCTCTTGCGCGGGCGAACAGCTATGGGCGGGGCCAATAGCTCAACAGCGGAAATTCCCATTTCTCAAGCCCTCGCCGGCCGCCTAGCGTACCGCCAACAACACGCTTGAGGGAGAGACCCGGCGGCCTGTGCCTGCCGGGTGGAGACATCGGCCATGCCCCGCACCTTCGTCCGCTGCCGGCACCTGTTCACCGGGCTGGAGGATGCGTCCCGCGCCGACCAGACCCTGGTGGTCGAGGATGGCCTGTTCGCCCATGTCGGCCCCACGGCCGATGCCCCGGCACCTGGCGCGGGCGACACGGTGACCGACGCCGGCGACCGTTTCGTCATGCCTGGCCTGGTGGATGCTCACACCCATATCGTCTTCGGCAACGCCCGCAGCGAGGAGGACATCGACTACTGGGCCACGCCGGAGTTCCGGGCCCTGCGCGGTCTGTTCTTCGCCCAGCGGGTGCTGGCGGCGGGCTACACCTCGATCGTCGTGCCCGGCGACGCCGGCAACTGCAGCATTTCCGTCCGCGACGCCATCAACGCCGGCCTGTTCACCGGCCCCCGCATCGCCGCCAGCAGCAATGTCATCGCCAACCGCCACAGCCTGAACGACTGGTTCCCGGAGCATGTCGGCACGCCGGAGTATGTGACGGGCCGCCTGTGCACCACGCGCGACGCCCAGATGGAGGAGGTGCGGCGCCAGGCCAAGGCCGGGGTGGACGTCATCAAGATCGCCATGGACGGCACCCACCTCCGCGAGGATGGCACCCACATCGCCGCCTTCACCCAGGAGGAGATCGGCGCCATGGTGGCGGAGGCCCACCGCCTGGGCAAGAAGGTGGTGACGCACGCTTATGGCAAGGAGGCGGTGCTGTACGCCGCCCGTGCCGGCGTGGACGTCATCAACCACGCCTTCTTCGCCGACGATGAATGCATCGACGCCATGTTGAAGTCCGGCAGCCACGTCAGCCCCACCCTGACCTTCCTGCGCAACAACGTGGAATTCGGGCAGCCGCATGAGCCTACCGCCGGCTCCGGCTACCAGGCCATGCAGCGCCGGGTGATCGCCGTGCCCAAGCGCACGCTGACCCGCATGCGGGAGGCAGGCGTGCCCTTCATGACCGGCAGCGACAGCGGCTTCGCCGTCACCCCCTACGGCGAATGGCACGCGCGGGAGATCGAGATCCTGGTGGACTGGCTGGGCTTCACCCCCGCCCAGGCCCTACGCGCCGCCACCAGCGTCTCCGCCCGCGCCATGCCGCGCGGCCACACCCTGGGCGCCATCGAGGCCGGCCGGCGGGCGGACTTCATCTTCGTGGACGGTGACCCCCTGGCCGACGTCGCCCTGCTGCAACGCCCGGGCAGCGTCACCGCCGTCCATATCGGCGGTGCTGCGGTGGCGGTGGAGGCGCGACGCTATGACCCGTACAAGGTCACCCACCTCGGCAGCCTGAAATGGACGGACGTCTACACCCGCGACCGTGCCGCGGAGCTGGGCCTGTGGCACAGTGCCGGCGCCGGTCCGCAGGGGGCCGGCCTGAAGGAGGGAACACGATGACCGCTTTGACCTGCGCCGTGGCGCTGAAACTGGTGGAGGCCATCCTGGCCGACGGCCGCGCCCGGGGCTTCGCGCCCTTGACCGCCGCCGTGCTGGACGCCGGCGGCCATGTGGTGGCGCTGGCCCGCGACGACGGTTCCAGCCTGCTGCGGCCGCAGATCGCCACGGGAAAGGCCTGGGGCGTGCTGGGCATGGGCTTCGGCGGACGGGAACTGGCGCAGCGCGCCGCCAGGATGCCGGCCTTTTTCACCGCCGCCATCGAGCTGGCCGACGGCAAGATGGTGCCGGTACCGGGCGGGGTGCTGATCCGCGATGCCGACGGCCGCATCCTGGGTTCCGTGGGCGTGTCCGGCGACACCTCCGACAATGACGAGATCTGCGCCGTGGCGGCGCTGGAGGCCTTGGGCTTCAAGGCCGACACGGGCGCCTGAAAACCAACAGGGGATGGGGCAATGGGTGAGGGGACGCTGATGCTGCGGGTGGCGGCCAAGACGGTGGAGGCGGAGGGCATCTGCAGTTTCGAACTGGCCGACCCCACCGGTGCCCCCTTGCCCGCCTTCTCCGCCGGGTCGCACATCGACGTGCTGATCGATGATGGCCTGACGCGGCAATACTCCCTGTGCAACGATCCGGCGGAAGGCCACCGCTATCTCATCGGCGTGCTGCGCGACCCGGCCTCGCGCGGCGGGTCGGCCGCGATGCACGACCGGGTGGCGGTGGGCCAGTTGATCCGGGTCAGCGCACCGCGCAACCATTTCGCCTTGGCCCATGGGGCGGGGCGCCACCTGCTGCTGGCCGGTGGTATCGGCGTCACCCCCATCCTGTGCATGGCGGAGCGGCTGGCCGCCACGGGTGCCGCGTTCGCCATGCACTACTGCGCCCGCAGCCCCGCACGCGCGGCCTTCCGCGACCGCATCCGCGCCAGCGGCTTCGCCGACGCCGTGCGCTTCCACTTCGATGACGGCGACGCCGCGCAGAAGCTGGACATTCCCGCCCTGCTGGCCGCCCAGGATGCCGGCACCCATCTCTATGTCTGTGGGCCCAAGGGCTTCATGGACGCGGTGCTGGGGGCCGCCCGGTCCGGCGGCTGGCCGGAGGAGCGGCTCCACTATGAGTTCTTCGGGGCGGAGGTGGCGCCCGCCGCCGGCGACCAGGCGTTCGAGGTGCAGCTGGCCAGTTCCGGTCGGATCATCGCCGTGCCGGCGGACAAGACGGTGGTGCAGGCCCTGCTGGAGGCCCGGGTGGTGGTCGACACCTCCTGCGAACAGGGGGTGTGCGGCACCTGCCTCACCCGAGTGCTGGACGGCGTGCCCGACCACCGCGACCTCTACCTGACGCCGGAGGAACAGGCGCGCAACGACCAGTTCCTGCCCTGCTGCTCCCGCGCCAAGACCCCGCGGCTGGTGCTGGATATCTGAATCCTAATGATGGTGGTGCCCGCCGCCGCCGGTGGCGAAGGGGTGGCGTTCCGCGTCCGCCGTCTGGGCTGTCAGCTGGGCCACCGCCTCGGGCGTGGCGGGGAAGGGGCCTTGCCAGACGCGGCGCAGGGCGCCCCGGCTGTCGATCAGCACCAGCATGGGGCCGTCGGCGGTGCCGCCGATGGTGCGGTAAGCCACCGCCGCCTCCGGCACGGCGCCGCCGCAGGTGCC
Organism: Azospirillum sp. B4; assembly: GCF_000333275.1. Lineage (GTDB taxonomy): Bacteria > Pseudomonadota > Alphaproteobacteria > Azospirillales > Azospirillaceae > Nitrospirillum. The sequence continues at coordinate 4,228 of NZ_BACU01000073.1, read as the reverse complement.
GGGCGGCGGAGCTTGGTCCGCGGCGGTGGCGATGATGACGGGCACGACGGGCGTGGCCTGGACCGCCGCCAGGGCCGGGGCGGATACGTCGTCATGGCCGATGGCCAGCAGCACGGGATGGCCGGCCAGGTCGGCCAGGCTGCCCGCCTTGGCCAGCGGGCCGGCGGGGCACCTCAGGTCCAGTTCCGGTGCCGGCATGCCCCAGGTCCAAACGCCCTGGGCTTCTGCCACCGTGCTGCCGCTGTTGAGCGTGTGGATGTAGTCGATCAAGGCCCAGCGCTCATCCTCCGACAACTGGCCCTCAAATGCCGGCATGACCGGCTTGCCATCAGGATCCGGCATGCCATGGGTCAGCCACCAGAAGATGTCGCCCTCGCTGTGGTCCAGCAGGTGGTGGGCGGTCAGGTCGGCGGGCGGGATGCTGAGATTGGCGGCGTCCGGCCCGTCGCCGGCACCGCCGGCGCCATGGCAGCGGGCGCAATGGCTGGGGAACAGGGCGGCGCCCTCCGCCACCGAGGCGGCGGTGAACCCGGTGGGGGAGGACCAGAAGCTGGTGGGGAAGGCCTGCACCGTCAGCAGGTCCAGGTCCGGCACCCCGAACCAGAAGGAGGCGGCCGCCACCGCCAGCGCGGGCAGACGCACGGCCGGGGATGGGCGCCGCCAGGCGCCGGGCCAGGGCGGCAGGATCGCCAGCAGGGTGGCCACCAGGCCCAAGCCGGTCAGGGCGATGGCCTTCCAGGCCATGCCGCCGTAGTCGGGGTCGGACAGGATTTCGCCGCTCAGCTTGCGGGTGAAGGGCCATAGCGGCTGGTCATGCGCTCCCGGCACGATGCTGGCCAGCCAGGCGGCCAGCGCCACCACGGCGGTGCCCAGCACTAGTTCCACGCAGACGCTGAGGCGCAGGGCGCCGATGCCCACGGTGCCCCGCGCCAGGCCGGGGCTGACGTGCCAGCGGTTCAGGGCGGCGCAGCCCAGCATCAGGGCGAACAGCGCGGCCTTGGCAAGGGCGATTTGGCCATAGGGGGTGCCGATCAGGCCGGCCAGGCCGCCGATCAGTCCCACGCCATTCAGCAGGGCGGTGGCCGCCAGCAGGGTGACGCAGGTGACGCCCAGGGGGGAGAAGCGGGTGGCCAGGTCCGCCGCCAGGGCGGGCCGCGCCAGGGCCAGCAGCAGGCCCGCCATGCCGCCCAGCCAGGCGCCCGCCGCCAGCAGGTGCAGCATCTCGGCCACCAGTCCCGGCAGCGCGGCGGCGTTGAAGGTGACGGCCACATGCCCGACGGCGGCGTGCAGGGCCAGGGACAGGCCCAGCAGCCCGGCCAGTGCCTTTATCGGCAGCCGGCCGCCGAAGGCGACGGCGGCGGCCAGCAGCGCCAGGCGGGGGATCAGCACATGGCCATAGCGGGTGCCCGCCGTGGGCCCCAGGGCGCCCAGGATCGCGGACGGCGTGCCGTCACCGACGAACACCGCCGCCTGCGCCGCGAACCAGGCGAGTCCCGCCACCAGGGCGGCCAGCGCCGCGCCGCGTGTCCACCGCCGCAGGATGCCGATTAGCGCCGCGCGCTCCGGTCCCTCCGGCGCTTTCAACACCAGGATGGCGAAGGCCGGCAGGCCCCAGCCCGCCAGGGCCAGGGCGATGTGCAGGCCACGGGTGACGGCTAGGCTGGTTTCCAAGGGGCTCATGGGCGGGCGATCGATCACTCGGAATAGGAGACGGCGCCGGCGGGGGCCGCCGGCGCCGCGCAGGTCCCTAGGGGAGGGACGCTTACTTCTGCACGTCGAAGGTGAAGCCGCCCTTGGATTTGTGGGTGTCGACCGAGGTGACGGCCCAGTCCACCGTATAGGTGCCGGGGGCGGCGCCGTCGATGCTGACGATCAGGTGCTTGGCGTCCGCCGGGTCGGTGTGGGTATCGCCCTTGTCCACCTTGACCCCGTTGGGGCCGGGACCTGTGACGGTGATGGTGCTGAACTTGGGCTCCAGATCCTCGGTGAACCAGGCTTCCACCTGCGTGGCGGTGGCCACAGTGCCGCTGGCGGTGGGGACGGAGCGCTTCAGGTGGGCATGGGCGGCGGCGGTGCCGGCGAGGCCCAGGCCCAAACCCAAGGGCGACGGCGAAGGCGGCAGCGGCGGCCGGGAAACGGGAGGGTCATGGTGCGTGTCCTTTGGGTGGGGGAACGGGTGATGTGACCGGGTATCGAAGCGATGGTCATCACAGGGATACCTTCAGGCCGCCGAAGAAGTCCGCCCCGGGAAGGGGTGGTAGAGGAAGTACTTCTCATCATTGAGGTTGTCGACACCCAGGTCCAGCGTCAAATTGTCCAGCACCTTGTAGTTGACGTGGACATCGGCCACCAGGAAGCTGTCGAAGGCGCCGAATACCTTGCCCACGCTGTCGGTATTGTCCAGGGTCGAATACTGCTTTCCACTATAGCGGCCGGCCAGGGTGACGGCCCATTGCTCATCCGGCCGGTATGTCGCCGCCAGGGTGACGCGCCACTCGGGCACGTAGGGCACGTGCTTGCCCGTGGCCGTGGTGCCGGTGGTGCTGGCGAAGTTGGGGTCGGACAGGATGGTGCTGTCGACATAGGTGACGCTGCCCGACAGCTCCAGCCCCCGGACCAGCACGTTGTCGCGGCTGGCCGCCAGCTCGATCCCGCGGTTGCGCACCTCATCGACGTTGACGACGTAGGTGACGGGTGTCGTGCCGGTCAGGAAGGCGGTCTGTGAAACCAGGGCGTCGCGCGTGTTCTCCTGGAACAGGGACAGGCGTACCCGGCCAGCCTCGAAGGCGCGCTCCACCGCCAGTTCGCCGGACAGCACCCGTTCCGGCTTCAGGCTGGCGTTGGGCACGCTGTAGGTGGAGCCCGTCTGCACCAGCTGGTACAGCTCCGCCACCGTGGGGAAACGGTACGCTTCCCCGAACGAGCCCGTGACCTGCCAGCCCGGGGCGGCGTTCCAAGCCAGCGAGGCCTTGGGCGAGAAGCGCGTGGCCTCCACCTCGGCCTGGCGCACGCCCGTCGTGCCGCTGTAGTTGTAGCCGTCGAAGGCGCGCCAGCGTTCCAGCCGGCCACCCAGGGTCAGCGTCCAATCGGGCGCCAGCGTCCAGGCGTCCTCCGCCCACAGCCCCAGGGTCTGGGTCTTGCCCCGGCCGGTGGAATAAAGGCTCTGGCCGCTGTCCGAGCCGCCGGTCCAGGTGGCCGTGTTGTAGGTGGGATTGTTCAGCTCATACTGGTCGCCGTGCAGGCCGGCGCTGACCACATGCCCCCCACCCACGCGCCACAGCGCCTTGGCGTCCAGGGTGGACCAGTTGGTGCCGTCCAGCCGGGCGATGCGGCCGCTGGTGCCAAAGCCCGTGCCGGTGGCGGTGACGCTGGTCGGCGTGCGCTGGATGTCGTCCAGATAGCTGTAATGGGTGGCGACCACCTCGCCCTCCCAGGGGCCGCCCGTGTCTGTGCGCAGGCTCAGGCTCTGGGCCAGATGCGCCTCCCACAGCGTGTACTTGCCGCTGGCGAAGCCCGACAGGCCGGCGAAGGTGGGGGTTCCGGCGGCGTCGCGCAGATAGGTCTGGACGTCCGACGTGGCGTCGTTCTGCCAATAGCCCAGGGTGTAGGCGGCGTGCAGGTCCGGCGCCAGGTCATAGCCCAGCTTCAGCTTGGCGTTGGTCATGCGGGTGTGCAGCAGGCCGCTGGCCCCCACCACGTCGGCCACGGCCCCCGTCTTGTTCTGGGCCAGATAGGTGCCGGTGGTGCCGCTGGGCACCTTGGAATTGGTGACGAAGGACAGGGGCTGGCTGTCACTGTCCAGATAGTTGGCGCTGAGGAACCAGGTGAAGGCGCCCAGGCGGTCGCCCACGCTGGCGCTGGTCTGCGAGCTGACCAGGTCCTTGTGGGTACCGTACAGGCCAAAGGTCTGCACCGCTTCCGTCTGTTTGGCGGTGGCTTCCAGGTGGTCGGGCTGGCGGGTGGTGATGCGCACCACGCCGCCCATGGAGTTGCCCGGGTAGGCTGCCGAATAGGGCCCGTACAGCACGTCGACGCTGGCGATCTCCTCCGGCGCCACCAGGCCCCAGCGGGGGGCGCCGGCGGTGTTGTTGTTGGCGATCAGGGCGGAGATCAGGGCGTCGTCGGCATAGACCAGGCTGCGGGCGCTGGAGTTCACGCCCCAGGTGCGCGTGGCCAGCACCGCCTGGGTGTCACCCATGTTGCGCTTCCGCAGGAACAGGCTGGGCAG
>NZ_BACU01000074.1 GCF_000333275.1 Azospirillum sp. B4 | reverse complement strand
GATCTGTTCGACCTGACGGCGCAGCGCGCGCGGCTGACGCCGGCGCGCACGGCCCTGGTGGACCTGACCGGCGGCGGCACCACCGGCCGGACGCTGACCTATGCCGATCTGGACGACCGCGCCGCCCGCACCGCCAGCCTGCTGGCCACCCTGGGCGTGGAACCGGGCGACCGCGTGGCCGTGCTGTGCCGCAACCGCCCGGACTTCTTCGTCCTGCTGTTCGCTTGCGCCAAGCGCGGCTGTCTGCTGGTACCGCTGAACTGGCGCATGCCGGCGGCGGAACTGGCCCGCGTGCTGGCCGACTGCCAGCCCCGGCTGCTGGTCCACGGGGAGGAGGATCGAGGCACCGCCCAGGCTTTGGCGGTCCTTGGCCCCGCCACCATCGACCTGGATGATGGTCATGACGCCAATGTGGCGGCCCAGCCGCCGCTGCCGCCGCGTGACACCTGGCCGGCGGACGACATCTGGTACCTGCTCTACACCTCCGGCACCACCGGGGAGCCCAAGGCCGTGCTGTACACCTACGGCATGGCCATGGCGAACTACGTCAACCTGCGCCAGGGCGTTGATCTGTCGGAAAATGACCGCACGCTGAACTATCTGCCGCTGTTCCACACTGCGGGCATCAACCTGCACACCCTGCCGCTGCTGATGGCCGGGGGGGAGGTGCTGGTGCAGTCGGCGTTCGATGCCGGCGCCGTGCTGGACCTGATCGCCCAGGGTCGCATCACCACCTTCTTCGGCGTGCCCGCCGTCTATCGCCAACTGGCCTTGCACCCCCGGTTCAGGGACACCGACCTGTCGGCGGTGCGGCGCTGGGCCTGCGGCGGGGCGCCGCTGGATGACGCCCTGGCCCGGCGCTTCGTGGAACGCGGCGCCCTGGTCTGCAACGGCATGGGCATGACGGAAACGGGCCCCACCCTGTTCCTGAACGACCCCGCCGGCGCCGTCGCCCGCGTGGGCTCCATCGGCAAGCCGCAGATCCTGTGCCGGGTGCGGGTGGTGGACGGCGACGGGCGGGACGTGGCCCCCGGGCAGGTGGGCGAGGCCTGGGTCAAGGGGGCGGCGGTGACGCCCGGCTATTGGCGCCAGCCGGCCGCCACGGCCGCCGTCTTTTCCCCCGACGGCTGGCTGCGCACCGGCGACCTGGTGCGCCAGGACGCCGACGGCTACTACTACCCCGCCGGCCGGTTGAAAGAGATGTTCATCTCCGGTGGCGAGAACGTCTACCCGGTGGAGGTGGAGAACGCCCTGCTGCGCCATCCGGCCGTGCTGGAGGTGGCGGTGGTCAGCGTGCCCGATCCCGTCTGGGGGGAGGTGGGCCAGGCCCACGTGCGCGTTCAACCGGGCACGGAGGTCGACGGTCTGGCGCGTCATTGCCGCGCGCTGTTGGCCGGTTACAAGGTGCCACGCCATTTCGTGCTGGTGGATGATTTCCCGCGCACCGCCGCCGGCAAGATCCAGAAGCACCGCTTGGCCGTGCCCCCGCCGGGCCTGGACCTGGCGTCGTGAGGCTCGACCGGACGCTGAGCCAGGACGATTTCCGGGCCTTCGCCCGGCTGTCGGGCGACGACAACCCCATCCACCTGGACCCGGCCCACGCCGCCCGCACCCGTTTCGGCCGCACCGTGGCCCATGGCGCCCTGCTGTGCGCCATCCTGAGGGGCCTGGCCGCCGATGCTCTGCCGGGGCAGCCCCTGGCCCGGTTGGCGGTGACCTTCCCGGCGCCGGCCTACGCCGATGAGGCGCTGGCCTTCCATGCCGAACCGCAGGACGGGACCCAGGTCCGCGTGGCGGCCCGCCGGCAGGCGGATGGCCAGGCGGTGTGTGAGGGTATCGCCACCCTGGCGCCGCTGACCCCAGACGAGGGCTGGCGCGCGCCGCCGGTCGGCCCTTCCGCGACCGTCACCCGGCTTTACGCCGACCCCGACCTGGGGGCTTATGAGCGCCTGGCCGGCCATCGCCTGCGCGAGCCCCTGGTGCTGAGCCTGTTCTCCTTCCTGCTGGGCGTCCAACTGCCGGGGCCGGGCACCAATTATCTGAAGCAGGAGACGGTGTTCTGGCGCCGGGTACCCCTGGACACGGCCCTGGCCGCCACCGTGACCGTCACCCGCCTGCGGCCGGAGAAGCGCCTTGTCGACCTGGCCACCATCTGCCGTATCCACGACAGCGGCCGGGATGGCGACATCGTCGCCACTGGCCGGGCCCTGGTGCTGGCCCCGCACTGGACCGCCCGGGATTGGACCAGCCATGCCCAATTGAGCGCTTGCCAGGCGTGAGCGGTGGGAGTACCCACCAGCCGTCGGCACCGATGCCGGCATTGTTGCATCAGGAGCGGGGCCGGCGTCCCGCACCAACCTGCCAGCCCAGGCAAGGTGGTTTCCGCTGAGGCGGAGATGTGGCGGCCCCCGGTTCCCGGGCGGCGGCAACCAAGTGGGTAGCAGCGTATGGTCGCATGGCCGGTTCCATCCCGTTTGGAGTGGACTGTTCCCCATGCATATCCCCGCCGCCTTTCCCCAAGCCGTCGCCGCTATCTCGCAGCCCGAGGAGCCCCTGGCCGTCCTCGAGATGGCGCCCGGCCTCACCACGCACCCCGGCGACGCCGTGCACCTGCTGCGGGAGGAGCGGATGGCCCTGGCGGGCGTGGCGGATTGCGTCGCCCGGACCTACGCCGTCATCCACCGCCGGCACGGCACCTACACCCATATCTACACGGTGCTGGACAGTCGCGACCAGGACCGCCGCGTGACCCATCTGCGCCGGGTGCTGGAGGGTGAGCGGGCGGCGGAAGCCCGCGCCTGGGTCCTGGCCGGCCGGCATTATGCACGACTAGCATTTTAGAGCGGAACGCGATCAGGTGGAATCACCTGATTGTGTAAATCCGCTCTATCATGAACAGCTTAAGAGCAAAGCGCGATCACAGGTGATCGCGCTTTGCTCTAACCTAGCCCTTGGGAATGGCGGGCTGGAGATAGCGCAGCAGGCCCATCATCTCCGTGGCGTAGCCATCGACATCGGGCGGGGCGTCCAGCGCGTGCAGGATCTGCGCACGGCCCTGCATCCAGGTGGAGATGATCTGCGCCTGGAAGGAGGAGAGGGGTGCCTGGCCCCGCAGCACCATGGCCAGCGCCACGCCGATGCGGGCGCCCCGGCCCTGGCGGAAGGTCAGGTACAAGGGCGCCAGTGTGGCGTCGCGGCAGGATTCCAGGGCGAAGTCGCCCAGGGCGTGGGTGGTGTTGCGGCCGGCGATGCGACCCCCGTCCACCGGCGCCAGCATGTGGTCCGCCACCGCGCGCAGGAAGAGGGCCAGCGGCGGCAATTCATGATGCACGGCGGGGATTTCCCGCCGCAACTCCTCATGGATGTACTGGAAGGCGCGGCGGATGATGTCCCCGCGGGAGCGGAAATAGTAGGTGGTGGAGGAGAGGGAGACGCCTGCCCGCTGCGCCACGGCGCGGTGGGTCACGGCGGCCACGCCCTGGTCGATGATGGTGGCGACGGCGGCGGCGACGATGCGCTGTTCCGTTTCGCCCGCCTGGTCCAGGCCGTCATCCTGGCCCGCCGGGCGGCGCAGGCGGTCGTGCCACAGGGCGGCCCGGCCGTCCTCCGGATCGCACAGGTGGCGGATGTTCTCCACCACCGACAGGGCGAAGCCCGAGGCGCCGCCGGCCACCAGCAGGGTGGAATGGTCGCCCACCAGGTAATGCGTCATCAGGTCGGCGACATGGGTGGGCAGGCCGGCCAGGGCGAACAGGTCGCGATGGCGGCCCCGCCGTTCCTCATACCATCGCGCCAGGATGGGGCGCAGGGCGGGGGTGTGGCGGGCCTGGTGGATCAACTCATACCACACCAGCTCAATGGTGCCTTGGCGGGCCGACAGGGCCAGCGCCTGCGCCACCAGGGCGTCGGCCAGGGCGAAGACGGGCAGGCCCTCGTCGCCCAGTGAGACGCGGAACCGCCGCCAGGCCTCGCGGTCCCGCTCCATCGCCGCGCCGAAAACGGTGTGGGTCAGGCTGTCCTTGTCGCCCAGGTGATAGGGCACGGCGCTGGTGGACAGACCGGCGGCGGCGGCGAGGTTGCGGACGCTCAACGCCTTCAGGCCCCCCTGGGCCAGCAGGGTGTGCGCCTGGTCGATCAGCCGCTCGCGGGTGCCGTCCTGGCCCCCCTGGGCGCTTCCCCCCTGGGCGCTTCCCCCTGGGGCACTCCCGGGGGTGCCCTGCGCGGTGGCGCGCGACGGGGGCGGCCCCGCCGGCGCCGGCGCCGGGGCATCGGGGGTGGATGGGGCGAGGGGGCTAAGGCCGGGCTTCATGACCGCGCTTCAAACTGTCGACGCGCACTGATAGTCCATCCCTGGCAATACGGCAATGACCCCGTGTCAGGAGAGGTCACATTTGCCGCTGAGGAAGAATGCCCCCCTTCCGCTGGTGGTTGCCAGTAGGCTCCGCCTAGGGTTTTTCGGCCAGGTAGGACGCGCTGAAGGTCTTTTTCGCGGCGGCGATGGGCTTCAGCGTGGGGTAGAATTGGACGAAAGTGGTGTCCACCGCCCCGTGGCTCTGATGGCAGCTGTAGCAGCTCTGCTCCACCGGCAACTGCTCGGCCGGCTTGGGCGTTAGCTCGTTTGCATCGAAGGCGTAGAAGGCCCATCCATCGTCGTGGAAGCGGGCCATGTCCTTCACATGAACCTCCAGGCCCATCACCTCCGGTGTCTGGAAATGGCCGTTCTTGTTGATGGAGCCCTTGTCGGCCGCGCCGCGCACCTCCAGCACGAAGGTGGTCTTGTCCGGCCAGGTCCCCGTCTCCTTGAAGGCCTGGTAGGCCTCGCGGTTCACGAAGACGTTGTCGAACATTGAATGGCCCATGCGCATGGCGGGGCCGTAACTCATGTCCAGGCCGCTGGTGAGAAAGACCCAGTCGCGGTAGCCGGCGGGAAAGGTCAGCTTGTCGTCCTTGTCGAACTGCGGCGTGTAAGGCCCTTCAGCCGCGGTCGAAAGGGTGGCGGGCGCCATCAGCAGGCAAAGCAGGGGCAGCGCCGTCGCGACGCGGCGGACAGGGGGAAACCAGGCCATGGGGCCCTCCGTTGATTCAAGGGGGATGGAAACTCAGGCGGTGCCGGCCATGGTCTTGTCGCCCGGTCCGGCGGGGGAGAAATGCGCCTGGTATTGGCTGGGGGAAACGCCGTAGCGCTGACGGAAGGCCCGGCGGAACGCGTCGGCGCTGCGGAAGCCGATGGCCGGCGCCAGGCTGTCGACGCTCACGCCGGGCTGGACCAGACGGCGGCAGGCCTCGCCCAGGCGCAGGTCGGCGACGTAGTCGGCTGGTGGCCGGCCCAAGGCGGCGGTGAAGCGGCGGCGGAACTGCCGGGGGCTGAGGTTCACGCGCAGGGCCAGTTCCTCCACCGACAGGTCGCGGTGCAGGTTGCCCAGCATCCAGGCCGACAGGTCGGCGAAGCGGTCGGAGGCGCGGCTTTGGAAGCGCAGGGGTTCGGAGAATTGCGCCTGGCCACCTGGCCGCTTCATGAACACCACCAGTTCCCGCGCCGTCGCCAGGGCCAGCGCCGGTCCGTGATCCTCCTCCACCAGCGATAGCGCCAGGTCGATGCCGGCGGTGATCCCGGCCGAGGTGTAGAAGGGGCCGTCCTTCAGGAACAGGGCGTTGCCGCAGACGCTCAGGGCGGGGAAGCGGCGGGCCACGTCGTCGGCGAAGCGCCAGTGGGTGGTGACCCGGCGGCCATCCATCAGGCCGCTGGCCGCCAGGCCGTAGATGCCGGTGCAGACGCTGGCCACCCGGCGGAAGCGCTGGGCGTTGCCGGCCAGCCACCGGGCCACGGCGGTATTGGTCGCGGGCTCACGCAGGCCCTTGCCCCCGGCGATGACCAGCGTGTCCAGTGCCGGCACGTCGTCGGCCGCCAGGCTGTGGCGGGGGGTGAAGGTCAGGCCGGACTCGCTGGTGAAAGATCCGGCCGCGACGCCGATCAGCACGACGCGGTAGGGACGCGACGCCGGTGGCGCGCCGGCGGCCCCCCATTCCGCCAGCCCCCATTCCGCCAGGTCGGCGGCATTGGCGAAGACCTCGGCGGGGCCGGTCACGTCCAGGGCGTTGACGTCGTCATAGCCCACTATCCCGATGCATGCCGGTACGCGCGTCATTCCCCATCCCCGCCACCCATGTCCGCCTAAGGACACGTCATGGCGGGCAGTATCGGCCGGGCGGGCGCCGGGCGGAAGGACATCCACCCGACACTTCCGGCCATCCCCGGTGGCACCATGCGGAATGGCACCATCGTCAAGGGTTCAGGGAACTTCATGCCCCTGGCTGGCCTGCAGGATTTGGAACCAGTGCTGGCGCTGCATCTTCAGCTGCGCCGCCCGCATGTAGGTACGCACGCGTTCTAGCCGGCTGGTGCCCAGCACCGGCACGGGCCGCGACGGGTGGCGCATCAGCCAGGCCAGGGCCACCGTGCCGGGGTCGCCCACCCCCATCTCCCCGCCGACGGCCTCCAGCGCCGCCAGGGTACGGCGCGCCTGTTCCGTGGCGCCGGTGAACAGGCCGCCGCCGCCCAGGGGCGACCAGGCCATGGGCCGCATGCGCATTTCCAGCGCATGGTCCAGCGTGCCGTCGAACAGGGGGGCCAGCGTGGTGACGGAGAATTCGATCTGGTTGGTGACCAGCGGCCGCGCCATGCGCGATTGCAGCAGGCGCACTTGCGATGGGCTGTGGTTGGACACGCCGACATGGCGGATCATGCCGGAGCGCAACAGCCGGTCCAGCGCGTCGGCGGTGTTGTCCGGGTTCATCAGCGGATCGGGCCGGTGCAGCAGCAGCAGGTCGATATAGTCCGTGCCCAGGTTGCGCAGCGATTGTTCCACCGAGGCGACGATATGGTCGCCACAGCTATTGTAGTGCTTGACCACATGGCCGGGGCGCTGGGGCGACAGCAGGGCGATGTCGCACTTGGTGATCAACTGCAGGGACGAGCGCTTGCCGCCCCATTCCTTCAGCGCCTGGCCGAACAATGCCTCCGCCCCGTAATCGCCGTAAATGTCGGCATGATCGAAGCTGCTGATGCCCAGTTCCAGGCATCCGTCCAGGAAGCGGGCAAGCTTTGCCGGGGTGTCGGTTTCTTCCCCCTCGCGCGAGCGCCAGGCGCCCCAGACCAGCGGCGACAGCCGGGGGCCTTCGGCATGCAGGCAGCTCTGGGCGTCGGGGACGGGCGGGATATGGTTCACGGTGCCAGGCATGGAAGCGATCCGTTTGTGATGGGGGCCGTTTGTGATGGAGGCCAATTCTGGTGGGAATGGAAGCCGTTTGAAAACCGTCTGTGATCATGGGGACCGTCATCATCCCCCCTTGTCCTGTGCCGATCTTCGGCCTCTCCGGGGACCGCCGTCGAGTGGAAAACGTCAATTTCCCGCCTTATGCCGTGTCCATCCGCCCTGGCCACGACCCTGGGTGGGGTGCCGCCCCCGGGCGCACCATCCCAGGGCGCTGGATTGGCGTCTTGCGCCGCCTCAGGGGCGGCTGGCACAATCCATGCATTATTGTTGGGGCACGCATCAGTGTTGGGCCATGCATCGCCGTGGGGCGAGATGTCCGCACCGGGGTTGAGAGGGGGCTGCGATGGGCCTGACCATACTGTTCGATGACAGCCGCCGCGTTCCCGACGACATCCTCAGCATGACCGGCGTCACCAGCTTCGGCGGCCTGATCCACGGCCGTCGCACCCTGCTTCGCCATGCGCAGGAGGCGGCGCAGGAGGCGGGCCTGCCCCCGCCGGTGGTACTGGCCACCCGTGCCGCCGTGGATGAGGCGGCGGAGCGGGCGGGATCGGCCCCGGCGTCCACCCAGTTCCTGCTGTTTCCCGCCAACCTGGCCGCCACCGGCCCGCGTGGTCACCTGACTCAGCTGCTGAAGGCCCTGTCCCAGAGTGCCGGCAACCACGCCTGGCCGGTGCGCACCGCCGCCGACTGGACCGGCTTGGTGCTGGTGGAACAGCGCCTGGCGGAGGGGGCCGTGGGCGCGCTGGCCCAAGGGCGCCTGCGGGAATTCGTGTCCCGGCGGCGCAAGGACTTCACGACCCCCGATCAGGCGGATCTGGGTCTGGTCGACCTGCGCGACCCGGCGCAGTTCGTGGGCTTCCTGGCCAACAATTTCGATGCCCGCCACTTCAACTCCATCAGCGACGGGCCGGACTACACCCTGGTGAAGCGCTCCCGCGACCGGGCCAAGCTGCGGCGGGAGTTCGAGTACTACGGCCTGCTGCCGGCGCAGCAGCGCATCTACTTCGTCCAGCCCTTCGATTTCCAGGATGATGGGGAGACCGCCAGCTATCGCATGGAGCGTCTGCTGATCGCCGACATGGGCATCCAGTGGGTGCACGGCGTCATGACACCGGCGGACTTCGGCCTGTTCCTGGACCGGGTGTTCAGCTACGTCACCCAGCGGCCGGCCAAACGGGTGGCCCGGCCGGAGGGCAGGGCGGTCATGGACCGGCTCTACCGCGACAAGGTGGTGGACCGGGTGGCCTTGCTGAAGGGCCTGCCGGCCTATCGTGACCTGGCGCCCCTGCTGGCCCGGGCCGTGGGCGGCGTGGATGCCCTGGTGGAGCGCTATCTGGCGGCCTATGAGGCCCTGCGCGACCGTTTCCCCGCCGACCGCCTGGTGGTGGGCCACGGCGACCTCTGCTTCTCCAACATCCTCTATTCCAAGACGACGCAGCTTCTGCGCTTCATCGATCCGCGCGGGGTTGAGTCGGCCGATGAGCTGCACACCGATCCCTATTACGACGTCGCCAAGCTGTCCCATTCCATCCTGGGCGGCTATGACTTCGTCAACAGCGGGCAGTATGAGGTGGCGCTGGACGCCGACCTGCGCCTGACCCTGGCCAACAACGCCGGTGACCGCGACTGGGCCCAGGCGCAATTCCGCGAGCGCCTGACCCCTGCGGGCTTCGACCCGCTGCTGGTGCGGCTGTGCGAGGCCTCGCTGTTCATCAGCATGGCGCCCTTGCACATCGACGTGCCGAAGAAGATCCTGGGCTTCGCCCTGACCGCCCAATCCATCCTGGATGAGATCGAAACGGCGCGCGCCGGGGCCGCCTGAGGGAGATCGCACGTCCATGTCCACCACGCCCCCGCCCACGGTCATCATCACCATGGCGGGCATGGGCCAGCGCTTCCGCGACGCAGGCTACACCGTGCCCAAGTACCGGATCGAGGCGCACGGCCGCACCCTGTTCGCCTGGTCGATGCTCAGCCTGCGCTCCTTCATCACTGCCGGATCGCCCTTCATCTTCGTGGCCCTGCGCCAGGACGGGGCGGAGGGCTTCATCCGCGCGCAGGCGGAAGCGCTGGGCATCCGCGACGTGGCCGTGGTGGAACTGGACGCCCTGACGGACGGCCAGGCGACCAGCGCGCTGGCGGCCCAGGCAGCGGTCGCCCATCCCGACCGGCCCATGCTGGTCTACAACATCGATACCCACGTGGACCCCGCCCACCTGCCGGCGGACGCCGTGCGCGGTGACGGCTGGGTCCCGTGCTTTCCCGGGCCGGGGGCGGCGTGGAGCTTTGCCCGCGCCGACGGGACCGGCCGCATCCAGGAGCTAAGGGAGAAGGAGCGCATCTCCGACGATGCCACGGTTGGGCTCTACTGGTTCTCCTCCTTCACCCTCTATGCCCGCTCCTATGCCGAGTTCTTCGCCGACCCGGCCAACATGGCGAAGGGGGAGAAGTACATCGCCCCGCTCTACAACCACCTGATCCGGGCGGGACGGCCCGTCTACCTGCACCGTATGCCGTTCCAGGCCGTGGTGCCGCTGGGCACCCCGGTGGAGGTGGCGCGCTTCCTGGAGGCCATGCCGCCGGCGTTGTGAGCGTTCAAGGGGGAGGGCTCTGGCGTTGGGTGCTGGCCGAGGCATACTGTCCTTCTTTCGGATGAGGTGCCCAGACATGACTGCCACCGTCACCCCCTTCCTCATGTTCAATCCGGTGGATGGGCAAGCCCAGGCCGACCGGGCCCTGGCCCTCTATGCCTCGGCCTTTCCGGATGTGGAGGTGCTGGAAATGACGCGCTATGACGCCGAAGGCCCCGGTGCCGCCGGCAGCGTGCAGAAGGCCCGCTTCCGCATCGGCGCGCAGGAAGTGCTGTGCATCGATAGCCCCATCACCCACGCCTTCACCTTCACGCCGTCCGCATCGCTGTTCGTGGAATTCACCGACACCGCCGCCCTGGACCACGCCTATGCCACGCTGGCGGAGGGGGGCGGCGTCCTCATGCCGCTGGACGCCTACCCCTTCAGTCCACGCTATGCTTGGCTGGCGGATCGGTTCGGCGTGTCGTGGCAGCTGGGTTTGGCCTGATGCGCCTTATTGTCCTGCATGGGCGGAGGCACTATCATTGAATGATAGAGATAGGTGAGATGATGCCCAGCAGCTACACCCTCGGCCGCCATTTCGAGGAATTCATTCAGAGTCAACTGCACAGCGGCCGGTACAACAACGCCAGCGAAGTCGTTCGTGATGGCCTGCGTCTGCTGGAGGCGCGGGAGCGTCGTCTCACCGCCCTGGATGCCGCCTTGGCCGAAGGGGTCGCGGATATCGAAGCGGGGCGGGTTTATGACCTGCGGGATGTCTGCGATGAGCTTGAAGCGGAAATTGCCGCTTTGCCCGACACCCCGCGCCAATGAAGGTGGTCCTTTCAGCCCGCGCCCGGGCTGGTTTGCGCACGATCGCCCTGTTCATCGCCCGTGACAACAAGGCGCGTGCGATAACCTTCATACGCGAGCTGGAGCGGTGCGCACTTGAAATCGGCCGCATGCCTGAGGCTTTCCCTTTGCTTCCGACCCATGAAGCAAGCGGTATTCGCCGGCGTGTTTTTCGCGACTACCTGATCTTTTATCGCATTCAGGCGGGCCAAGTGGATGTCGTGCACATTCTGCACGGTGCCCAAGACTACGATAGTCTTTTGTTTTCAGACGAATAAAGGCGATTCTTAGTATCGCCACCAGAGCATCGCCCTGTCCTCATGGCTCCAGTAGAGATTGATGGGATCGCACTCGCCGTCCTGAATGGACAGGGCTTTCACCCCCTTGCCAGCCTTGCAGCCGGGCAGTAGCCCGTCCCCGGTGTCACACGCCAGGTCACGGAGGGTCAGCGTGACGGGCAGGGTACACACGCCCTCTTGGACGCCGCCGCCGATGGCGAACTCCAGAATCTGGGGGACGTGGCGCCCCTGCTTGCGCCCCCGGCGCACCGCCAGCAGAAGCGTGTGGTCGCGATAGCCCAGGACGGCCTGGTCGAGCACGCCGTCGCCGTTGAAATCGGCACACACCATGGACGTACTATCCCAGCGCACGTCCTTGGCGGAGTGTGCCAAGTCGGACAGGGTTTGCGTGGCGGCGGCGCCATCGGGGCAGGGTGCGGCCATCCCCAGGCGCGGAGCGAGCGGGCAGAGCAGGGTGAACAGGCCGCCCACCATCAGGCGGCTGGACATCCTCACGCCAGCACCCCGCCCAGGATCAGGTCCTGGTGCAGGCGGATCAGATCTTCCTCGCCCATGCGGCCGGCGGGGTTGTACCAGGCGCACACGCCGGTCAGCATGGCCAGGATGGCGTAGGCGGTGACGGGCGGGTCGGTGCGCTTGAACTGGCCGGCGGCCATGCCATCCTCCAGAATGGCGACCAGCAGGCGCTCATACTCCCGGCGCATGGCCAGGATGGTGGTGCGATTCTCCCCTTCCAGGCTGCGCAGTTCCGACCCGCCGATGAACACCTCATCGGTGCGGTTGATGTGGTAGGAGACGTGGAAACGGATGAAGCGCCGCAGCCGGTCCAGGGGATCGGTCGTCCCGTCGAGCGCCGCCGCCACCTCGGCCGACAGGGCCACCATGTGATCGCGGATCAGGATGAACAGCAGTTCCTGTTTCGACTGGATGTAGTTGTACATGGACCCGGGCTGGATGCCGACCTCCTGCCCCAGCTGGCGCAGGGTGATGGCCTCATAGCCATGCTGGCGGATCAGGCGCAGGCCCGCCGCGCGGATCGCCTCCATCGTCTTCGGGCCGCGAGAGCCCACCGTGCGCACCATGCCCAAAAATCCAATCTCAAACGTTTCCGGGACTTAGCCCGTCCCGGCCTTGCGACTTTTCGGGCCACGGCTGGCGTCCGTCAAGATCGCGCCCCATTTCACCCCTAAATCACCCTTGCGGCCGACCCGAAAGAAACGTATGACCGTTTGTAAATAAGCAATGTCACATTCCCCGAGGGAGGACAAGCCCGCCATGTCGATCTCCGCCGCGTTCCCCACCATGGACTTTGGCCTTGGCGAAACCGCCGACATGCTGCGCGACGCCGTCACGGCGTTCTCCGCCGCGGAGATCGCCCCCCGCGCGGCGGAGATCGACCGCACCGACCAGTTCCCCATGGACCTGTGGCGCAAGCTGGGTGACCTGGGCGTGCTGGGCGTGACGGCGGAGGAGGAGTACGGCGGCGCGGCCATGGGCTATGTCGAGCACATGGTGGCGATGGAGGAGATCAGCCGGGCCTCGGCCTCCGTGGGCCTCAGCTACGGCGCCCATTCCAACCTGTGCGTCAACCAGATCCGCCTGAATGGCCGACCCGAGCAGAAGGCCCGCTACCTGCCCAAGCTGATCTCGGGTGAGCATGTCGGCGCCCTGGCGATGAGCGAGCCTGGCGCCGGCTCCGACGTCGTGTCCATGAAGCTGCGGGCGGAGCGCCGGGGCGACCGCTACGTCCTGAACGGCACCAAGATGTGGATCACCAACGGCCCCGATGCCGATACCCTGGTGGTTTATGCCAAGACCGACGTCACGGCCGGGCCGAAGGGCATCACCGCCTTCCTGATCGAGAAGGGCTTCAAGGGTTTCTCCTGCGCGCAGAAGCTGGACAAGCTGGGCATGCGCGGCAGCCACACCGGCGAACTGGTGTTCGAGGACTGCGAGGTGCCGGAGGAGAACATCCTGGGCCAGTTGGGCGGCGGCGTCCGCGTGCTGATGAGCGGCCTGGATTATGAGCGCGCCGTGCTGGCCGCCGGCCCCCTGGGCATCATGCAGGCCTGCCTGGACGTGGTGGTGCCCTACGTCCACGACCGGGAGCAGTTCGGCCAGCCCATCGGCGAGTTCCAGTTCATCCAGGGCAAGGTGGCGGACATGTATGTGGCGCTGAACTCCGCCCGCGCCTATGTCTACGCCGTGGGCCGGGCGGCGGACGCCAAGCGGATCACCCGCAAGGACGCGGCCGGGGCCATCCTGCTGGCCGCCGAAAGCGCCACCAAGTGCGCGCTGGACGCCATCCAGGTCCTGGGCGGCAACGGCTACATCAACGAATACGCCACCGGCCGCCTGCTGCGCGACGCCAAGCTGTACGAGATCGGCGCCGGCACCTCCGAAATCCGCCGCATGCTGATCGGCCGGGAACTGTTCCGCGAAAGCGCTTCTTGATAGGCGTCTTCAGCCCACTGGGTTCACCCTGCCTGACATAAGGGGGTCACCCACGTCATGCCCCAGCTGATTTCCCAGATCGACACCCGCGCCGCCGCCTTCGCCGACAACGTGGCGGCCATGCGCGCCCTGGTCGACGACCTGCACACCACCGTCACCGGCATCAAGCAGGGCGGGGGTGAGAAGGCGCGGGCCAAGCACCTGTCGCGCGGCAAGCTGCTGCCCCGCGACCGGGTGCGCCACCTGCTGGACCCGGGCAGCCCCTGGCTGGAGCTGTCGCAACTGGCCGCCCACGGCGTCTATGACGACGTGGTGCCGGCCGCCGGCATCCTGACCGGCATCGGCCGCGTCTCCGGCACCGAGTGCGTGGTGGTGGCCAATGACGCCACGGTCAAGGGCGGCACCTATTACCCCCTGACGGTGAAGAAACACCTGCGGGCGCAGGAGATCGCGCGGGAGAACAACCTGCCCTGCGTGTATCTGGTGGACAGCGGCGGCGCCAACCTGCCCAACCAGGATGAGGTCTTTCCCGACCGCGACCATTTCGGCCGCATCTTCTATAACCAGGCCACCATGTCGGCCGCCGGCATCCCCCAGATCGCCGTGGTCATGGGCAGTTGCACCGCCGGCGGCGCCTACGTTCCCGCCATGGCGGACGAGTCCATCATCGTCCGTAACCAGGGCACCATCTTCCTGGGCGGCCCGCCCCTGGTGAAGGCCGCGACGGGGGAGGTGGTGAGCGCTGAGGATCTGGGCGGCGCCGACGTGCACAGCCGCACCAGCGGCGTCACCGACCATCTGGCCCAGAACGATGCCCACGCCCTGGCCATCGCCCGGCGCATCGTCGGCAATTTGAACCGGGTGAAGGCGCCGGCCGTGGCCCTGCGTGAGCCGGTGGCGCCCAAGTATGCGGCGGAGGAGATCTACGGCATCATCCCCACCGACAGCCGCAAGCCCTTCGACGTGCGGGAGATCATCGCCCGGCTGGTCGACGGGTCGGAGTTCGACGAGTTCAAGCAGCTGTACGGCACCACGCTGGTCTGCGGCTTCGCCCACCTGTGGGGCTATCCGGTGGGCATCATCGCCAACAACGGCATCCTGTTCTCCGAAAGCGCGCTGAAGGGCGCGCACTTCATCGAGCTGTGCAATCAGCGCGGCATCCCGCTGATTTTCCTGCAGAACATCACCGGATTCATGGTCGGGCAGAAGTATGAGAACGCCGGTATCGCCAAGGACGGCGCCAAGCTGGTGACGGCCGTGGCCTGCGCCAGGGTGCCCAAGTTCACCGTCATCATCGGCGGCAGCTTCGGCGCCGGCAACTACGGCATGTGCGGCCGGGGCTATTCCCCGCGCTTCCTCTTCATGTGGCCCAACGCCCGCATCAGCGTCATGGGCGGGGAGCAGGCGGCTGGCGTGCTGGCCACCGTGAAGCGCGACGGCCTGGAAGCCCAGGGCAAGAGCTGGAGTGCGGAGGAGGAGGAGGCGTTCAAGGCCCCCATCCGCGCCCAGTATGAACACCAGGGCCACCCGTATTACGCCAGCGCCCGCCTGTGGGACGATGGCATCATCGACCCCGCCGAGACGCGCATGGTGCTGGCGCTGTCCCTTTCCGCCGCCCTCAATGCCCCGGTGGAAAAAACCACCTACGGCGTCTTCCGGATGTGAGATCAAGACCATGACCGATGTTCTTGCCACGGTGGATCAAGTCGGCGTTGCCACCGTCACCCTGGACCGGCCGGCCCTGCACAACGCCTTCAACGAGGGCGTGATCGCCGAGCTGACCCAGCTGTTCGAGCAGCTGGGCGCCGATCCGGACGTGCGCGTCATCCTGCTGAAGGGCAACGGCC
This sequence comes from Azospirillum sp. B4, assembly GCF_000333275.1. Classification (GTDB taxonomy): domain Bacteria; phylum Pseudomonadota; class Alphaproteobacteria; order Azospirillales; family Azospirillaceae; genus Nitrospirillum. The sequence goes on along the minus strand of NZ_BACU01000074.1, from coordinate 38,705 downwards.
CCAGCTTCTCCGCCGGCGCGGACCTCGACTGGATGCGCCGGATGGCGGGCTACAGCCGGGACCAGAACCATGCCGACGCCCTGCGTCTGGCCACCATGTTGCGCACCCTGAATCGCTGCCCGAAGCCCACCATCGCGGTGGTTCAGGGTGCCGCCTTTGGCGGCGGCGTGGGCCTGGTGGCCTGCTGCGACATCGCCATCGCGGCGGAGGGCGCCACCTTCTGCCTGTCGGAGGTGAAGCTGGGCCTGATCCCCGCCACCATCGGCCCCTATGTCGTGGCCGCCATGGGGGAGCGCGCCTGCCGCCGCTATTTCCTGACGGCGGAACGCTTCAGCGCGGCGGACGCCTTGGCCCTGGGCCTGGTGCACCAGGTGGTGCCGGCCGACCAGCTGGACGCCGCCGTGGCCTCGCTGGTGACGCGGCTGGGCGACGGCGGTCCCGCCGCCCAGGCGGCGGCCAAGGCCCTGGTCTTCGACTGCGCCAACCGGCCGGTGACCGATGAGTGATCAGCGACACGGCGGAGCGCATCGCCCGTATCCGGGCCACCGACGAGGGGCGGGAGGGCATCACCGCCTTCCTGGAAAAGCGCAAGGCCAATTGGGTGAAATCGCCCGCCGGGGACAAGGCAGGGGACAAGTGAGATGATCGATACGCTGCTGATCGCCAACCGCGGTGAAATCGCCTGCCGCATCATCCGCACGGCCCGCCGCCTGGGCATCCGCACGGTCGCCGTTTATTCCGACGCCGACGCCGATGCCCTGCATGTGGCCCTGGCGGACGAGGCGGTGCGCATCGGCGCCGCGCCGGCCCGGGACAGCTACCTGCGTATGGACGCCATCCTGGACGCGGCCGCCCGCACCGGCGCGCAGGCCATCCACCCTGGCTATGGCTTCCTGTCGGAAAACGCCGGTTTCGCCGAGGCCTGCGCCGCCGCCGGCCTGATCTTCGTCGGCCCGCCGGCCAGCGCCATCCGCGCCATGGGCGGCAAGTCCGAGGCCAAGGCCCTGATGGAAACCGCCGGCGTGCCCCTGGTGCCGGGCTACCATGGGGCGGAGCAGAACAGCGGCGTGCTGGCGGCGGAGGCGGCCCGCATCGGCTTCCCCGTGCTGATCAAGGCGTCGGCCGGCGGCGGCGGCAAGGGCATGAAGGTCGCCAGCTCGGCGGAGGATCTCCATGAGCAGCTGGCTTCGGCCAAGCGCGAGGCCCAGGCCGCCTTCGGCAACGACCGGGTGCTGATCGAGAAGTATCTGGGCCGGCCGCGCCATGTGGAGATCCAGGTCTTCGCCGACGGCCACGGCAACTGCGTCTACCTGTTCGAGCGCGACTGCTCCATCCAGCGCCGCCACCAGAAGGTGGTGGAGGAGGCACCGGCGCCCAACCTGCCGCTGGAGCTGCGGCAGGAGATGGGGGCGGCGGCCGTGGCGGCGGCCAAGGCCATCGGCTATGTCGGCGCCGGCACGGTGGAGTTCCTGCTGGACCCGGTGGAGACGGGCGGCGACGGCCGTTTCTACTTCATGGAGATGAACACCCGTCTGCAGGTGGAACATCCGGTGACGGAGTACATCACCGGCCAGGACCTGGTGGAGTGGCAGTTGCGCGTGGCGGCCGGTGGCACCCTGCCGCTGAGCCAGGACCAGCTGGCGGTCAACGGCCACGCCATCGAGGTGCGCCTCTATGCCGAGGATCCGGACAAGGGCTTCCTGCCGCAGACCGGCACCTTGGCCCATCTGCGCTTCCCCGAGGCTGGACCGGCATCGGGGGGGCACGTCCGTGTGGACACGGGCGTGCGGCAGGGCGACGCCATCTCCATCCATTACGACCCCATGATCGCCAAGCTGATCGTGTGGGACGTGGACCGGCCGGCGGCGGTGCGGCGCCTACGCCAGGCGTTGGCGGCGACGGAAGTGGGCGGCCTGGCCGCCAATATCCCCTTCCTGGCCGCCATCGCCGGTCATCCCGCCTTCCTGGCGGCCGATCTGGACACCCGCTTCATCGAGCGGTATCAGGCCGACCTGCTGCCCCCGGCGGCGGCTCCGTCCGGCGACACGCTGACCCTGGCCGCCCTGGGTGTGCTGTTGGAACGCCGGGCGGAGACGCTGGCCGCCGCCGCGCGCACCAACGATCCCTGGAGCCCCTGGGCAACGGGCGACAGTTGGCGCCTGAACGACGCCGTGGCGGAGGTGCTGACCTTCGGTGACGGGCGTGAGGGCGGCGAACCGCAGGAGGTGCGGGCGGCCCGGCGGCGTGACGGCGGCTTCGATGTCACCCTGCCCGGGGGGGAGGAGGTTTCGGCCAGCGCGCGCTTCGCCCCCGACACCGCTCATGGCGATGGCCGCCTGGTGGCGGAGATCGGCGGGCAACGTCTGACGGCCGGCTGGTCGCGCCGGGGGCGTGAGGTTGACCTGTTCCGTGCCGGCCGGCACCACCGCCTGACCCTGATCGACCCCCTGGATGTCGGGGTGGTTGATGCCGGCGGTGGCGGGCGCCTGGTCGCGCCCATGCCCGGCAAGGTCATCGCCGTGCTGGTGGCGGCTGGCGACCGGGTGGAAAAAGGGCAGGGCCTGGTGGTGTTGGAGGCCATGAAGATGGAGCACACCATCAAGGCTCAGGGCCCCGGCACGGTGGAGGCCGTGCGCTACGCCATCGGCGACCAGGTTCCGGACGGCGCCGAGCTGATCATCGTCAGGGGGGATGAGGCATGATGGACGTCCGTATCGTCGAGGTCGGTCCCCGCGACGGCCTGCAGAACGAGTCCGCCCTGGTGCCCACCGACACCAAGGTGACGCTGATCGACCGGCTATCGGCCACGGGCCTGACGGTGGTCGAGGCTGGCGCCTTCGTCTCGCCCAAGTGGGTGCCGCAGATGGCGGACACGGCCGACGTGCTGGCGCGGATCAGGCGGCCGGCGGGCGTGCGCTTCCCCGTGCTGGTGCCCAACGAGCGGGGCCTGACCCAGGCACTGGCGGCCGGGGTGACGGAGATCGCCGTCTTCGCCGCCGCGTCCGAGGCCTTCTCCCAGCGCAACATCAACTGTTCCATCGCCGAAAGCCTGGACCGCTTCGCCCCCGTCGCCCGTCAGGCGCGTGACGCGGGCGTGGCGGTGCGCGGCTACGTCTCCTGCGTGCTGGGCTGCCCATATGAGGGCGCCATCGATCCGGCCAAGGTGGCGGAAGTCTCCGCCCGCCTGATGGACCTGGGCTGCGCTGAAATCTCGCTGGGCGACACCATCGGCGTGGGCACGCCGGCCAAGGCGCGGGCCCTGATCCGCCGTGTCGCCCAAGAGGTGCCGGTGGCCCAACTGGCCGCGCATTTCCACGACACCTACGGCCAGGCCCTGGCCAACTTGCTGGCCAGCCTGGAGGAGGGCGTGCGGGTCATCGACAGCTCCGTCGCCGGCCTGGGCGGCTGTCCCTACGCCAAGGGCGCCACCGGCAACGTGGCGACGGAGGACGTGGTCTACATGCTGGAGGGGCAGGGGCTGTCCACCGGCGTGGACTTGGACGCGCTGGCCGCCATCGGTGGCTGGATCTCCGATGCCATCGGCCGCCCCAACGCCAGCCGCGCCGGCCGCGCCCTGCTGGCCAAGAAGGCATGAGACACAGCTATCCGCTGATCTGTCGCAGCACCAAGTCTTGAAGCGCGGTGGCGGCCTGGCTCAGCCGCGCTCCGGCCCGGGTGAGCAGACCGAGGGTGCGGCTCAGCTCCGGTTCCCGCATCGGCAGGCCCACCAGGCTGGGATAGGCGTTATTGGCCAGAGCCAGACCGGGAAGCACCGCGACCCCCAGCCCGGCGGACACCAGCCCCAGCGCGCCCGCGACATGGTTGGCCTCATAATGGATGGTGGGCCGGCGCGGCAGGCCGGCCAGTACGTTTTCGATCAGCACCCTGTTGCCGCTGTTCAGTGACACAGCGATCAGGCGTTCCCTCTCCAGGTCAGCCCAGCGGGCCGTCGTCGCGACCGCCAATGGATGGTCCTGCCGGACGGCCAGCACATAGGGTTCGTTGCGGATGGGCGTGAAGTCGATATCCGCGTTCTGGGCCCCCAGGAAGCTGATGCCGATATCGGCCTCGCCCTCCAACACCGCATCCAGCACCTTGCCGGCGCTTTCGTCGATGATGCGGATGCGCACGCCCGCATGGGTTTCAGCATAGAGACGCAGGATTTCCGGCAACACGTGGTTGGCCACGGAGGGCACGCAGGCCACCGTCACCAGTTGCTTGGCCCGGCTGGCGCGTTCCACCATGCTGGCGCGGGCGAGGTCCAGTTCCTCCAGGATGACGACGGCGTGGTTCAGGAATTGCCGGCCGGCGTCCGTCATTTCCACCTTGCGCGTGGTGCGTTCCAGCAGGCGCATGTCCAGCGCCGCCTCCAGCTTTTCGATCCGCCGGCTCAGGGCGGGCTGGGAGATGTGCAGCCTGTCCGCCGCCGCGCGGAAGTTCAGCGTCTGCGCCACAGTGACGAAGGCCAGTACCTCCCCGAATTCGAAATCCAGCCGCATGGCACCTCCCATTGATGCGTCATATTTATTAATTAAGAAGATAAATGCAATTCCTGTCCGCCGGGCTCCGCCGCACAATGCCGGCGATATTAAAACCGGAGGAGACGGACATGACCGGAAGTGACCCCCGTTCAGCGGGCGGCGTCATTTCGCGCGCGGTCGCCCTGCTGTTGCTGGTGTCGCCCTTGCCGGCCAGCGCGGCGGATCTGCACGTGGCCAGTTCCGGTGGCTTCGCCGCCGCCTACAAGGCCCTGGCGCCCGAATTTGAAAAGCGCACCGGGCACACGCTGGTTTCGGTGTGGGGCCCCTCCATGGGTGACACACCGCAGGCCATTCCCAATCGATTGCGCCGGCATGAGGATGTCGACGTCGTCATCATGGTGGGCGACAGCCTGGACAATCTGGTGCGGGAAGGCGAGGTGATGGACGTCGATCACCGGGTTCTGGCCCTGTCCAAAATCGGCATGGCCGTCAAGGCGGGCGCCCCGCACCCGGACATTTCCACCGTCACCGCTTTGAAAAAGGTGCTGCTGCACGCCAAATCCATCGCCTATTCGGACAGCGCCAGCGGCGTCTTCCTGTCCACGGTCCTGTTCGACCGCCTGGGCATCGCCGACGCCATGAAGGACAAGGCCCACATGATCCCGGCGGAGCCTGTGGGCGCCGTGGTCGCCCGCGGCGAGGCGGAGATCGGCTTCCAGCAGATCAGCGAATTATTGCCGTTGCCCGGCATCGACATCGTCGGGCCTCTGCCCGATGACGCCCAGAAGGTGACGCCGTTTTCCATCGGCATCGCCGCCGGGGCGCGCGACAAGGCGGCGGCCGAGGAGCTGATCGCGTTCCTGTCGTCGCCGGAGGCCGCACCCCTGATCATCAAATCCGGGCTGGTGCCCGCCAACACAGCCGGTCGCTGAGGTCCCCATATGCCAGGCTCCACCATGAAACAGCCCTCCAGGCTGGCCACAGTGCTGCGCGTGACAAGCGGCAACTTCCTGGAGATGTTCGACTTTTTCCTTTATGGTTTTTACGCCCCCTACATCGCGACCACCTTCTTCCCCAGTGGGAACGACACCGCGTCGCTGATGCTGACCTTCGCCACCTTCGGGGCGGGGTTCCTGATGCGGCCGGTGGGGGCGGTCATCCTCGGTAGCTATATCGACAGGATCGGTCGCAGCAAGGGCCTGGTGCTGACGCTGGCCATCATGGCGCTGGGCACGGTGCTGATCGCCTTCGTGCCCGGGTACGCCAGCATCGGGCTGCTGGCCCCCGCCCTGGTGCTGATCGGCCGCCTGCTGCAGGGCTTTTCCGCCGGGGTGGAGATGGGGGGCGTCTCGGTCTATCTGGCGGAGATGGCCACGCCGGACACCAGGGGGTTCTACGTCAGCTGGCAATCCGCCAGCCAGCAGGCGGCGATCATGGCCGCGGCCCTCATCGGCTATGGGCTGAACCAGGTTCTGTCGGCGCAGCAGGTCCATGATTGGGCCTGGCGTGTCCCCTTCTTCATCGGCTGCCTGATCGTGCCGGTGATCTTCGTCATCCGCCGCTCCCTGCAGGAGACGGCGGCATTCCAGGCCCGCACGCATCATCCCAGCTTCCGGGAAAGCATCCTGTCCATCGCCGCCAACTGGCGGCTGGTGGTGGCCGGCATGATGATGGTGGTGATGACCACCGTCTCGTTCTACCTCATCACCGTCTATGCCCCGACCTACGGCAAGAGCGTGCTGAAGCTGGGGGCCGGCGACAGCCTGCTGCTGACCTTCTGCGTCGGCCTGTCCAATTTCATCTGGCTGCCCGTGATGGGTGCCTTGTCCGACAAGGTGGGGCGCCGGCCCCTGCTGATGACGTTCACCATCCTGGCCATGCTCACCGCCTATCCGGTGCTGAGCTGGCTGGTCCATGACGTCAGCTTCGGTCACATGCTGATCGCCGAGCTATGGCTGTCCTTCCTCTATGCCAGCTATAACGCGGCGGCCGTCGTGACGCTGACGGAGGTGATGCCGCCGGAGGTGCGGACGGTGGGCTTCTCGCTGGCCTACAGCCTGGCCACGGCGCTGTTCGGCGGCTTCACGCCCCTGGTGTCGACCTGGCTGATCGAGTTGACGGACGACAAGGCGGCACCCGGCCTGTGGATGGCCGCCGCCGCGCTGTGTGGTTTGCTGTCGGTCCTCATGGTCTACCGTCGTGACGCGGCGGCCCCGGACATGGTGGCGGATACCGTTTGATGTCAATTCCCTAACGGATGAGTTGCCGCCGCGCCGCCTCGCCAACCGCCGCTGACACAGCCAAGCCACTGGACATCTGGGGACCGGGCGGTAGAAAATGGAAACGGCAGGGGCCCGACAGGGGCCAGCCATAAGTCGGGGTGGAGCTGGCGGCGAAGACCGGCCCACCCGTATCCAACTTCGGGGAGTAGCGCACAATGATGTCCAGCCACGGAATCCATCGACGATCCTGTCCACGGGCCGATGTCCCCGACGCATCCGACCTGTCCGATGCCGGGAAGGCGCGCGTCCATAGTTGACCTGTCAACGGTCATCGTCGCGCCTTTTTACAGCCCAATACCCTCATGACCGACTGCGCCCGGAAAAGCGGCGTGGTGTCGTTTCCTATGGCCTCCGGCCTTTTTTGGAACGATTCCGCGTACTTAGAGCTTCTCCGAGCGGCCGGCGCCCCGGGCCTTCAAGGGACGGGACAGCGTCAGGTCTGCCGCCAGCGGTTTCGCGGATCGAAAGGTAGAAGAATTCCATGAGCAGCACCGTCACCCCATCCTCTTCCCTTACCGGCGCCCCCACCACCAACCAAGCCCTGCTGCGCTGGGTTGACGAGGTCGTCGCCCATTGCCAGCCGGCCGCCGTTCATTGGTGCGACGGCAGCCAAGAGGAATACGACCGGCTGTGCGAAGAGATGGTGGCCCAGGGCACCTTCATCCGGCTGAACCCGGCCAAGCGGCCCAACTCCTTCCTCTGCCGGTCGGACGCCGGCGACGTGGCGCGGGTGGAGGATCGCACCTTTATCTGCACCCCCACCCCGGAAGAGGCCGGCCCCACCAACAACTGGGCCGATCCGGACGAGATGCGCCAGACGCTGCAGGGCCTGTTCAAGGGCAGCATGCGCGGCCGCACCCTTTATGTCGTGCCGTTCAGCATGGGGCCGCTTGGCTCCCCCATCTCCCACATCGGGGTTCAGCTGTCCGACAGCCCCTATGTCGCCGTGAACATGCGCATCATGACCCGCATGGGTGCCGCGGTGCTGCGCCAGTTGGGCGACGGCGATTTCGTTAAGTGCCTGCACTCCGTCGGGGCGCCGCTGGCGGCCGGGCGGAAGGACGTGGCCTGGCCCTGCAACGCCCGGCACAAGTACATCGTCCACTTCTCCGAAACGCATGAGATCGTCAGCTACGGCTCCGGCTACGGTGGCAACGCGCTCTTGGGCAAGAAGTGCTTCGCCCTGCGTATCGCCTCCATCCTCGGGCGGGAGGAGGGCTGGCTGGCCGAGCACATGCTGATCCTGGGCGTGGAAAACCCGGAGGGGGAGAAGACCTATGTCGCCGCCGCCTTCCCCTCCGCCTGCGGCAAGACCAACTTCGCCATGATGGTGCCCCCGGCCGCCTTCGACGGCTGGAAGGTGCGGACCATCGGTGACGACATCGCCTGGATCAAGCCGTCGCCCGACGGCACGCTGCGCGCCATCAATCCGGAGGCTGGGTTCTTCGGCGTGGCGCCGGGTACCAGCCTTAAGTCCAACCCCAACGCGTTGCTGACCCTGCACGCCAACGTCATCTTCACCAACTGCGCGCTGACCGATGATGGCGACGTGTGGTGGGAAGGCCTGACCGACACCCCGCCGGACCATTTGATCGACTGGGAAGGCAAGGACTGGACGCCCGGCTGTGGTCGCAAGGCGGCGCATCCCAATGCCCGCTTCACCGCGCCCGCCAGCCAGTGCCCCAGCATCGATCCGGCTTGGGAAGACCCGGCCGGTGTGCCCATCAGCGCTTTCATCTTCGGTGGCCGCCTGTCGCGCACCTTCCCCCTGGTGTTCGAGACCCGCAGCTGGACCGAGGGCGTCTACTGGGCGGCCACCCTGGGCTCGGAAGCCACCGCTGCCGCCGTGGGCCAAGCCGCGATCCGCCGCGACCCCTTCGCCATGCTGCCCTTCTGCGGCTATAACATGGCGGAGTACTGGCGCCATTGGCTGGACATGGCCGGCAAGCTGGACGACCTGCCGCGCATCTACCGGGTCAACTGGTTCCGTAAGGACGAAAACGGCAAGTTCGCCTGGCCCGGCTTCGGCGACAACATGCGCGTGCTGAAGTGGATCGTGGACCGTGTGCGTGGCCGCGCCACCGAGGCGGAGGACAGCGTGTTCGGTCTGACGCCGCGCTACGACGACCTGACCTGGACCGGCCTGGACTTCGGGCCGGAGCGCTTCGCCGCCGTCATGGCGGTGGATCCGGTGGAGGCGGAGACCGAATTGCGCGACCAGTCGGAGCTGTTCGGCCGCTTCGGCGGCGACACGCCGCAGGAGATGATCGACCAGCAGGACGCCCTGCTGGACCGCCTGGCCCAGAACCGCGAAGCGGCCTGAGGTTTTGGACATGGGAAGGCCCCGGACGGACCGCCATCCGGGGCCTTTTTCAGGGGCGCGGGTTCAGTAGCCCTGGCACCAGTACACGAAGGCGACGGTGTTCCAGGACGCGGGTCCCACAGGGCGCCCGCCGGAATCCTGGCCGCCGATGACGAAGCCCGACAGGCTGGGGTCGTCGAACGGCAGTTTCACGACGGTGGAGGGGGCGTAGCCGCCGCCGGGATCGTAGGACATGGTGATGCTGACGGTGCGGCCGTTGCCGGGCGGCAGGATCAGCTGGCCGACCAGCTTGTTGTTCTGGCTGCCCGTGCCGGTCCAGGTGACCGGCGTCTGGCCCGTGGCCTCGACGACGATGCGCTGGGCCCAGTAGGCGGAATTGGTGAAGCCGTTGATCTTGATCGTCGTGCCATCCGGCACGGGGAATGTGGCGGTATTGTACATGCGGATCCTCCGGGGGCTCAGGGCTGCCGTTCGCAACCTTGGCGCGTAAAAACGCCGGACCAACTCATACATCCGTTTGCGGGTGTTTCCCACAAAAATAGAGTCTTTGGGTTGTGGCTCTGTCGAACTGTCCGGAGAGACGAAGACGCTGTCAGTCGCCGGCGGCCGGAGCGATGACCCGCAGGCTGGTGGCGTAGCGGCGCATGATGGCCAATGCCAGCAGCGCGCAGAGGCCAAGCATGGCCGGCAAGGTCAGCAGCAGGGATAGATCCAGCCGGCTTTCATCGCGCAGCACCTTGTCCGTGACCAAGGCGACCACGGACGGGCCCGCCCCCAGGCCCAGCAGGGTGGCGACCAGCACCGCCGCCGCGTGCTGCACGCCCCGCAGGCGGTTGGGCGTGATCTCCTGCAGGGTGGCGGGGCTGGACCCGATGGCCACGGTCATGCAGCCGATGAGGGGACCCAGCCAGGACAGGGCCGTGGTTCCATCAGGCGCGCGCAGGGCGGGATACAGCAACAGGCCGGCGGCCACGGCGCCGCAGACCATCACCACCAGTCGCCCGGGGGCCAGCCCCCGGCGGCGCAGGGCGTCACCGATGATGCCGGCCAGCAGGGCGCCGCCGGCACCGAAGGCCATGATGCGCCATCCCAGGCCCTGGCCGATGGCCAGCGGGGTCATGTGATGGACGCGGACCAGGAGGCTGGGCGCCCACGCCCCCAGGCTGTACAGCGACATGGCGGCGCAGGTGCCGGCCAGGTTGACCGTGAAGGCGCTGACGCCGTGGGCGCGGTAATAGGCCCGGATCTCGGCCCAGTCCGGCACCACCTGGGCGCCGGGGCCAGTCCGCGCCGGCTCCCGCAGGCTGGCGACCCATAGGGCCATCAGCAGCCCCAGGGGGCCCAGCAGCAGGAAGATAACCTGCCAGCCGCGCAAGGCGCCCACCATGGGCAGCACGACATCCGGCGGCAAGTGGTGCAGCACCAGCCCGCCCATGATCAGGGCCAGGCCCGCGCCCAGGTAGGGGCCCATGTTATAAAGGCCGATGGCCAGGCCCAGCCGCCGCCCACGGAACAAATCACCGATCAGCGAATAGGCGGCGGGCGTCATCACCGCCTCGCCAAAGCCCACGCCCACCCGGGCCAGGAACAGGATGGGGAAGGACCGAACCAGGCCGCAGGCGGCCGTGAACAGGCTCCACGCCGCGATACCGGCGGCCAGCACCCGCGTGCGCCGGCGGCGGTCGATCAGCCGTCCGATGGGCAGACCGCCGATGGACAGGAACAGGGCGAAGGACAGCCCCTGCAGCAGGCTGACCTGCAGGTCGCTCAACCCCAGGTCGGCCTTCATCGGCACCGCCAGCAGGCTCAGGATCTGGCGGTCGACGAAGGCCAGCACATAGGCCAGCACCAGCACCACCAGCACATAGACGGAATAAGCCACCGGCACGCCCCCACATCTCCCGCTCGCACACCGGCCCAATCACCCAACCCGGTGCCAGCCGGTAGTATACACATCCGTGTAGTCACTCAAGAGCGGGGGTATGGGCAAGAGCGGGGGTATGGGATTGCTGCCGCGCCGCACAGAAACGCGCTATCATCGCGGGGAGATCATCCTGGAAGGGAAGGAAAGCGGCATGACCCATCGCACCGCCGACCTGGTCGACGCCTACGAGGACAGCCTGCAGAGCTGCGAGATCCAGTTCCGCTCCTTCGGGGCGCGGGCGGCTTTCCACGGCCCCATCCGCACCGTGCGCTGCCATGAGGACAACGCCCTGCTGAAGCACACCCTGTCGGAGGCGGGGGAGGGTGCCGTGCTGGTGGTGGACGGCCACGGGTCCCTGCGCACGGCCCTAGTGGGCGACGTCATCGCCGGCCTGGCCTTCAAGCACGGCTGGGCCGGCCTGGTGCTGTGGGGGGCCGTGCGCGACAGCGTCGCCCTGGCCCACATCGACCTGGGCATCAAGGCGTTGGGCACCAATCCGAAGAAAAGCACCAAGACCGGCGCCGGCCAGGTGGACGTGCCCCTGTCTTTCGGCGGCGTGCAATTTACCCCGGGTGCCTGGCTTTACGCCGACGAGGATGGCATCGTGGTAAGTGCCGTGCGGCTGAAGGCTTAACCCGGCAGCGGAATGAACTCCTTGTCGTCCAGGTCCGGCAGCTTCATGCGGCCGGCGCGCCAGTCGGCCTTGGCCTGCTCGATCCGCTCCTTGCGGGAGGAGACGAAGTTCCAGTCGATATAGCGCTCGCCCAGCGGCTCCCCGCCCAGCAGCATGACCACGGCAGGGGTGACGGCGGTGAACAACACCGGCTGGCCGGGGGCGAACACCAGCATGTGGCCGGCCTCCACCGTCCTGCCCTCCACCTCCACCGAGCCGACGGCGACATAGGCCGCGCGCTCCGGATATTCCGCCGGCAGTTGGGCCTTGGTGCCGGGCTGCAGCACCCAGTGCACATAGAACAGGGGGGAGTGGGTCTTGACCCCAGCCTTGGCGCCGAACGCCTCCCCCGCCACCAGGCGGGCCCACAGGCCGCCATGCTCATAAGTCGGCAGGTCCTCGGCCCCATAGTGATGGAAGCTGGGATCGGTTTCCTCGTCCGCCGCCGGCAGGGCCACCCAGGCCTGGATGCCATGCAGGGCGCCGCCTTCGGCCCGCGCCTTCTCGAAGCGTTCGGAATGGGTGATGCCGCTGCCGGCCGTCATCCAGTTGACCTCGCCCGGGCGGATGGCCTGTTCGGAGCCCACGCTGTCGCGGTGCATGATCTCACCCTCGAACAGGTAGGTGACGGTGGACAGGCCGATGTGCGGGTGCGAGCGCACGTCGCGCTCCAGCGGGATGCCCTTGGGGAAGTCCACCGGGCCCATGTGGTCGAAGAAGACGAAGGGGCCGACGTGGCGGCGCTGGGCCACGGGCAGGATGCGCCCGACCTCGAACCCGCCCAGGTCGCGCCGCCGCTGGTCGATGACGAGTTCGATCATGATGCCTTTTCCCCGGTTGATTGGCGGAAAAGAATGCCAAGCATGCGGCGGCCGATCAACCGTTTGGCGCCTGCCGCGACAGCTTACAGCAGGTGGCGCAACAGGGCGGTGGCGGCCACGCCGACGATGACGGTGGGCAGCATGGTACCCAGCGCCGCCGTGGCTCAGGTCACCACCATTCATGCGCCCCACGATCTGCATAGTCCGTGCCCTAGCCCCGCGATTTTGGCATCCTGGGCGGACAGGCCGTGCAAGGGCCGTGAAATGGGGGAGGACGCGTGGATGCTGACTGTCGACATGGCCGACCTGCCGGCCCTGGCTGGCCGGGACCTGGGATATTCCGACTGGATGGTGGTGGATCAGGGGCGCATCAACGCCTTCGCCGACGCCACGGCCGATCATCAGTGGATCCATGTCGACGTGCCGCGCGCCACGTGGGAACTGGGCGGCACCATCGCCCACGGCTTCCTCACCCTGTCGTTGCTGGCGGCGATGAGCTACGGATTGCTGGAGATCCGCGACGCGGCCAAGTCGGTGAACTACGGCTTCAACAAGATCCGCTTCCTGGCGCCGGTGCCGGCCGGCTCCCGCATCCGTTCCCGTCAGGTCCTGGACAAGGTCGAGGAAAAGGGCGGTGGCCTGGTGCTGACCAGTACCGTCACGGTCGAGATCGAGGGCCAGGACAGGCCCGCCCTGGTCGCCGAATGGCTGACCGCCGTCTATCGCTGACGGCTGAATGATCAGCCTGACTATCGGCCGATGATAGAAGTATATGTCGCTTATAAAGTTCCTATATATTTTAAAATATCCCATATTCCGCCAAAGTGTTAAGCAAATTTAGTCCGATTTCCTGCCAAATTGCAGCCATATTCTCAGGATGAACTCTGCTGTGTAGCAGGCGGGCACCGTGTTTCACGTGCTGCCCGCCGTACGCAAATGCGGAGGAATAACCATGAATACCCGTCTTCTTCTGAGTGGCGTCGCCTTGGCCAGTCTGTTGGCTGGCGCCGCCTGCGCCCAGTCCGAGACCACGACCACCCGCACCGTCACGACGAATGCCGTGCCCGTGGCCCAGTCCCGGACCACCACGACCGAAACCACCACGGTGCAGCCGCCGGCGCCCGACATGATGGCGCCCGGCAGTGTCCAGTCGACGGAGACTTCCTACAGCTCCGTGACCGGTTCGGATGAGGACCGCACCACCAAGTCGCGGACCACCACCACGACCTACCCGGACGGCACCAAGACGACCCGCAGCAGCAGCAAGGTCGAGACGCCGGATGGCAGCACCGTGGAACGCCAGTCGACCCAGACGGACGGGTACGGCAACTCCACGACGACGACCACCACCACCAATACCCCGCGCTGACGCGCGTCGTTATTGGTTGGGAAGACCGGGCGGGACGTCCCCAGGGCGCCCCGCCCTTTCTTCGTGAAACGATGCGGGTTGCTTCCAATATCAGAGCAAATGAAAGAGAGCGAATATTTTTAATTAAGACATCGTTACGGAAGCACCCTCAGGCAAATTGAATCCATTCCTTTGCCAAATTGCGGCCACGTTTCCGGGTAACCTTTGCAAGCACAGCAAGGCGGGCGCTGGTACCAAAGGGCGTCCGTCTTCAGCGATACGGAGGAATGACCCATGAATTCCCGTCTTCTCCTCAGTGGCGTTGCCCTGGCCGCCCTGCTGGCCGGCACCGCCAATGCCCAGTTGATCGGTGGCCACGGTGCTGGTGCCGTGACCGGTAGCCTGAACAGTACGCTGAACACCACCACGGGTGGCACTATTGGCAGCGGCGCCATCGCCACCCGCCAGGGCGTGACGGCGGGCGTTAACAGCCAAGCCGCCACCGGTGCCGCCGCGACGGCAGGTCGCGCGGGCGATGCCGCGGCCGTGACGACGCAGAACACGACCAGCGCCGCGACCGATGCCGCCAGGGCCAACGCCAGCGCGGCCGGCAACACCGCCGCCAGCGCCGCCGCCACCACGCAGGAGGCACAGAACGGCACCGTGGCCGGCGCCATGGGCGTGACCGAGGGGACGGCCGCCGGTACCACCCAGACCACCGGCAGCGCCGGCGCGTCGGCCGCCACCCGTGGCCCGACGGTGCTGAAGGGTAACACCGACGCCTCGACCGGCACCGGCGGCAACGCCATGGTGGGCGGGGACGGCGTCTCCGTCAGTGACCGCACCAAGGTTCAGACCCAGGACAGCGTGTCCGTGGGCGGCACCTCGGCCAAGGTCAACGGCTCCGCTGGCACGTCCGCCAGCGCCAGCGTGTCGCCCCGCTGATGACGCCTACTTGAAATGACGAGGGGCGGGATGGCCAGTGGGCTGTCCCGCCCTTCCTTATGTCCGGATGCCGCTGGCCTCAGCTGAAGACGATGGTCTTCTGGCCGGCCACCAGGATGCGGCGTTCGATATGCCAGCGCACGGCGCGGGCCAGGACGGCGCATTCGATGTCGCGGCCGATGTCCACCAAATCTTCCGGCGTGTGGGTGTGGTCGACCCGCTCGATGCCCTGTTCGATGATGGGGCCTTCGTCCAGGTCGGTGGTCACGTAGTGCGCGGTGGCGCCGATCAGCTTCACCCCGCGGGCGTGCGCCTGGTGATAGGGCTTGGCCCCTTTGAAGCTGGGCAGGAAGCTGTGATGGATGTTGATGCAACGGCCGGAGAGCTGACCGCACAGGTCGGCCGACAGGATCTGCATGTAGCGCGCCAGCACCACCAGGTCGGCGCCGGACTGGCTCACCACATCCATGAACGCCGCCTCCTGGGCGGCCTTGTCCCCTTTCATAGGGAAATAATGGTAGGGAATGCCGCTCCATTCCACGAAGGACCGCATGTCGTCGTGGTTGGAGATGACGGCCGGGATGTCGATGGGCAGGGAACCGCTGCGGGCGCGGTGCAACAGGTCGTAGAGGCAATGGCCGAACTTGGACACCGCGATCACCACCTTGGGCTTCACCGTCATGTCCACCAGTTGCCAGTCCATGCGGAAGCGGCGGGCGATCAGCTGAAAGCCCTGGCGCAGGCTGTCCAGGTCGGGGAAGCCCGCCCCGTCTGGCCGGAAGGCCGTGCGCATGAAGAAGGTGTCGGTCAGCGCATCGTTGAAATGGCTGGATTCGGTGATCGATGCGTCGTTATCGGCCAGATAGCTGGAGACGGCGGCCACCACGCCCTTCACGTCGGGACAGGTCAGGACCAGGACGTAGGGGCTGTTCGGGGCGGAGGGCTTCTGCGACGTCACGGCGAACGATTCCTCAAGGCATGCGGGCGTTATTTGGAATGAAGTTGCCCGGGTCTAGCATAAACGGCGCCCTGTCACAGCCCCGGATGCGCGCATGCCGGGCATCCGGGCGGCATGCTCAGACCCGCTCCGTTAGATCCTGCGCGATCTGGCGGGCGGTGGCCTGCAACAGGGCGATGGTGTCCGTCAGCGGCCGCACCAGGGGCGTGTGCTGGATGAAGGGCACGGTCAGGGCGGCCACCGCCGCCCCGCTGCCGCCGATCACCGGCGCGGATAAATCCGTCACGCCCATGGCATAGTCGCTGGCCGCCTGTTCGAAGCCCCGTTCGCGCACCCCGTCCGCGCGGACCGCGAAAGCCGCCGTGCGCTGGGGCCCCACCGCGCGGTCCAGCATGGCGCGCCAGAGGGTCTGGATGTGCGGCGGCTGGAACGCGTACAGCACCACGCCGGACGGGGCCTCCACCAGGCTGCGGTGATAGCCCGGCCGGACGGAGAAGCCCAGGTGTCCCGGATTCTCGATGCGGGCCACCACCACCATCTGGTCATCCGACGCGACCGCCAGGTGGCAGGACTGGCCGATGGCCTGCGTCAGGTCGCGCATCAGGGGCAGGGCCGCCTCCAGCAGCGTGCGCACCGGCGCTCGCGCCATGCCCAGGGTGAACAGCTTGTTGGTCAGTTCATAGCCATCCGCGGCGGCGGCCGGCGCGATGTAGCCGCGGAACTCCAGTACCTGGATCATGCGGAACAGCTCGCTGACCGAGCGCTTCAGGCGGGCCGAGATTTGCGACGGCGTCATGGGGGCGCCGTGGCTGGCCATCAGTTCCAGGATGTCGAGACCCTTTTCCAGCGCCGGCGCCCGGTATTTGCGCACAGCCTCCGCGTCGCCTGTCAGGTCGCCGGCGTCGTCGATATCAGGCACGGTGTCATCGGGTGCGGCGGTCATGGGATTATCCGGCCAGGGCGGGGGCTCTTCCGGCTATGCCATCTGCACGCCCCCTGGGGCAAGAACGGCGTACAAGGATGGCGTGCGGCGCTTGACTTCCCGGACGCGCACCGCGATTTTATATGCGGAAGTCGATTTCGCATATGAATGAAAATCGCCCGCCCCGGGAGTAATGGATACAGTGCCGGCCGCCTCCTCATCCTTCATCCCCACCCGTCCGCCCTTGCCCCCGCTGGGCTTTGGGGCGGCGGCCATCGGCAATCTATACCAACCGGTGGCGGAGGATGCCGCGCGGGCGGCCGTGGCCGCCGCCGTGGATGCCGGCATCCGCTATCTGGACACGGCACCGCACTATGGCTTCGGCCTCAGCGAAAGCCGTCTGGGGGCCGCGCTGGCGGAACTGGACCCGAACGGAGAGCTGCTGCTGTCGACCAAGGTGGGACGGGTGCTGGTGCCCGTGGCGGAAGATGGGCAGGGCGTGCGCCACGGTTTCGCCGCCGCCGCCCCCTTCGAACCGGTGTTCGACTACAGCCATGACGGCGTCATGCGGTCCTATACCGAAAGCCGCTGCCGGCTGGGACGGGGGCGTATCGACCTGCTGCTGGCCCACGACCTGGGCGTCGCCACCCACGGCGCGGCGCATGGCCACCATCTTCGCCAGTTCCTGGACGGTGGTTATCGCGCCATGCGGGAACTTCGCGACCAGGGGGCGGTGGGCGCCATCGGCCTGGGTGTGAATGAGTGGCAGGTGTGCCTGGAGGCGATGGGCCATGCCGACTTCGACGTCGTGCTGCTGGCCGGCCGCTATACCCTGCTGGAGCAGACGGCGCTGGATACCTTCTTTCCCGCCTGCGCCGCCAAAGGCGTGAGGGTGGTGGTTGGCGGCCCCTACAACTCCGGCATCCTGGTGAACGGCACGCGGGGGAACGCCCCGCTGTACTACAATTATGAGCCCGCACCCGCCGCCATCGTTGACCGCGTGCGCCGGCTTGAGGCCGTTTGCGACCGGTTCGGCGTGCCCTTGGCCGCCGCTGCGCTGCAATTCCCCCTGGCGCACCCGGTGGTGGCCAGTGTCATTCCCGGCATGGCCGATGCCGCCCAGGTGGCCCAGACCACGGCGCTGATGGATACCGCCATCCCGGCCGGATTGTGGCAGGAGCTGCGCGCCGAGGGCCTGCTGCATCCGGCCGCCCCCACCCCCAGCAACACGACGAAAGCCCCATGAGCACGCCCATCTCCCCCCTCATCCTGCTGCATCCGGATGACAACGTGCTGGTCGTCCGCGCCGCCATCCGCGCCGGCGACGCCCTGGACATCGACGGCATCCCGATCACCGCCGCTCAGGACGTGACCGTGGGACACAAGCTGGCGCGCCGCGCCCTGGCCGCCGGGGACAAGGTGCTGAAATACGGCGCGCCCATCGGCTCCATGACCGCCGCCGTGGCCGTGGGCGGCCATGTCCACATGCACAACATGAAAAGCGATTACATCGCCAGCCATACACGACAGGTGGTCGGCGGCAGCGAAGGGGGCCACTGATATGGCTGAGATGCGTGGATTTCTGAGAAGCGATGGCCGCAAGGGCATCCGTAACGTCATCGTCGTGGCCTATCTGGTGGAATGCGCCCACCATGTGGCCCGCCGCATCGTCAATCTCAGCGACGACATGGACGTGCACCTGATCGGCTTCCCGGGCTGCTACCCCAACAGTTACGCCTTCCAGATCATGACCAAGCTGTGCACCCATCCCAATGTGGGCGGCGTGCTGCTGGTGTCCCTGGGCTGCGAAAGCTTCAACCGCGAGGCCCTGCGCCAGGCGGTGGCGGACAGCGGCCGGCCGGTGGAGACCCTGGTCATCCAGCAGGCTGGCGGCACCAAGGCCACCATCGAGGCCGGGCGGGCCGCCGTGGCCCGCCTGAAGGCCATCGCCGACCAGACGCCGGTGGTGCCCATGGCGCGGCATGAACTGGTGGTGGGCACCATCTGCGGCGGATCGGACGGCACCAGCGGCATCACCGCCAACCCGGCCGTGGGCCGCTGCTTCGACTGGCTGGTCGAGGCCGGCGCCACCTGCATCTTCGAGGAGACGGGCGAACTGGTGGGCTGTGAGCGCATCATGTCCGATCGGGCCGTGACGCCGGAACTGGGCGCCGAGATCGAGGCCTGCGTGCAAAAGGCGGAGCGCTACTACACCATCATGGGCTTCGGCAGCTTCGCCCCCGGCAATGCGGAGGGCGGCCTGACCACCCAGGAAGAAAAGTCCATGGGCGCCTACTCCAAATCCGGCTCCTCGCCCATCAGCGGCCTGATCAAGCCGGGCGACATCCCGCCGTCGGGCGGCCTCTACCTCATGGACGTGGTGCCGGATGGGGAACCGCGCTTCGGCTTCCCCAACATTTCCGACAACGCGGAAATCGTGGAACTGATCGCGTCGGGCAGCCACGTCATCCTGTTCACCACCGGGCGCGGCTCCGTCGTCGGATCCGCCATCTCCCCCGTCATCAAGGTTTGCGCCAACCCGGAGACCTACACCCGGCTGTCGGCGGACATGGACGTGAACGCCGGCCGCATCCTGGAAGGCCGGGCCACCCTGGATGAGGTGGGGGCGGAGATCCTGGGCCTGGTCGAGGCGGCGGCGGCGGGCGACCGCACCGTGTCCGAAGCGCTGGGCCACCAGGAATTCATCCTGACCTACAAGTCGTTCGAGCCGGTGGGACCCGCCTGCCTGCCCACGCGGGCCGCCTGAGGCAAGGCCTGTCAAACGAGGCAGCGACTGCGGCCGCCGGAGCTTTCCGGTGAGCGTAGCGGACTGGAACGCGAGGATAGCCGAGGGGCGGATGCCCCGCCGGCGCTAGAGGAACAAGGAAACCACCATGGGACGTTTACAGGGTAAGACCGCGCTGGTGACGGCGGCGGCGCAGGGCATCGGCCGGGCGGCGGCGGAGCTGTTCGCGCGGGAAGGGGCGACCGTCTACGCCACCGACATCAACGCCGACAAGCTGGCGGAGGTGGCCGGGTGCGCCCACCGGCGACTGGATGTGCGCAGCGATGCGGACGTGGCCGCCCTGGCGGCTGAGATCGGCAACATAGACGTGCTGTTCAACTGCGCCGGTTTTGTCCACGCCGGCACCATACTGGAGTGTGACGCGGCCGCCTGGGGCTTTTCCTGGGACCTGAACGTCACGGCGATGTATCGCACCATTCGCGCCTTCCTGCCCGGCATGCTGGACGCGGGCAGGGGCAGCATCGTCAACATGTCGTCCGTCGCCAGCTCCATCAAGGGCGTGCCCAACCGTTTCGCCTATGGCGCCACCAAGGCCGCCGTCATCGGCCTGACCAAGGCGGTGGCCGCCGACTTCGTGGGCCGGGGCGTGCGCTGCAACGCCATCTGCCCCGGCACGGTGCAGACCCCCTCGCTGGATGAGCGCCTGGCCGCCACCGGCGACTATGCCGCCGCCCAGGCCGCCTTCGTCGCGCGCCAACCCATGGGCCGCCTGGGCCGGGCCGAGGAGATCGCGGAGCTGGCGCTGTACCTGGCCAGCGACGCCTCATCCTTCACCACCGGCGCCATCCACGTCATCGACGGCGGCTGGACGGCTTAAGCTGGGGCCTATGCCTGCCTAAGCCGGATTTCGGCCCCATCCCGCCGCTGGTCGCAATGGCCGGCCGGGGGCGGCGATGGCACGATCCGGCCCATGCGGCCCCGCCTAAGCTTCGTCATCATCGCCCTGACCGCCCTCGTTCTCGCGGGGGGCGTGACGGGCTGCGCCACCTTGCCCTCGGCCGATCCGGACATCGCCCGCGCCCTGGCCGGCGCCGATGCCGCCGGCCGGATGGACCTGCTGAAGCGCCAGGGGCGGATGATCGCCGGCACGCCCTTCGTGGGGGGCAACAGCGTCACCTTGCTGCGCAGCGGCACCGCCACCTACGCCGCCATGGATGCGGCCATCGACGGCGCCCGCAGCCGCATCGACATGGAGAGCTATGAGTTCGACGGGGTCGAGGGCTCCCGCTTCGCGGAGCGGCTGGTGGCCAAGCGGGCGGCGGGGGTGGAGGTCAACCTGATTTACGACGCCTGGGGCTCACAGGACACGCCGGCCTCCGTCATCGACCGTCTGCGCCAGGGCGGGGTGAACCTGCTGGTCTTCAACCCGGTGGATCCGGCGGCGCTGCTGACCCTGGACATCAACCACCGCGACCACCGCAAGCTGCTGATCGTGGACAACGCGGTGGCCATCGTCGGCGGCGTGAACATCAGCGAGGTCTACGACCGCCGCCACCATCAGGGGCCGGGGGCGGAGAACCGCGATCCGGAGCAACGCCCCTGGCGCGACACCGATGTGCGTATCGCCGGCCCCGTGGTGGCGGACTTCGAGCGTCTGTACGCCGAAACCTGGGAACAGCAGCGCCACGAGCAGGGGGAAGACGCCATCCCGGCCCTGGGCCCTCCGCCATCCACGCCGCCGGTCCGCCCCGGCGACATCGCCGTCCAGGCATTAAGCGGCGCGCCCACCCAGGGCGAACCGCTGATCTACCGCAGCCTGATGGTGGCCGTGGCGCTGGCCCGCACCTCCATCCACCTGACCACCGGCTATTTCGTGCCGACACCGGAGCTGGCCCGGGCGCTGCGCCAGGCGGCCCGGCGGGGCGTGGACGTGACCGTGCTGGTCCCCGGCCCCAGCGACAGCCCCCTGTCGGTCATGGCCGGCCGCGCCTATTACGAGGACCTGCTGGAGGATGGCGTCCACATCCATGAATACGCGGACGCCATCCTGCACGCCAAGACGGCAGTGATCGACGGCGATTGGTCCACCGTCGGCTCGTCCAACCTGGACTGGCGCAGCGTGGCCCTCAACAACGAGATCAACGCCGTCGTGCTGGGCCGGGGCTTCGGCCAGGAGATGGAGGCCATGTTTCAGAACGACCTCACCCACGCCAAGGCCATCACGCTGGAGATGTGGGCCCACCGCGGCCTGGATGAGCGCCTGGGCGAATGGGCCGCCCGGCTGGTGGAAGACCTGCTTTAGCCACTGCGCAAGGTCGGGAACCATGCATGTTTTGCGCTTCGCGATGCGCCTTATGGTTGATATTCTTCCAAAAATATGTGGGTATCCGACTCTCTGGCCGCCGTGGGGCAACCTCAGGCACAAGGAGGCATGTTGATGGCATCGGACTATACCAACCAGCCCAAGCAGTTTGTGGACGAGGTCATCACCGTGGTACTGAAGCGGTTGGGGCTGGACGCGGACCTGCAGGCGCCCACGGAGCTTCTGTTGGGCACGGCCATCCAGGAAAGCGGCTTGCACTATCGCGTCCAATTGGGCGGCGGCCCGGCGCGGGGCCTATTCCAGATGGAGCCCAATACGCATAATGATATCTGGGCCAATTTCCTGAAGCATCGTGAAGGGTTGGCGGATGCCACCCGTCAGTTCCTGAACGGCAAGGTGCCGTCCTCCTCGGAACTACAGGATAATGACCAGTATGCCGCCGCCATGTGCCGGGTGCACTATCACCGCATGGGCAAGATTGTCGGCAAGACGCCCATCCCGAGCGCGGGTGACATTCCTGAAATAGCCGCGTATTGGAAGCAATACTACAACACGCCGCAAGGGAAGGGGACCGCTGCCCAGTTTGTCGCAAACTGGGAGGCGCACCACGGCCCTGTGGACTAAGCCGCGCGCCCAGTCCGGCTACGGAACCGATGTGCCATGGCCAGCCGGGCCGCGTTGTCGAACCGGTGCCATCGTCAATCGGCGGGAATGAAGCGAAGGGTGCCCGCCCGGCGCGTTGGCCTGCCAGTGTCGTTCGTGTGGTTGATGCCATCCATCACCGGCACCTCATGGAAATCGAAAGGACTCACGCCGTCCAGGCAGGCCACGTTCACGGCGTGGAGGCTCTGGTCGGACCGTCGCTGGTGATGGGTGTAGATACCGCAGTGGGAACAGAAGAAGTGCTGCGCCGATCCGGTGTGGAAGCGATAGCTGGTCAGCGCCTCCTCTCCCCGCAGGAACTTTATCCCGCCCAGTTTCGCCATGACGACGACGGCGCCCCGCATGCGGCAGTAAGAGCAGGTGCAACGGCGGATGGAGTTGAAGCCGTCACTGAGGGTCACCTCGAAACGCACGGCGCCACAATGGCACTGCCCGGTCCGCACCTCTGTTTCGCTTGCCATCTTCGTGCCCTCCAGCCCAGGTCGCCTATGCCGATCACCCATTCCCCGGGCCCGGAACAACCCTATCTTCGTGATCTGAGCTGGACAATCCGCCAACAATTCCCGGGTATTGTGAGGAAAAGTCACGCATCGGGCCGATGCGACGCCGCTTGGAGCCGGTAGAACCGCCGCGCCGTGCCGCCGAAGATGGCGGCATGAGCCTCGGCCGGCACCAGGTCTTGGGCCATCCCCAGCCAGGCCGCGTAATCACCCGCCAGGTTCAATACCGGCCAGTCACTGCCCCACATCAGGCGATCGGGGCCGAAGGCGTCCAGCAGCAAGTCGACGTAGGGCTTCAGCGCGTCGGCCGTCGCGCGGTCGCCCGCCTCGGTCAGCAGGCCGGACAGCTTGGCATGGACCTGGGGCAGGGCGGCCAGGTCGCGCATTCCCGCCGCCCAGGCGTCGATCTCCCCCCGCGCGATCAGGGGCTTGGCGCTGTGGTCGATGACCAGGGGCAGGTCGGGGTGCCGCCGCGCGAAGCCCAGCAGCGCCGGCAGATGCGGCGGCAGGACCAGGGCGTCGAAGGTCAAGCCATGGACGACCATGGCGCGGATGGCCGGATCGACGGCCGGGTCGGTGATCCAGTCCACGGGCAGGGACTGCAGCATGGGGCGAAGGCCCCGCATCTTGGGCTTGGTGGCCAAGGCGGCGATGCGCCCCGGTGCCTCCGGTGCCTTCAGATCGGCCCAGCCGACGACACCCCGGACGAAGGGATGGCGCGCCGCCTCATCCAGCAGGAAGTCGGTATCGGCGTCACAGGGCTGGGACTGCACCAGTACGCTGCCGGTGATGCCCAGCGGGCCGGCCAGGGCCGCCAGTTCCGTCATCTCATGGTCGCGGTGGATGGGCGTCAGATCCGGCGTGGGCCAGCTGTGGCCGTGCCGGCCCAGTCGCCAGACGTGCTGGTGGGCATCGATCATCGATGGTCCGCCCTCAGTGCGTCGCGACGGCCTTCAGGCGCGCTTCCCGCTCCCCCGCTGGGGCTGAACGGCCGGCCAGGCTGAAGGCGCCAACCACGGCGAAGCAGACGGCGGGCACCACCATGGCCACGGCGATGCCCGCCATGTCCGACACACGCCCCATGACGACGGGCACCGCCGCCCCGCCGATGATGGCCATGACCAGCCAGGACGACCCCAGCTTGGTCAGGGGCCCCAGGCCGCGCAGGGACAGGGCGAAGATGGTGGGGAACATGATGGACATGAAGAAGCTGGTGGCGATCATGGCGCCCAGGCCCAGCCAGCCCCCGCCAAAAGCCCCCACCAGGCAGAGCACCACGTTGATGCCGGCGAACAGCCCCATCAGTCGTTCCGCCGGGACGCGGCCCATGAGGGCCGTGCCGGCGAACCGCCCGGCCATGAATGCCGCCAGCGACAGGGTGAGGTAGGCCGCGGCGGTCTTTTCCCCGGTGCCGGGCACGGCGTGCTGGGAGTAGCGGATCAGGAAGCTCCACACCCCGACCTGGGCACCGACATAGAAGAACTGCGCCACCACGCCGTACAGGAAATGCCGGTGGCGCAGAAGGCGGCGGAAGCCGCCGCTGTTGGCGGCGGTGTCGCCCGCATCCTCCTCCACCCCATCGCTCAGGGTGGGAAAGCGCACGGCGAACACCAGCAGCGCCCACAGCAGGACCAGCACGCCCAGGACCAGGTAGGAGGACTGGGCCGCCATGGCCTCCGTATCGCGGAATCGGGCCAAAGCCGTGGCATCCAGGGCGGCCAATTGGTCGGGCGTGTATTCCACGCCGGACAGAATGAACTCTCGCCCCACCAGCACGCCGGTGATGGCGCCCAGGGGGTTGAAGGCCTGGGCCAGGTTCAGCCGCCGCTCCGCCCCGCTGGGATCGCCCAGCACGGTCATGATGGGGTTGGCGGAGGTTTCCAGGAAGGCCAGGCCGCTGGCGATGACGAACAGCGCGCCCAGGAAGGCGCTGTAGGCCCGCAACTCGGCCGCCGGATAGAACAGCAGGGCGCCAACGCCGTACAGCGCCAGGCCCAGCACGATGGCGGCCTTGTAGCCGTAGCGCCGGGCGAACAGGGCCGCGGGCATGGCGCAGAAGAAATAGCCCAGGTAGAAGGCGGACTGCACCAGCCCCGACTGCCAGTCCTTCAGGTCGAAGGCCTTGCGGAACTGGGCGATCAGCACATCGTTCAGGTTGTTGGCCACGCCCCAGAGGAAGAACAGGCTGACGATCAGCGCGATGGGGATCACCCATTTGCGCTGTGGCGCTTGGTGGTGCGGATGGCCGTCCGACATGTCCCCTCCCAGGGAATTTTTATGGCCGGCGCGCGGGCCGGCGGCGATGTGCAGCACATCAAATATGAATTTATACGTCAAATATAAAAATACCAGGCGGGCACCTGACCCCTGTCCGCGCGGGCGCCGCATGGCAGGGTTCGGGTGGGGAACACCCCGGGGGGATTGGCGCGGCGGTGCGCTGCCGTTAATGTCCGGCCACCTTTGAACACGGGTGCGGAGGACAGGTCATGGCGCACATCATCGACGGCAAGGCGTTCGCGGCGGGTTTGCGGGAACGCATCGGCGCCAAGGTCGCCGACCTCACCAGTCGCCATGGCCTGAAGCCGGGCCTGGCCGTGGTGCTGGTGGGCGAGGACCCGGCCAGCCAGGTCTATGTCCGCAACAAGGGCGAACAGACCCACGCCGCCGGCATGCACTCCGTCACCCACCGGCTGGAGGCGTCGACCACCCAGGCCGACCTGCTGGCCCTGGTGCACAGCCTGAACGCCGATCCGGCCATCCATGGCATCCTGGTGCAGTTGCCCCTGCCGGCGCACATCGACAGCGCCGCCGTGCTGGCCGCCATCGATCCGGACAAGGACGTGGACGGCTTCCACGTGGTGAACGTCGGCCGCCTGGCCGTGGGCCTGCCAGGATTGGTGCCCTGCACGCCGCTGGGCTGCCTGATGCTGCTGAAGGATCACCTGGGCAGCCTGAAGGGCCGCCATGCCGTGGTCGTCGGCCGGTCCAACATCGTGGGCAAGCCGATGGCCCAGCTGCTGCTGCAGGCCGACTGCACCGTCACCATCGCCCACAGCCGCACGGCCGACCTGCCCGCCCTGTGCCGCACCGCCGACATCCTGGTGGCCGCCGTCGGCCGGCCGGAGATGGTGAAGGGCGACTGGGTGAAGCCCGGCGCCGTGGTCATCGACGTGGGCATCAACCGCGTGCCGGCCCGTGACCCGGAAGCCGCCGCCGCCGGCAAGACCCGCCTGGTGGGCGACGTCGCCTATGAGGAAGCGGCCGCCATCGCCGGCGCCATCACCCCGGTGCCCGGTGGTGTCGGCCCCATGACCATCGCCGTGCTGTTGCTGAACACCCTGACCGCCGCCTGCCGCAGCCGCGGGTTGGAAGGGGAGCTGGCTGAGTTCGCGTAAAGGCCCTTGCCCGATCAAGCCGCTGGCCCGATCCTGCGATGAGGGGTTTGGCGGGGGCTTTTTCATGGGCGGGGAATGGCGCAAGGGCTGGTTTGGCCCTCAGCGGGGCGCTGTCACGGTCAAGGGGCTGAGGGGCAGCCCCTCGGGCCGAAAAGGCTGGGTGCTCTATATCGGATTCTTCCCCATCCATCTGACGGTGTTGGCCGCAGCCGTGGTCTTCCATGCCCCTGGACTGGTGTGGTTGAACGCGTTGCTGGTCGCGGGGCTTATCGCGGCTACCCGGCTGCTGTACGACGAAACTCCACCAGCGCCTCCCGCACCGCCATCACCACGCCATCCCAATCCCCCGGCGCCGGTTGATTGAACAGGCGGAGCGTTGGGTACCAGGGGCTGTCGGTCCGGCCCCGGAACCACCGCCAGCAGCTGTCGTGGCGGTTCATCACCCACACCGGCTTGCCCAGGGCGCCCGCCAGGTGGACGACGGAGGTGTCGACGCTGATCACCAGGTCCAGGTTGGCGACCAGGGCGGCGGTGTCGCCGAAGTCCTCCACCTGGCCCATCAGGTCGATCATGGGGAAGCCTTCGGGTGGCACGCCGTCCTTCTGCAGGCTGTAGTAACGCACGCCACTGAGGTCGCCCAGGGGGGCCAGCCGCTGCGGCGCCACGGAGCGGCGGCGGTCCACGGCGGCCAGTTCCGGGCGGTCGCGCCGGGGATTGCCGGCCCACACCAGCCCGACACGCAAGGCTCCATCCGCCGGGTCCAACCGGTCGCGCCACAGCGCCACGTCCACCGGGTCTGCCTGAAGGTAGGGTACCCGGGCCGGGATGGTATCCACCGTGGTGCCGAAGGCCAGCGGCAGGCTCATCATCGGGCATTGCAGGTCGAAGGCGGGCAGGGGCTCCCCCTCCGTCACGATATGGACCACGCCCGGCAGGGGGCGCAGCAGGCGGGCCACCTGCGGCTGGACGGCCAGGGTGATTTTCAATCCGCGTGCCGCCAACAGGGGCAGGTAGCGGCTGAATTGCAGGGTGTCGCCCAGGCCCTGCTCGGCATGGATCAGAATGGACTTGCCGGCCGCCTCCTGGCCCCGCCATTGCGGCTGGGGGAACTGGCGGGCGTAGGGGCTCATCTGGCGGGTGCGCCAGCGCCACTCATACTCCCGCCAGCCTTCGGCATACTGGCCCGCGGCCAGCAGCGACATGCCCAGGTTGTTATGGCTGGCGCCGTAGTCCGGCTTCAGGGCGATGGCGCGACGGAAGCTGGCGATCGCCTGATCCAGCTCACCCTTCGCCTGAAAGATGGCACCCAAGTTGTTGTGGGCCTCAGGATAATCCGGAATCAACGCCAGCGCCGCCTGGATGTTGGCCTGGGCCAGATCCATCTCGCCCTCGGCATGCTGCGCCATGCCCAGGTTGTTGTAGGGCTCGGCATAGTCCGGCTGGGCGTCGATGGCCCGTTCGAAGGCCTGGACGGCCTCGCCCCCTTTGCCCTGCGCCAGAAGAGCCAGCCCCAAGTTGTTGTGGGTCTTGGGATTATCGGGCAGCAGCGCGATGGCGCGGGAGAAGCAGGACTCCGCCTCGGCATACCGCCCATGGACATGCAGGATGATGCCCATGTTGTTGTGGGCGTCCGGAAAATCCGGATTCAGCGCCAGGGCCCGCTGATAGGACAGCAGCGCCTCCGGCGTTTGGCCCAGGGCCTGCAGCGTCGTGCCCAGGCTGCCGTGCGGCACGGGATCGTCGGGGCGCAGGCTGGCCGCCCGGCGCAGATGGGGCAGGGCGTCGTCGTGCCGGTCCAGGTCCTGGAAGACGAGGCCCAGGTTGAAGCAGGCCTCGGCATGGTCGGGCGCGCGGTCCACCGCTTGCTCCAGCCAGGGCAGGGCCTCCTCCAGCCGGCCGGTCAGGCGCAGCACCAGGCCCAGGTTGTACAGGGCGTTGACGTATCCCGGCTTGGCCGCCAGCGCCTGTCGGAAGCCCTGTTCCGCCTCCGGCCAACGTTGCTGCAGGCGGTGGACGACGCCCCGGTTGTTGTGGGCCTCGGCATAGGCCGGCCGCAGGTCCAGCGCCCGGTTCAGGGCCACCAGCGCCGGTTCCAGCATGCCTTGCGTTTTCAGGGCGTTGCCCAGGTTGTTCAAGGCTTCCGCGAAGTCGGGCTTCAGCGCCACCGCCCGGGCGAAGCAGTCGGCGGCGGCGGCGATGTCGCCTTGCGCCTCCCGCACCGTGCCCAGGTTGTTCAGCGCCTCGGGAAAGGCCGGTTTCAGGTCCAGCGCCTGGCCGATCAGGTCCAGGGCCTCGGCCATCCGCTTCTGCTGGAAGGCGACGACGCCCAGCAGATGCAGGCTGTCAGGATGCCGGGGCGCCAGCGACAGGGCCTTGCGGTACAGGACACCCGCCGCCTCCAGCCGGCCGGCCCGGTGCTGCGCCAAGGCGGCGGTGAAGGCCTTTTGTGCCGGTGTCTGGGGGGAAGCGGGGCGGGCGGTCATGAACGGGATCCGGATGTGAAGGTGTCGACGAGCGTGGCGCGCACCGATTGAACGACGGTGCCCCAGTCACCCAGGCGGGGTTGGCGGAACTGGCGCACGGTGGGGTACCAGGGGCTGTCATCCCGGCCGCGTAGCCAGCGCCAACAACTGTCGAAGCGGTTCAGCAGCCAGACACTGACGCCCATCGCCGCCGCCAGGTGGGCGACCGCAGTGTCGACGCTGATCACCAGATCCAGGTTGCTGATCAGGCCGGCGGTGTCGGCGAAGTCCACCACCGTGTCGATCAGGCCGCCCAGGCGGCCCGGCACCTCCGTCTCCGCCGCGTCCTTCTGCAGGCTGACGAAGCGAACGCTGTGCTCGTCCAGCAGGGGCGTCATGGCCGCCAGGCCCATGGAGCGGCGGCGGTCGGCCACGGCGACATCGGGCGTGTCGGCGCGGGCGGCCCCCGCCCAGGCCACGCCCACCTTGGGCCGGTTGTCGCCCGGTGCCTCCGCCGCCAGCCGCCGACGCCAGGTCTCCGCTTCCGCCGGCGCCGCCGCCAGGTAGCGGGGCGAGGCCGGGATGGTGGACAGGCTGGTGCCGAACGCCAAAGGCAGGCTCATCATCGGGCAATGCAGGTCGAAGGGCGGCAGGACCTGGCCATGGGCCACCACGGCTTCCACCCCCGGCAACTGGCGCATCAGCCGCACCAGGGGCAGCGGCACCTCCAGCACCACGCGCAGGCCGTGCGCCGCCACCAGGGGGACGTAGCGGCAGAATTGCAGGCTGTCGCCATAGCCTTGCTCCCCATGGACCAGCAGCACCCGGCCGGCTGCTGGTTCGCCCCGCCATTGCGGTTGGGTGAAGGGGCGCAGGGCCCCGGCCAGTTGCCCGTCGCGCCAGCGCCACTCGAACTCCGCCCAGCCTTCCTCGTATCGGCCGGCGGCCAGCAGGGTCATGCCCAGGTTCTTGTGCGCGGCGGCGTAGTCGGGACGCAGGGTCACCGCCCGGCGATAGTGGCTGATGGCCTGGTCCAGGCGGCCCTGCATCTGCAGGACCACGCCGCTGTTGTTCAGCGCCTCGGGATAATCCGGCCGCAGGGCCAGGGCCCAGTCGAAATAGGCCAGCGCGTCATC
This sequence comes from Azospirillum sp. B4, assembly GCF_000333275.1. GTDB lineage: Bacteria > Pseudomonadota > Alphaproteobacteria > Azospirillales > Azospirillaceae > Nitrospirillum. The sequence continues at coordinate 8,803 of NZ_BACU01000074.1, read as the reverse complement.
CAGCCGGTTCTCGATCTGCAGCAGGTGGCCCAGGTTGTTGTGGGCCTGCGGGTCGTCCGGGTCGCTGGCCAGGGCGTCCTCAAAACAGGTCATGGCCTGGGCCAGGTCGCCCGCGTCGTGATGGGCGATGCCCAGCGCGTTGTGTACCCGGGCATCGAAGGGGGCCAGCGCCAAGGCCTGGCGGTATTGGTCCATGGCCGCGTCCCGGCGACCGTCGGCCTGCAGCAGGACGCCCAGGTTGTAGCGGACGTCGACAGAGCCGCCTCCCGATGCCAGTACCCCTTCCAACCGGACGATGGCGCCGCGGATGGCTTCCGCGCTGGGCATGCCTTCCGCCCCTGGGACCACCGCCATGATACCGACCTACCCCCGCGCGTCATCGCGGCCCCAGGCCATCGGCCCAGGGCTTCCAGGAGGTTAAACGGCGCCGCCCCCGCCGCCTGTCGGGGGTGCGACGCCATGCCCCGTCAGCGGGGCTTGGGCGACGGGGCAGCCGGCTGTTGCGGTATGCCCGCCTGGGGGGCGCCCATTTGCGGGTCGGTCGGATGGGGCAGCTTGGTCAACGGCGCCTTCAGCACGGCGTCGGCACCCACCACCGCCACCGTGGCGGTGCGGCCGGGGATCAGGCGCAGGTCGGCCGGCGGGTTGTCCAGCACCACGCGCACGGGGATGCGCTGGGCCAGGCGCACCCAGCTGAAGGTGGGGTTGACGTTGGCCAGCAGGTTGCTGCCGTCCGACCGTTCCCGGTCCTCGATGGCGGCGGCCACGCTTTCCACATGGCCGGTGAAGGCGCGCGGGTCACCCATCAGGCGCACGGTCACCCTGTCGCCGATATGGATGCGGCCCAGCTTGGTCTCTTCGAAATAGCCCTGCACGTGCAGGCTGTCGCTGTCCACCAGGGCGGTGACCGCCTTGCCGGCGGTGACGTAGTCGCCGGGGCGCAGGTCGAAGTTGGTGATGAAGCCGTTGACGGTCGCCACCACCTCCGTCCGGTCCAGGTTCAGCTTGGCGACGGCGCGGTCGGCCACGGCCTGCATGTACACGGCCTCCGCCTCCTTGGCGGCGGCCACCGTCTGCTCCTGCTTTTCCCGCGACACGGCGGACGCGCTCAGGGACTGATAGCGGTCCCGCTCCAGGATGGACTCGTCCAGGCTGGCCTTCTTGGCGGCGACGGCGGCGTCGGCCTGTTGCAGGGCCAGGGCGAAGCGGGCGCGGTCGATGCGGAACAGTACCTGTCCCTTGGTGACGGTCTGGTTGTCACGCACCAGCACCTCCTCCACCAGGCCGGAGACGTCGGGAGTGACGCCCACGATGTCGGCGCGGACCCGGCCGTCGCGGGTCCACGGTTCCTCCATGTAGTAAATCCAGAAACGCCAGCTCACCAGGGCGGCGATGGCGACCACGACCAGGGTGACGGCCAGGCGGATCAGGGTGGTGATGAGGCTGCGCATGGTGGCGACGTCCAGGGCGATCAGGGGAACACGGTGGGGAACAGGGCGGCGACGCCGCCCAGCACGATGACGTAGATGGCGAAATCGAACAGCGGCCGGTGCCAGACCAGGCGGTAGGCCCCGACCAGGCGCAGCACCCAGCGCACGGCCAGGGAGATGAGAAAGGCGACGACACCCCACACCAGCAGCGGGGAGACGAAGACGCCATGGATGTCCATTTCGCCAATCATGCGGCCAGGCTTTCGGGGCTGGAGGGGGGAGAGGGCAGGTCGGGCGCGCCGTCGGACAGGGCGCGGCGTATGCCGGCCAGGGCCAGCAGGGCCTGGCGCGGCCGGCGGTCGGGCAGCGGCATCAGCGTGGCCATGGCGTCATCGAGGCGGGTCAGAAGGGCGGCCGCCGGCGGCAACTGCCTACCCGCGCGGCAGATGGCCCGGTAATGCTCCGTCAGGGCGGCCAGGGCGGTGTCCACCGCCGCCTGGGCCGGGGGCGGCAGGGCACGGTGCACGCCGCGCAGTTCCATGACGTTCATGCCGGTGCGGATGTCGGCCAGGGCGTCCACGGCCGCCACCTCCGACCCAGGCGGCAGGGCCGCCATGCGGGGCACCAGCAGGCCCATGCGGTCCAGCAGGCGGCCGGCCAGGACTGGGCGCAGCCCCCCCTCCGGCGGCGGGTTCCGTGGATCGGCCAGGGTGCGGATGTCGATCCAGCAGGCCCGCAGGATGCGCCGCGCCCCCCATTCGGCACCGACGGCGCGCACCAGCGCCGTGACCAGGGCCGCGAACCCCATCCCCAGAACCAGGGCCATGGCGCCGTTGAGGTAGGAGGCGAAGTCGGCGCTGAAGGTGTTGGTCAGCCCGGCCAGGGTGGGCATGGTGGCCCCCACCGCCAGGCCCCGCCCGGCCAGGGCCGGGTTGGCGATGACGCGGGCGATCACCAGGAACAGGGGCGCCAGGGTCACCGCCAGCATGACGAAGCCGTCGATGTGCGGCATCACCAGGAACATGTAGAGGCCGGCCAGGATGGCGGCCACGCCACTGTACAGCGCGAAATCGACGATGGCGGGCACCGGGTTGTCCTGCGAGGCGAAGAAGCAGCAGGCGACGACGGCCATCTGCAGGGCGGTGGCGCCCTCCGGCCATTCGGTGGCGATCCAGAAGGCGGCGCCCAGCAGGGTGACCAGGGCGGCGCCCAGGCCCGACCACAGGGCCATGCCCAGGTCGCGATGCATCACCACCTCCGCCCCGGCGCGACCGCCCCGGCGGCGGCGTACCTTGCGGACCCGGCCGCCGCTGCGGATGTAGGCGCGCAGGTCGCGGCAGTCCTGGACGGCGTCCATGAGATCCTTCAGCCGGGCCAGCAGGTTCAGGGTCAGCACGTCGCGCCAGTCGCCGGGCGCGGCGCGCAGGGCGGCGATGCGGGCCCGCAACCCGGCGGTGGTCTCCGCCTGGGCATCGACGTTCGTCACCCAGGCGCCCAGGTCGGCCAGCAGGGCCTCCAGATCCGCGGGCAGGGCGCGGCCATCGTCCTTCAGCGCGCGCACGCGATCGCCCAGGCCCGACAGGATGGGCAACAGCATCACCAGGCGCTGGCGCAGCTGCCGCACCTCCTGGCTCATACCGTGCAGGGGGCTGGTGTCGTAGTCCAGGTGGGTGGCCAGCATCTGCAGTTCGACCGCGTCGGCGGCCAGCCGGCGCCGCTCGGCCCGGATGATGGCGGTTTCCTCCGCGCCCGACATCACCTCCCGCGCCCAGCGGGCGACGTCGGCCAGGAAGGCGTCCACCCGGCCGGTGACCACTGGCCCGATGGCGCGGGGGAAAACCAGGCTGCCGATCACGGTGGCGCACAGGATGCCCACGGTGATCTCCTCCACCCGGGCCAGCGCCACGTCGAACACGGTCCCCGGGTCGGTGACGGTGGGAAAGCCGATCAGGCCGGTGCTGTAGGCGGCCAGCATGAAGATATAGCTGCGCGGCGTGCGGTCCAGCAGGGCCAGTGTCAGGCAGGCCATGGTCCACAAGGCCAGGGCCACGCACAGCAGGGGTGGGGCGTCCACCAGGTTGGGGATGATGGCCACCGTGGCCACGGCGCCGATCAGCGTGCCCAGCACCCGGAACACGCCCTTGGACCGCATGGCGCCGGCCAGCGGCTGCGACACGATGAAGACCGTACCCGCCGCCCAATAGGGGCGCGGCAGGTCCAGGCTGAACCCGATGTAGAGGGCGGCCAGGGCGGCGGCGGCCGTCTTGGCGGCGAACATCCAATCCCCCGCACCCTTCCAGACATCCCGGAAGAGGGAGGAAATCCGGGGCGGGACGGGGGTCACGGCGCCCCCCCCGCCTCAGGGGCCGCTCCACCCAGGGAGCAGCCCATGGCACGCTCCACCGCCGCGAAGACCGTCAGCGCCGTTTCCAGCTGTTCCCGTGTCACCTCGGCCAGCAGGCGCTGACGCATGCCATCCAGAACATCGTCCAACCGGCCGGCCAGCGCGCGGCCCTCCACCGTCAGGTGCAGGGTCTTGACCCGCCGGTCGCGGGGATCGCTGCGCCGTTCCAGCAGGCCGTCCTTTTCCAGCATGTCCACCAGCCGCACCAGTGACGGCCCCTCCACCCCGACGTGATCGGCCAATTCGCCCTGCCGCATACCATCCCCCAGGCGGGCCAGCACCACCAGGGGCAGGGCCGTCGCCTCGGACTGGCCATAGGTCTTCAGCACGGCGTCCGCCTCCCGCCGCCAGCGCCGCGCAAGGTGGCAAAGCGTCAGGCCGAAGGCCCGATGCTGGGGAGACACAAGGGGATGGGGCTCGGTTTGTTCCATACGAAGAACATTAGGATACTAACGATTAGTGTTGAAATGTTCTCGCCTCGGACCAGACCTGCATCCGCGCGATGGCGGCGGAAGGATGGTGGCGGGAGATGGAATCCAAGCTCGGGGTGCCGGACGGGGCTCCCGGAGGACCATGGAGCGTCACGCCGAATGGTCGGGCTGTCCTAGCGACCCCGGCCGCGTGTCACGGTCAACTGAAACGCCGCCATCTCCAGCCTATCGGCGTTCAAGAAGCGGTGGGCACGGGCGGCGATGCCGACATGGGCCGCGGCCGCCCGGCGCAGGCGATAGCTGGGCGCCGTGCGCGCCACCACCGCCAACCCGTCCAGGCCGCGTACCACCAGAGCTAGGAAGGTGTCGTGCCGCGCCAGGCGGGCCAACTGCCAATACAAGTGCGTCGTGCGTTCAAGACGGGTCATCAGCCTCTCCATAGGGAAAGGGCTTCCAAACGGACAGCGCGTGCGGAAGGGGAACATCGGCGGAACAAGCGATGTCCAGACGGTGCCTGAACGGCAACCGCTCGTCAATCCATAAGTTGCCACGCTAGCAACTTTCGCATCAAGGGCGGGTAGTGCCCTACAGCCGACGGCCCACCCAGACGACGCGGCCGATGATGTCGATGTCGGCCGCCGCGCGCTCATAGGCGCGGTGTAGCGGGTTGTCCGACCGGATTTCCACCAGGGGCGGGTGGCTGCCCATGATCAGTTCCAGCCGCTTGATCACCACGCCCTGCCCATCCCACAGGGCGAAGATTCCGGGGGGTGAGGGGGACTGGTCGGCTAGGTTGACCATGACCCGGTCGCCGGGCAGCAGGGTGGGTTCCATGCCATCGCCCCGCACCTCGACGATGCGCACGGCGGCGGCCCGCACCTGCAGTTCGGCGGTCAGGTAGGTGGCGGGAAAGCGCCAGGAGGCGACGGTCTCATCCTCGCGGAAGCCTTGCGGCTGGCCGTCGTCACTGGCCAGGAAGCCACCGCGCCGGTCGCCATAGATGTCGACCTCCGCCACCTCCACGGATGCGTCCTGCCCCCAATCGGCGGGGGCATGTGCCGCCACGGGCTCCAGCAACTCGGCCACGCCGCAGCCCAGGCTGGCGGCGATCGCCATCATGCGTGGCTGCGACAGGCGGGTTCGTCCGGATTCCAGCTTGGAGATCACCGTCTTGTCGGTGCCGATCAGGGCGCCCAGCTGTTCCTGGGTCATCCCCTTGGCTTCACGAAGTTCACGGATGCGGTTGGGCGGGGACATCGTCATGCGCAGAAGTTGCCATAGTGGCGACACGGCGTCAGTTGCCATAACGGCAATAATTTGACAGATGGTTGCCAGTTAGGCACTATTTGGTGCATGAAGCTCGCCGACTACCTCCATGCCGGGAACATCACCGCGGCCGAATTCGCCCGCCGCATCGGCCGCAGCCGCTCCACCGTCGCCCGATGGTGCACCGGCCAGCGCCATCCCGACGCCGCCGCCATGCGGGCCGTCATGCAGGCGACGGAGGGGGCGGTGATGCCGAATGACTTCTTTGGAATCGCGGATGTGCGATAATTTAACCGAACCGCGCCCGCACCCCGTCCGCCGTCGCCAGCGGCCGGCCCATGAGGCGGCACCCCTGGGCGGCGGCGGCGACCAGGGCAGCGTTGTCGGGGGCGAGCGTGCCGTCGGGCAGGTGCAGGTTGTTCTCGAAGCCCGCGCGAATATGGCCGCCCAGGCCGGCGGCGGTCAGCACGCAGGCGTTCTCCCGCCGGCCGAAGGCGCAGACGGCCCAGGGCACGTCGCCGGTGTTGTCGTCGGCGGCATCGGGCAGGGGGGCCAGGAAGGGCAGCAGGTCGCGCGGGTCGCTGACCTGCCCGGCGGTGTAGCGGCCCAGCACGTACAGCAGGAAGTGCGGCACCTGCGGCACCACGCCGCGGCGACGCAGGTCGTGCCAGCGCAGCAGATCCTCGCGGGAATAGAGGATGGTCTGCACCATGACCCGCTCCCGCGCCAGCCAGGCGAAGAAGTCGGCGGCCTCGGCCTCATGCGCGGCGTCGGGCGCCAGTTCGCGGATGGCCAGCGACACCGCTTCCGGCTTCAGGGCGCGGATGACGGCCATCTGGTGCGGCGGATGATAGATGCCGGCGGCCTCCGTCGTCACCTGGATGACCAGGCGGTCGCCCACCGCCTGGCGCACGGCGGCCGTGGCGGCGGCATAGGCGTCGGCGTCCAGCAGATGGCGGCCCTGGCCGTCCCGCACGTGCATGTGGATCATGGCGGCACCCGTCTCCAGGCAGGCGGCGGCGTCCGCCGCGATCTCCGCCGGGGTCAGGGGGATGGCGGGGTGGTCGGTCTTCACCCGGCGCGCGCCGTTGGGCGCCACGGTCAGGATCACGGGATCGGCGTTCATTCGGTGCCCCCACTCATTCCGTGCCACCAATGCTCAGGCGTTTCATCTTGTCGTACAGCGTCTTGCGCGGCACGCCCAATGTTTCCGCCGCCCGTGTCACCTGGCCGCCGCTGGCGCGCAGGGCCTCCTGGATCAGGTGGCGTTCCACCCCGTCCAGGATGTCGGCCAAGGTGCCGCCCCCGGCGCCCGGCGCCTCATCTTCACCCAGGCCCAGCACGTGGCGGTCGGCGGCGTTGCGCAGTTCCCGCACGTTGCCCGGCCAGTCCTTCAGCATCAGGGCGCGCAGCAGCGCGGGCGTCGGCTCGGCATAGGGGCGGCGGAAGCGCGCGGCCGCCTGCAAGGCGAAATGCTGGAACAGCAGGGGGATGTCCTCCCGCCGGTCGCGCAGGGGCGGCAGGGTCAGGGTGACGACGCTCAGCCGGTAATAGAGGTCGGCGCGGAATCGGCCGGCGTTGGCCAGGTCCAGCAGGTTCTCCTTGGTGGCGGCCACCACCCGCAGGTCCACCGCAACCCGGTCGTTGCCGCCCAGCCGCTCCAGCGCCCGGTCCTGCAACACCCGCAGCAGCTTGACCTGCAGGCCCAGGGGCATGCTCTCGATCTCATCCAGGAACAGGGTGCCGCGGTGGGCGTATTCGATCTTGCCCACCCGGCGCTTGGCGGCACCGGTGAAGGCGCCGGCTTCATGCCCGAACATTTCGCTCTCGAACATGCTGTCCGGGATGGCGCCGCAGTTCACGGCGACGAAGGGATGGGCCGCCCTGGGGCCGCCTTCGTGCAGGGCGCGGGCCACCTGTTCCTTGCCGGTGCCCGTCTCCCCCAGCACCAGGACGTCAACGTCCGTGCCCGCCAGGTCGGCCACCAGGCGGCGGGTGCGCACCAGGGCCGGGCTCTGGCCCAGCAGGTGGTTTTCCACCGCCGCGTTCTGGTCCAGCGCCTGGCGCAGGCGCCGGTTCTCCCGCACCAGGGCGCGCTTCTCCAGCGCGCGGCGGATCACTTCCACGAAATGCTCGGTGACGAAGGGCTTCTCGATGAAGTCGTAGGCGCCGTCCTGCATGGCGCGCACAGCCATGGAGACGTCGCCCTGGCCGGTCACCAGAACCACCGGCAGTTCCGAATCCACGGCCCGCACCCGTGACAGCAGGTCCATGCCGCTCATGCCCGGCAGGCGCACGTCCGTCACCAGGATGCCCGGTGTCTGGGGCGACAGATCGGCCAGCGCCGCCTCCGCCGTCGGGTACGTCGTCACGGGCAGGCCCGCCAGCTCCAGCGTCTGGCGCACGGTCAGCCGGATGATCTCCTCATCATCAACGAACAGGACCATGGGCGTGGAATCAGATGCTTGGGTCATTATGCTCAACTGGAACCAAAGGTAAGGTCAGCAGGAAGACGGCGCCCCCATCGGCACCGTCCCGGGCCTCCAGCTGGCCGCCATATTCCTGGGTGATGGCCAGGGAGATGGCAAGGCCCAGGCCCAGCCCCTGGCCACCCGGCTTGGTGGTGACGAAGGGGTCGAACAGGCGGTCGCGCACGGCCGGGTCCAGGCCGGGGCCGTTGTCCGCCACCGCCACCCGCACGGCAGAACGCTGGTCCAGCAGGGCCGGCGTGGCGGTGATGGCGATGCGGGGTGAACCCAGGCCGGCTGTCGCATCCTCCGCATTGCGGATCAGGTTGACCAGCACCTGCTGCAGGCGCACGGGATCGAAGGCCACCGTCACCTCCGGCACCTCCACAGCCACCTCGACCCGCGCCTCCTTCAGCCGGCGGTCCAGCAGGGCCAGCGCCTCCTGCACGGCGCCAGGCAGCGGAACGGGCTGGGCCGGCCCCTCGCTACGGCGGGAGAAGTTGCGCAGCTGGCCGGAGATCTTGGCCATGCGGTCGACCAGGCCGGCGATGTGGCTCAGGTTCTGGCTGACCTCCGCCTTGCGGCCCTGGTCCAGCAGCAGGCGGGCGTTGTCGGCCAGGGCGCGCAGGGCCGTCAGCGGCTGGTTCAGCTCATGCGTCACGCCCGCCGCCACCTGGCCAATCATGGCCAGCTTGGCCGCCTGCACCAGTTCGGCCTGGGCGGCCTTCAGGTCGGCGGTGCGCGCCTCCACCTGGCGTTCCAGATCCTGGTAGGCGCGGTCCAGCGCCGCCTGCGCCAAGCGCT
>NZ_BACU01000075.1 GCF_000333275.1 Azospirillum sp. B4 | reverse complement strand
TGAAAAGCTGGACAGCCGGTTGGCGCTGGTCACCGACCCGGCGAAGCCAGGTGGGGTCAGTGCCGCCGTGTTCAGCCGCTGGGTGCTGGCGCCGCCATTCAGCACGGTCGCGGAATTGCCGCCGGCGAACACCAGGACCGTTCCCTTGGCGGCGGCGTAATTGATGGCGGATACCATGGCACTGGTGGGCAGGTAGGTCAGGGACAGGTTGATCACCCGGGCGCCGGCGTCGGCGGCCTTGATGATGCCGTTGGCCACATCGGTGTCCGTGCCGCTGCCGCTGGCGTTCAGCACCTTTTCCGCCAGGATGGAGGCCTTGGGCGCCACACCGGCCATGCCGGCCCCGGTGCTGGTGACGGCGCCGGCGGCGATGGCCGCCGTGGCGGTGCCGTGGCCGTTGTCGTCGGTGTAGGCCCGGGGGCAGGTGAAGCTGCGGGCGGCGCAGGAGGAGGCGGCGGAGACGCGGCCGGCGATATCCGGCTGAGCCGCCGCCGCGCCGGTGTCGACCACGCCGATGGTGACCCCATTGCCGCCCGTGGCCGCGACCTCGATGGCGTTGGTCAGGCCCAACTGCGACCACCACCCGGTGGAATAGCCGGCCGCATAAGTCTGGGCCCCCGCCATCCGGGCGTCCCCCAAGGCGGCCGCCCAGAGGCACAGCCACGCCAGGCGGTGAAGGGGCAAGGCGCGCGGGGCGCCGCGTGTGGCCATCATCCCTGCCGCTCCCAACACTTTCGGCGGTCCGGTCAACCCAGCCCAGCCAAGGGCCCGGCCCAGGGACCGGCATGGCATGCAGGATACGCCATTTGGCCTAATCCCGGGCTAGACCATCTGGATAGGAGCGCGGCATCTTCAAGGGCGTGCCGCCCGGCAACCGCGTTTGCCGGGTAACAGTAATGCGCGTGAAGCCCCCAAGAAGACTGGAAAAGTATAAAACACGGCAGTACATAACGAGACCGGCTCGCTGCCAGACTTGAGGGGGCATTGGTCCCGCGACCGCCTTGTCAGGCGGGGCGTTCAACTCAAGACACTGGATTCCCGACCGGTTTAACGGGTTTCACGAGGTGGGTCATGGCACTGGAAAAGGCGGGGCGCTGGGCGCCCGATAGCTGGCGGTCTCGGGAAGTGCGGCAGATGCCGTCATATCCGGACACCCAGCGCCTGGAAGCCGTGGAGGCCCGTCTCGCCAACTATCCGCCGCTGGTCTTTGCCGGCGAGGCCCGGCGTCTGAAGGACCATCTGGCGCGGGTGGCCAAGGGCCAGGGCTTCCTGCTGCAGGGCGGCGATTGCGCCGAGAGCTTCGCCGAATTCCACCCCAACAACATCCGCGACACCTTCCGCGTGATGCTGCAGATGGCGGTGGTGCTGACCTTCGGCGGCGCAACGCCGGTGGTGAAGGTGGGCCGCATGGCCGGCCAGTTCGCCAAGCCGCGCTCCGCCGACCTGGAAGACATTGGCGGTGTTTCGCTGCCCTCATACCGTGGCGACATCATCAACGGCTTCGACTTCACGGCCGAGGCCCGGGTGCCGGATCCGGAGCGGATGGTGCAGGCCTACAACCAGGCCGCCAGCACGTTGAACCTGCTGCGCGCCTTCGCCCAGGGCGGCTATGCCGACCTGCACAAGGTGCACCAGTGGAACCTGGGCTTCGTCGACCGCAGCCCGCAGGGTGAGCGCTATCGCGACCTGGCCAACCGCCTGGACGAGGCGCTGGCCTTCATGGCCGCCTGCGGCATCACGGCGGAAACCACCGCGCAGATCCGCGAGACGGAGTTCTTCACCAGCCATGAGGCGCTGCTGCTGCCGTACGAGCAGGCGCTGACCCGCGTCGACAGCACCACGGGCGACTGGTACGACGTTTCCGCCCACATGCTGTGGATCGGCGACCGCACCCGCCAGCCGGATGGTGCGCATGTGGAATTCCTGCGCGGCGTGAAGAACCCCATCGGCCTGAAGTGCGGCCCGACCACCGACCCGGATGAGCTGATCCGCCTGATCGACATCCTGAACCCGACGGATGAGGCCGGCCGCCTGACCTTGATCGCCCGCATGGGCCATGACAAGGTGGCGGACAAATTGGCGCCGTTGCTGCGCCGTGTGCGGGATGAAGGCCGCACCGTGGTGTGGAGCTGCGACCCCATGCACGGCAACACCATCAAGTCGGCTACTGGCTACAAGACGAGACCCTTCGAACGCATCCTGGCCGAGGTGCGGGGTTTCTTCGAGGCCTGCCGGGCTGAAGGCGTGCATGCCGGCGGCGTGCATTTCGAGATGACGGGCCAGGACGTGACGGAGTGCACGGGCGGCGCCCAGGCCATCACCGAGCACGCCTTGGCCCAGCGCTACCACACCGCTTGCGACCCGCGCCTGAACGCCAACCAGGCGCTAGAGCTGGCCTTCCTGGTGGCGGAAGGGCTGAAGGCCTCCCGTTCCGGCCAGCCGCGCCGGACCCAGGCCGCCGAGTAAGGGCTGTTTCGCCCCCGGAATGGAACGGGCGGGTGCCGAAAGGCCCCGCCCGTTCGCCTTCCGGCACCGGATGCAGGCGGTCAAGTCAGGGCGGCGTCCAACGTGATTTCCGCGTTGAGCACGCGCGACACCGGGCAGTTGGCCTTGGCCTCGGCGGCGAGATCCTGGAACTTGCCGGGTTCGATCCCCGGCACCTTGGCCCGCACTGTCAGCTTGACGGCGGAGATGCGCCAGCCCCCGCCTTCGCCTTCCATGGTCAGCACCGCGTCGGACTTGATCTCCTCCGGCGTGAAGCCGGCGCCGGACAGCATGAAGGCCAGCGCCATGCTGAAGCAGCCAGCATGGGCGGCGGCGATCAGCTCCTCCGGGTTGGTGCCTTTGCCGTCGCCGAAGCGGGCGATGTAGGAATAGGGCACGCTGGACAGGGTGGCGCTCTGCGTCGTCAGGGTGCCGTCGCCATCCTTGCCGGTGCCGTGCCAGACGGCGTTCGCGGTGCGCTTCAACTGGGCCATGGCCGCTCTCCTCACTCTTGGGTGTAAGCCCTTGGCCGCGCTATCAGCGGGCCGGGCGATGGGATAAGAGTAGCAAGCTATCGTGTCAGTTCCATGCGGTTGTCGCATG
>NZ_BACU01000076.1 GCF_000333275.1 Azospirillum sp. B4 | reverse complement strand
TGCTGCTGGCCATCGTGCCACTGGTGGATGACCTGCGAGGCTACCCACCAGCGCCTTGAGGCGTCCTTTCGGGGAGCCGTCCCGTCAGGGAACCGTCCCGTCAGGGCGCGCCCGGGCCGGGCATGACCCGCACCTCCAACGCGGAGGGGTAGTCGGGGCTGTGGTAAACCCGCTGCCGAGCCGCCTTGAAGTCCCCCGGCTTGGCGTTGGGGATGTCGACGAAGGTCTGCGGGTTGCGGTCGGCCAGGGGGAACCAGCTGCTCTGGATCTGCACCATGATGCGGTGGCCGCGGCGGAAGGTGTGGTTGATGTCGGCCAGCGCGTAGCGGATGGGCGTCACCTGGTCTGGCACCATGGGTTCCGGCTTTTCGAAGCTGTTGCGGAACTTGGCCCGCAGCGGGTCGCCGCGCACCAGTTGCTGGTACCCGCCCATGTCCACCGACGGCGGCGGCACGTCGCCCTTGGGGTCGGGCGCGCCCTCGCCCCCGCCGGATGGTGATGGCGGCAGTTCCTGCGGATAGACGTCGATCAGCTTCACCACCCAGTCGCTGTCTGTGCCGGAGGTGGAGACGAACAGCTTGGGGGACACGGGGCCGACGATGGTGACGTCGCTCTCCAGCGGGGCGGTCTGATAGACCAGGACGTCGGGCCGGGTGGTGGCGAAGCGCTGGTCCGCCACCATGTACTCCTTGGGCACGTCGGTGGTGACATAGCCGACGTAGGGCACCGGGTGGGCCGGGTCGCTGACATATTCATCGAACTTGGCGCCCGGGCTTTGGGTCGGCGCGGTCCAGCCCAGGGTTCCGCCCGGCTGCAGGTACAGCGTACGGGTCTGCGCCTGCTTGGGCGGCCAGGCGGTGTACTGCCGCCAGACGTTGGTGCCGGTCTCGAACACCGTCGCCTTGGCCAGCTTGGCGTCGGGCGCGCCCTTCAGGTGCTGTTCGAAGAAGGGGAATAGGATGTTCTTGCGGTAATAGTCGCCGGTGTCGGATGCGAAGTCGACGGCCCCCAGCTTGCGGCCATAGGACCGGGCCCAGCCGCCGTGCACCCAGGGCCCCACCACCAGGTTGTTGGGCGTGCCGGGGTTCTGCTTCTCGATGGCGTTGTAGGTGGTGAAGGGGCCGTGCAGGTCCTCCGCGTCGAACCAGCCGCCCACGGTCAGCACGGCGGCCTTGATGTTCTTCAGGTGCGGGGCGATGGCGCGCGGCTTCCAATAGTCGTCATAGGTGGGGTGGTCCACCATCTCGCGCCAGTTGATCCCATCCTCCTTGCTGAACAGGGCGCTGATATCCGCCAGGTTGCCCTTCTTCAGGTAGAAGTCATAGCCGTCGGTGGTGCCGAAATCATAGTCGGACCACCCACGCGGCTCCGTCGTCGGGTTCTTCTGCGGCTTGAAGGCGGCATAGAAGGCGAAGTTTGCCGCCAGCATGTAGGCGCCGCCGTGGTAGGCGTCATCCCCCATGTACAGGTCCGTCACCGGCGCCTGGGGGGAGGCCGCCTTGATGGCCGGATGGCTGTCGATGATGCTGGCCGAGGTGAAGAAGCCTGGATAGCTGATGCCCCAGATTCCGACCTTGCCGTTGTTGCCCGGCACGTTCTTCAGCAGCCAGTCGACGCTGTCGTGCATGTCGCTGCTGTCATCTGTGTCGGTCCTGGACTTCTTCTGGTCGATGTGCGGCCGCATCTCCATCCAGCTGGCGCCGGACATGTAGCGGCCGCGCACGTCCTGGAAGACGAAGATGTAGCCGGCGTGGTCGAAGTCCGGCGACGGGCCCAGTTGCTTGGGATACGCCTCGCTGCCGTACCACAACTCCTTCCCCACCCGGGCGCCGGCGCCATAGGGCGTTCGCACCATCAGGAATGGATAGGTCCGGGACTGGTCCTTGGGCACGTAGACGACCGTGAACAGCTCCACCCCATCGCGCATGGCGATGCGGTATTCGTACTTGGTGTAATGCTCCGCCACGCTGAACGGCTTTTCCTGGCCCTGCTGGGCCGCCCCCTGCGCCAGGGCCACCGGCGCCGCCATCGATCCCGTCAGTGTCAACGCCAAGCCCAGCGCCGCGACGGCGCGCCTTCCCATCCCACGATCCATGCCACACCCCATTCCTGGATGATCCCGCACCCAGGGGGCGGGATCCGTTTGGCCGCCAAGCTAAGCCATTACGGATCCGGGTCAAAGCGCGGACTGGGATAGGCCTGGGCACCCGCGCGTTCAGCGGCCATGGCGGGCCCAGAACAGGGCAACGGCCTCATCCGCCACCCGGGCCGGATCGGCCTGGCCGCCGCCGCTGGCCAGTACCCGGGGCCAGTGCAGCGGCTCCGCCAGCAGGCCCAGGAACTGCTGTGCCGCCAGATCCGCGTCGGGGCAGGTGATAAGGCCGGCCATCGCCAGGTGCGTCAGGCAGTCGCGTACCCGCGCCAGCAGGGGCTGGCGGCCCAGGCGGGCGTAATCCTCGGCGATTTCCGGCTGGCGGCGGGATTCGGCGATGACCATGCGGACCAGGGCCACCTGGTCGCCCTTCGCCAGGCGGCTCGCCAGCGTGCGGGCCAGGGCGCGCAAGGGCAGGGCCGGGTCTTCCCGCGTGGGCAGGGGCACGCCGCCGTCGTCCTGACCCGCCGCCAGCACCGCCCATTGCCGTGCCAGCATGGCCCGGAAGATCCGCTCCTTGCCACCGAACTGGTTGTATAGCGTCCGCCGCGCCACCCCGGCCAGGGCCGCCAGATCGTCCATGCTGACACCCTCATACCCTCGCCCCAGGAACAGCGTACGGGCGGCATCCAGGATGGCCTCCTGGCTCAGAAACAGGGCATGGGCGGATGGTGGTGGCATGGGAACATTATATGCACTCACTAATGCATTATGTACACTGCATAGTGCAGGACAAAATTAGAAATGATAAATACAAGTCTTATCAATGAGTTGTTAAGGTAATTCGCTCCTCAGGGGCAGCCATCCGGGCCGTTTGGCGCTTCGCTTTCGCTGGGACGGGGAATGCCCAGTTCCATCGCGAGCGCGGTGTCGCTGCTGCAATAGGGCTTTTTCGTCTGCCAGCTGCGGATGCGGTGGAAGGCGTCGATCGTGTCGCCCACCGGATCGTCGTCTTGGGCGTTGGTGACCAGTTGGTAGACCGCGATGGTGGTGGGCGCCGGATCGGTCACCGCATCCTTCATGGTACGGGTGGCGATCAGCAGCAGGGTCTGGGGCTTGCCATCCACCCTACCGTGGGCGAAGACGACGGAGCGCAAGGCATCCTCGCCGGTGTGCGGACTGTCGCGCACGATCTCCGCCACCCCCGGCGGCGTTTCCGCCTCCACCGATACCAGGTTCCAGCCGCCGCGAAGGCCGCTGCCCATCTCCGACGGCTTCATCATCACCATATAGGTGCTGTGACCCCAGGCGTTGCCGTTGTCGCGCCAGGCGCGGATGATGATGGCGCTGCGGCCATCGGGGCTGAATCGCTTCAGTTCATTGACGCCCGATGTCAGGGGGATGGGCGCCAGGTCGCTTATGCCCTGCGGTCCAGCGCCCACCGGCGGTGCCGCCTTGCCCTTCGGGGCGGCGATGGCGACCTCCGCTATCAGAAACAGCCCCAACAATGGTGCGGCCAGCCAGCGGAACGGTAACATGAGGGCCCTTTGTCTTCGGTAGAGCTGGGGAATGGTCTTACAGCTCGTGGTGTGCCGCCACAAGCGGCCACGCCGCCGCAGCTGTGGCGGACTTTGTCGGGCGCCATGCGTGACGCCATCTTTACAAGCGCGCCGTCGCCCTCTACCAAGACAGGCTGATCCGGCGGGCGCCGCACCGGCCGCCGGACGACGCCTAATCCTTGGCCAACCCTTATCAGAGCGACCCAGTGCCATGCCCAAGATGACGTTCGTTGAGACCGATGGAACCCGCCGCGAGGTGGACGCCCCGCTGGGCCTGTCGATCCTGGAGGTCGCGCGGCGGCACAATGTCGATCTGGAGGGCGCCTGCGAGGGCTCGCTGGCCTGCTCCACCTGCCACGTCGTCGTGGCCCCGGAGTGGTATGACCTGCTGCCCGACGCGCAGGAAGATGAAGAGGATATGCTGGACCTGGCCTTCGGCCTGACCAAGACCTCGCGCCTGGGCTGCCAGATCCGCATTTCCGAGGAACTGGACGGTCTGGTCGTCATGCTGCCGGGCGCCAAGTAAGCCGCCAGGCTTCGACGTTGAGTAAAAGCACAGCCCGGCCTTGCGGGATCGCCCGCCAGGCCGCGCTTGCGCTTTGCCCGATCTTGGCCCATATGCGGGGCCATGAATTCCCTAGGCTTCGATAAGGCGCCGGCCGACACCCGCGTGGTGGTCGCCATGTCCGGCGGGGTGGACAGCTCGGTCACCGCGGCCCTCCTGAAGGAGGAGGGCTACGATGTGGTCGGCGTCACCCTGCAGCTGTACGACCACGGCATGGCCGTGGGGCGCAAGGGCGCCTGCTGCGCCGGCCAGGACATCTACGACGCCAGCCGCGTGGCCGAGACCATCGGCATTCCCCATTACGTCCTGGACTACGAATCCCGCTTCTCCGACGCGGTGATGCAGGACTTCGCCGACAGTTATCTGCGCGGTGAGACCCCCATCCCTTGCGTGCGCTGCAACCAGCGGGTCAAGTTCCGCGACCTGCTGGACCAGGCGCGCGACCTGGGCGCCGAGGCGCTGGCCACCGGCCACTATGTGCGCCGGGTTCAGGGCGCGCACGGGGCGGAACTGCACCGCGCCGCCGACCCGTCCAAGGACCAGAGCTACTTCCTGTTCGCCACCACCCAGGCGCAACTGGATTTCCTGCGTTTCCCCCTGGGCGGCATGCCCAAGACGGAAACCCGCGCCCTGGCCGACCGCTATCACCTGCCGGTGGCCGACAAGCCCGACAGCCAGGACATCTGCTTCGTTCCCAACGGCAGTTACGCCGCCGTGGTGAACCGTCTGCGCCCAGGCGCGGTCGAGGCGGGCGATATCGTCCATGTCGACGGCCGGGTCCTGGGCCGGCATGAGGGCGTGATCAACTACACCGTGGGCCAGCGCAAGGGCCTGGGCCTGGGCGGCAACGCCGCCTTGGCGGTGGAGCCCGGCGGCGATACCGACCCGCTGTACGTGGTGCGCGTGGACGCGGCCAGCGCCCAGGTGGTGGTGGGCCCGCGCGCGGCCCTGGCCCGCACCCGGGTGACGGTGCGCGAGGTCAACTGGCTGGGCGGCGGCGGGCCGGTCGACGGCCTGCCAGTGACGGTCAAGCTGCGCTCCGCCCAGCCCGCCCTGTCCGCCCGGCTGTTCCTGGACCGCCAGCAGGGCGCCACGGTGGAATTGGACCAGCCCCAGTTCGGTGTGGCCCCCGGCCAGGCCGCCGTCTTCTACCAAGGCGACCGCGTGCTGGGTGGCGGTTGGATCGTGGGCGCGGCGTAAGCGCCCTCGTTTCCCTGTCATCCGCTCATGATAGGCTGAGCTCCATTCCCATTGGATCGGAGCCTCGCCATGGAAGCCGGCCGTCCCAGCCGCACCGCCCTTGTCGTCGCCGCGCTGCGGGCGGCGCATCAGGTGATGGATACGCCCGTGCTGTTCGCCGATCCGGTGGCCCTGCCCATCCTGGGGCCTGGGGCGGAGGAGCGCATCCGGGCGGATGAGGCGCGGCTGCGCGCGCCGCCGGCCTGTTTCCTGCGCGCCAGCCTGGTGGCGCGCAGCCGCTTCGCCGAAGATAAGCTGGCCACCGCCGTGGCGGGCGGCGTGGACCAGTACGTGGTGCTGGGTGCCGGCCTTGACACCTTCGCCTATCGCAATCCCCATCCTGGCCTGCGGGTGATCGAGGTTGACCATCCGGCGACGCAGGCCTGGAAGCGGGACATGCTGGCGCGGGCCGAGATTACGCCGCCCAATGGCGTGGCCTACGCGCCGGTGGATTTCGAGCGCGATACCCTGGCTGATGGCCTGACCGGCGCCGGTTTCGATTGGAACCGGCCGGCCTTTGTCGCCTGGCTGGGCGTCACCGTTTACCTCACGCGGGACGCCATCCTGGACACGCTGCGCCGGGTGGCGGGCCTGGCCCTGGGCAGCGGCATCGTCTTCGACTACAGCCTGCCGCCGGACACCCTGGGCGAGGGCCAGCGGGCGGCCTTCCAGGGGATGGCCGATCGCGCGGCGGCGGAGGGGGAACCGTGGCGGACCTTCTTCACCCCCGACGCGCTGGCGACCGACCTTCGCGGCCTGGGTTTCGACCCGGTTGAGGATGTGGGATCGGTGGAGTTGAACCCCCGCTATTTCGCCGGCCGCGCCGATGGACTGGCCCTGGGCGGTATCAGCCGGCTGGTGCACGCCACCGTTACCGCCCCGTCACCATCGCCGCATGGATTGTAACACCGTCCCCCCATACACTTGGCCGTACGGGGCGTGTGTCGGGGGATAGGTGATGCGGGGTTGGTGGTGGGCGGGCCTGGTCCTGTTGGGGCTGGCCGGGTGTGGCGCGGTGGCAAAGGCCCCCGCCAGCGGCACACCGGTGCCGGGTTGGCCCCTGGTGGAACATCACGTCACCGACGCCTTCGGGCGCGACGTCACCTATTACCTGTCCGTGCCCAAGGCGGCGCCCCGGCCGCTGGCCATCATCCTTCAGGGATCCGGCTGCGCCCCCCTGTTCCATGACCGGGATGGCGACACAGCCGGGCGCAAGAGCACCAATTTCTTCGCCCTGGGCGCCGCGCTGAAGGACGGGCGCTTCACGGTGCTGGCAGTGGACAAGCCCCATGCCGGCCTGACCCCGGGGGCGAAGCCCACCGGCGCGGAAGGGTGCAGCCCCGCGTTCAACCAGGACTTCACGGCGGAGCGCTGGCTGGGCGCGATACAGGCGGCCCTGGCGGACGCGCGGCGCCAGACCGGCGTGGATCCCGCCCGCACCCTGGCCTTCGGCCACTCCGAGGGGGCGGTGATGGCGGCGTTGCTGGCGGGGCACGATCCCACCATCACCGAGGTCGCGGCCTTTGGCGCCGGCGGCCCCACCCAGCTGTTCGACATCATCGCCTACGCCTACCTGGGCGGCGGCTGGGCCCATGTCGGCCGGGATGGGCTGGACGGCCTGGCCGAGCAGGTGCGCGCCATCAATGCCGATCCCGACAATGCCACCGCCTTCGTCTGGGGCCACCCCTATCGGCGCTGGTCCTCCTTCCTGCGTGTTTCCGCGACGGAGGAACTGCGGCGGTCCAAGGCCCGGGTCTACCTGGCCGGCGGGACGGAGGACCAGGCGACGCCGCTGCTGTCGCTGGAACTGACTGCGGCCACACTGCTGGCCGATGGCCGTGACGTCACCTTGCGCCGCATCCCGGGCGCCGACCACAGCCTGGCCGTGACCCGGGGCGGCACGGCGGAAACGGGCGCGGAATACGCCCGGGCCTTCGCCTGGTTCTGGCACGCGGATCCGCTTAGGCCAGACGGCGAAGCCCCCTAGCCGGACGGATCAATCATAAGGACGTATCGCCAGCCGGGATACCCGCGCGCATAGTGGATGACGCACATTCGGCATGTGGAACAAGGGTTTGCCGAGACTCTGGGGCCGGCGGTGCGGGCCAAAATTGGGGAGGAACTTGAGGATGCTGCGTAGCGTTGCGATTGCCGGCCTGGTGGCGGCCCTGGCCTTGGTCGGCTGTTCCATGCCCACGCCCATGTCCAATGTGTCGCCGGAGGAACTGGCCGGCACCGGCTGGGAATTGCAGCATTGGCAGCAGCGCAACGGCGGCGCCTATCCCCTGCTTCCCGGCGGCAACGGCGGGCCCATCAGCATCCGTTTCAGCCGCGATGGTGCCGCCAACATCCTGTCGGGCAGCGCCGGCTGCAACCGCTATCGCGGCGGCTACACCCTGGGTGGGGGCTATCTGCAGGTGATGCCGGCCGCCACCACCCGCATGGCCTGCCTGTCGCCGGAACGCGCCAAGCTGGAGCAGGATTACCTGACCGTCCTGACCAACGCCACCACCCTGACCCGCGCCCGCGATCCGGGCCGCGACCTCGATACCCTGACCCTGGCCAGCAACGAGGGTGACGAGCTGCTGTTCGTGCGGGTGATGGGGGGCGAACCGCCGGAACCCGCCACCGTGGGCAACACCTTGGGTGGTGTGCCGGTCCAGTAAGCGGGGCCCCAGTAAGCAGGGGGTGGAAACAACAAACCCCTGGGGGCCGTGCAGGTCGCCCCAGGGGTTCGTGTAAGCGGTCGGTGGGGTTAGCACCGCCGAATTTGGTAGCAGCGGAGGGATTTGAACCCCCGACCAAGGGATTATGATTCCCCTGCTCTACCACTGAGCTACGCTGCCATAGACCGCCACCGGACGGGCCGGCGTTGGTGAGGGCCGTCATGTAGGACACCTGACCAGGGGCTGTCAAGGCCCTCGCCAGCGGGCACGTCCCATTTTTCAGCATAGCCCTGATGAGGGTCGCGCGGCTGATCCCCTCGGGGCGGTGCCTGAGCGCCAGTGGGGGCGCCAACGGGGTCACCCGTGGATCAAAACGAATGGGTGGCGGGGGAATGGTACCACCGATACAGTCACGCCGCATTTCCCACGCCAGGCGCCTTTCGCATTCCCATGCTGTCCCTGATCACGGCCCCCTTCCGCCTGCTGTTCCGCCTGGTCGTGTTCATCATCCTGATGGCGGCCGTGCTGGTGGTGGCGTTCCCCTTCGCGGTGGATTTACCCGGTTGGGCGCAGACCGTCATGGCGCGGCTGAGCGACGATCCCGCCAGCGGCGTGGTGGTGCGGGCGACGCCCGAGGTGCGGCGCGGTTTCCCCGCCAGCCTGGTCCTGCATGATTTCAGCCTGGCCAATCCCCTGACGCCGGACCGGCCGTCCATCACCGCGTCGCTGGCGGTGGTGGAGGCCGACCCGCTGGCGTCGTTGGCCAGCGGCCGGCTGGTGCTGCGCACCCGGGTGCTGGACCCGGTGATCTACGCCGACCGGCCCATCAACCTGCGTGGTCTGCTGGCCGGCGTGGACAGGAACCTGGGCGGGGCCGGTGTCGCCCACACCCTCAGCCTGGTGGGCGGTACCGTCCGCCTGGCCGGTAAGGGAGAGGTCGGGATCGACCTGGGCGGGGTGACGCTGGAGGCGCCGCCGCCCGCCGGTGGACCGGCCAAGGCTTATGCCGGCAGCGGTCGCGGCCCGTCCTGACCGGTCGCTTCTTCCGCCGGGCGGTGCTGAATGTCGGCGTTGCGCCGCAGGAAGCCCAGAAGCATAAGCCCAGGCAAGCCCAGGGCGGCGCTGACGGCGAAATAGAGCGGCCAGGAATTGAGATGGTCGGCCAGCCAGCCCGTGCCCCCGGACAGGATGTCCAGCGGCAGGGTCGCCAGGCTGGACAGCAGCGCGTATTGCGTGGCGGTGAAGCCGGCGTCGCACAGGCGGGAAAGGAAGGCGGTGAAGGCCGCGGCG
The DNA here is from genome assembly GCF_000333275.1 of Azospirillum sp. B4. Lineage (GTDB taxonomy): Bacteria > Pseudomonadota > Alphaproteobacteria > Azospirillales > Azospirillaceae > Nitrospirillum. The sequence goes on along the minus strand of NZ_BACU01000076.1, from coordinate 8,376 downwards.
CTCATGCCGCCGGCGAAGAACTCCAACCCCACCACACCGGCCAGCAGGCCGACGTTGTGCGGCTGGCTGGCCAGCACCGCGTACATCAGATTGGTGACGATCATGAAGCCGCCGCACAGGAACAGGCCGCGCACCGCGCCCAGCCGCCCGGCCACCGTGCCGCCGGCGACCGCGCCGGCGATGGCGCAGGCCATGCCCAACATCTTGGTGACGGCCGCGACCTCCGCCTTGGTGTAACCCTCGGTCAGGTAGAAGTTGGTGGCCATGACGTTCACGTAGACATCGCCCAGCTTGTAGATGGCCACGAACACCAGGATCGCCAGCCAGCCGCGCCGGGTGGCGAAACGGGTGAAGGGGGCGACCACCGCCTCCTGCACCCAGACGTCGAAGCGCTGGCGGGGCGGGGCTGGCGGGCGCGGCGGCTCGGGTGCCGCCAGCACGGCCACCATGCCCAGGGCCACCAGCCCGGCCATCACGGTGTAGACGACCGGCCAGGGCAGGAAGGTGGAGGCATACAGGGCACCCGCGCCCGCCACGATCATGCCCAGGCGATACCCCCCAGATAGGCGCCGGCGCCCGGTGCCTGCAGCGCGTCGGGCAGCAGCTCCACGCGCAGGGCGTCCAGCACGATGTCCTGGCTGGCGGAGGCGAAGGCGGTGGCCACGGTGGCGACGGCCAGCCAGTAAAGATTCGCGGCCGGGTCGGAGGAGGCCATGGCCAGGAGGGTCAGCATCAAGGCCGCCTGGGTCACCAGGGCCCAGCCCCGCCGCTGGCCCAGCAGCCGTGTCAGGCCGGGCAGGGGCAGCCGGTCGATCAGGGGCGCCCATAGGGGCTTGAAGGTGAACGGCGTGCGCACCATGGCGAACAGGCCGATGGTGGTGCGGCTGACGTGCACGTCCGTCAGCCAGGCCGACAGGGTGGAGAACAGCAGGAAATAGGGCAGGCCGCTGGCGAAGCCCAGGCACAGCACCGTCAGGACGCGGCGATCCAGCCACAGGGTCCATCCGGTGGCGGCGGTCGGGGCGGATGACGATGTCATGGAGGCGGGGCTGCCCTTGGCTGGGAAGGCGATGGGGCTGGCATCATCGCCTGTGCCGTCCGCCCCGTCCAGCACCTGACGTCCATAGTCTCAGGGGGCCTCAGGGGCCTCAGGCCGGCAGCCCCGCCGCGAACAGGCCCGCCACTTGCCGCGCCAGTTCCTCCAGCGCCGGCTCCGCCGTCCCCGCCCGGTGCAGCCTGCCGTCCACCGTCAGGCAGGCCAGGCCGTGCACCAGGGCCCAGGCGGCCACCACGGCCGTTTCCCGCTGATCCGCCGGCACCAGGCCGGCCACCCGGGCGGCCAGGGTGGCATAGGCCCCCTCCGCCGAGGGCGCCGCCGGCATCAGGCCGGTGACTGGCGCCCCGAACATGACACGGAACAGGGCGGGCCGCTCGCGGGCGAACAGGACATAGGCCACCCCCTGTTCCACCAGGGCCTGGCGCGGGTCCGCCGCCGTATCGGCCCGGGCCAGCCGGTCGCGCAGATCGGCATAGCCTTGCTCCGCCACCGCAGCCAGCAGGGCAGCCTTGTCCGCGAAGTGGCGATAGGGTGCCATGGCCGAAACCCCCGCCCGCCGTGCCGCCGCCCGCAGGGTCAGGGCCTCCACCCCGCTCTCCTCCAGCAGGGCCAGGGCGGTCCGCACCAGGGCGTCGCGCAGGTTGCCATGATGATAGGAGGTCTTCCCCGTTGACACTGTAAACATCTCCCCGTTAAATGGCGTCATGTTTACGGAGTAAACTTCATAAGAGGGCCTCATGCAACCGCGCCGCGCCTCGGTGGACCTGTCCGCCTATCCCGACCTGGTGGTGATCTATCTGGGCTTTCACGTGAACAGCCTGCGCGGCGTGCTGGGGCTGATGCGATTGGGACGCGGCCTGAACCGCATCGCCCGGGACTTCCCCGATGGTCTGCTGGCGCATGAGCGGATGGTCTACGGCCTGCGGCACATCGGGATGCGCCAATATTGGCGTGACTTGGACAGCCTGGAACGCTTCACCCGCAGCGAGCCGCACAAGACCTGGTGGCGGGACTTCCTGGCCAAGGACGCGGGCGCCGGCTTCTGGCACGAAACCTACCGCCGCCAAGGCGGGATGGAGGCGGTGTACATCAACATGCCCCGGCCCATCGGCTTCGGTGCCTTCGCCACCGCCCGTGCGCCCACCGGCCCGTTCATGAGCGCGCGTGACCGTCTGGCCGCCGGCTGACGCCCCTTTATCCCTTATCCATTTTGCGGGACTATCGCCCATCGCCGTCCGATCGGCGGCGGAAACAACGGCGTTGGCAAAGGATGGGGTCATGGGCACGACGGGCGCGCGGATGCTGGCGGGCATGGCGTTGGGGTGGGCGCTGCTGGGTGGCACGGCGCTGGCGGCCGGGAAGGCGCACCTCTGGGCCCTTGAGCTGCACGGTGGCGCTGGCACCGTGGACCCGGACAAGCTGACGCCCGAGGCGGCGGCCGCCTACAAGGCCGGCATGACGGCAGCGCTGGACGCCGGCACCGCCGTGCTGACGGCGGGCGGCACCGCGCTGGACGCGGTGGAGGCGGCGGTCAAGGTGCTGGAGGACGATCCGCTGTTCAACGCCGGCCGGGGTGCCGTGTTCACCGCCGCCGGCCGCAATGAGATGGATTCCGCCATCATGGACGGCGCCACGCTGAAGGCGGGCTCCGTCGCCACCGTCACCCACACCCGCCACCCCGTCAGCCTGGCCCGCGCGGTCATGGAAAAGACGCCGCACGTCATGCTGGCGGGGGAGGGGGCGGACGCCTTTTCCAAGGAGGCGGGGCTGGAGCAGGCCGACCCCGCCTGGTTCTTCACCGAGCGGCGCTGGCAGGCGCTGGTGAAGGAACTGACGGACAAGGGCCTGCCCGTGCCGCCGCGTCCGGCGGGCGCCCCGCCCGAGCCGGACAAGCGCACCTTGCTGGATCTCAGGAATTTCGAGCCGGCGGACGCCCACCGCTTCGGCACGGTGGGCGCCGTGGCCGTGGACGCCAAGGGCAACGTCGCCGCTGCCACCTCCACCGGCGGCATGACGGCCAAGCGGCCGGGCCGCATCGGCGACAGCCCCATCATTGGTGCCGGCACCTATGCCTCGAACCAGTCCTGTGCCGTGTCCGCCACCGGGTCCGGCGAATACTTCATCCGCCTGACGGTGGCGCGGGAGATCTGCGCCCTGGTACAGTACCGGCGCATGGGCCTGCAGGCGGCGGTGGATGAGGTCATCCAGCATCGGCTGACGGCCCTGGGCGGCGACGGCGGTGTCATCGCCGCCGCCCCCGACGGCACCCTGGCCTGGGGCTTCAACACCAGCGGCATGTATCGCATCCGCGTGAAGCAGGGCGGGACGCCGGAATTCGGCATCTTCAAGGACGAGGGCACCGCCAAGGCCCACCCGAAGAACGAGCCCTGATCTCATGCGCCGGTTGCTCGCGGCCTGCCTGGCCACGGTCCTGTCCTTGCTGCCGCTGGCGGCACGGGCGGACGATGCCCTGCTGCTGATCCGCCCGGCACGGGTGTGGACGGCGGAGGAGACGGCGCCCCACGCCGGTTGGGCTGTCCTGATCAAGGGCGACCGCATCCAAGCGGTGGGCCCTGAGGCGTCGCTGAGCGCGCCGGCCAGTGTGGCGGTGCTGGATTTGCCGGGCGCCACGCTGCTGCCCGGCCTGATCGACCTGCACTCCCACCTGTTTCTGCACCCCTATAACGAGGCGCCGTGGGACGACCAGGTGCTGCGCGAAAGCCTAGCTTATCGCACCCTGCGGGCGGGCCGCCAGGCGACGGCCACGCTGATGGCCGGCTTCACCACCCTGCGCGACCTGGGCACGGAGGGGGCGGGCTATGCCGACGTCGGCCTGAAGAAGGCCATTGAGGACGGCCTGATTCCCGGTCCCCGCCTGTTCATCGCCACCCGCGCCATCGTGGCCAGCGGCGCCTATGGCCCCTCGGTCGCCAAGTTCCGCGAGGACATGGACCTGCCGCAAGGCGCGGAGGAGGCCAGCGGGGAGGCCGGGGTGGCCACCGCCGCCCGCACCCAGGCGGCGCGCGGGGCCGACTGGATCAAGTTCTATGCCGACTACCGCACCGGCCCCGACGGCGGCACCCGCCCCACCTTCAGCCAGGCGGAGATGGTGGCCCTGATCGCCGCCGCCCACGACACTGGCCGGCCGGTGTCGGCGCACGCCGCCTCGGACGAGGGCATGCGCCGGGCGGTGCTGGCCGGCGTCGACACCATTGAGCACGGCTATGGCGGCAGTGACGCCACCTTCCAGGAAATGGCCAAGCGCGGCGTCGCCTACCTGCCCACCCTGACGGCGCCGGAGGCCACCAGCCGCTACTTCAAAGGCTACGTCCCCGGCCAGACGCCGCCCACCCCCGCCATGCAGGCGGCGGAGGCCGCCTTCCGCCGGGCGCTGAAGGCGGGTGTCAGCATCGGCTGCGGCAGCGATGTGGGCGTCTTTACCCATGGCGAGAACGCGCGCGAACTGGTGTGGATGGTGCGCTACGGCATGACCCCCGCCCAGGCGCTGACGGCGGCGACATCCACCAACGCCCGCATCCTGGGCCAGGCCGACCGCCTGGGGCGCGTCCATGCTGGCTTGCTGGCCGACCTGGTGGCCGTCACCGGCGATCCCACCCAGGACATCGACGCCGTGGCCAACGTCGTCTTCGTCATGAAGGGCGGCACGGTGTATCGCAAGCCGTGAACAGAGTGGTGCGGGCGGAGGTTTTCCGATACAATCTGGTCAGCTAGTCAGATGGTGCTGACATGACCCGCAAAGCCAAGATCGTTAGCGCCCCTGGGGCCACCTGGAAGCTGGAAGACGCGAAAGCGCGTTTCAGCGAAGTGGTCCGTCGCGCGCGAACGGAAGGGCCACAAACCGTTACGACGCGGGGGCGAAATCCGGTCGTGGTGATCGCGGCGGAGGACTTGACCGACCTCTTGCCCCAGCCGCCGCCTCGCCAGCCGCTGGTCCAGTTTTTGGAAAGTCTGTACGGCGGTGATGATCTGGAACCGGTCCGGGATCGCGACCTTGGTCGGGATGTTGATCTTTGACGGCGAAAGGATGGTTGCTGGACACCAACGTCGTGGCCGCGCTGATCAATCCAAAAGGGGCGCCTTCGGTGAAGGGGTGGGCGGCTTCAGTGGATGAGGATGCGCTTTTCCTCAGCGTCCTGACGCTCGGTGAATATGAAAAGGGCATCCATAACCTGCCCGAAGACGACCCGCGGCGTGTGCACATCGGCATTATCCGTGATGGCCTCGCCCATCGATTCCAGGGCCGTATCCTGCCGGTCAGTGACGCGGTTGTACGGCGATGGGGCATCGTGACCGGAACGATCCGGCGTCTGACCCGCCATCCGTCCCCCGTCATCGATACGCTGCTTGCCGCCACCGCCCTGGAGCAAGGGCTGACGCTCGTTACGCGGAACGTCCAGGATGTGAAGCACAGTGGTGCTGTCGTCCTGAACCCGTGGGAGATCTGATGGAGGGTGGGGCCCTCCATCAATCCGCCGTCGCCGGATGGCTTACGCCGCCGCCGCCATGGCCTGGGCGAAGCGCTGGAAGGCTGGGCGCTGGGCCAGGCGGTCCAGGTAGGCCCGGAAGACGGGCTTGTCCTTGAACAGGCCCATGACGTCCAGCGCCCAGTACATCATGACGCCCCACTGGGTGTCGGCGGCGGTGAAGCGGTCGCCGGCGGCGTAGTCCTGGGCGCCCAGGACGCGCTCCAGATGAGCCACCATGTCCTCGAAGGTGCCGAAGGCGGCACCCCGGCCGTCGAAGGGCCATTTGTTCATGTGCGCCACCAGGCCGGGGTCGATCACGGCATCGTTATAGACCAGGCTGGTCAGGTAGGGGCCACGGCGCGGGTCGTCCAATGCCGGTGCCAGGCCCGCCTCGGGGAAGGCGTCGGCCAGGTAGATGGTGATGGCCGCCCGCTCGGTGACCACGATGCCGTTGTGGCGGATGGCCGGCACTTTCTTGTGCGGCTGGATGGCGCGATAGCTTTCGGGCACGCCGCCCTGTGCCCGGATGTCGACGATCTCGGTCTCATAAGGCACGCCCAGTTCCTCCAGCAGGTAGTGGATGCTGGACGAACGGGTGCTGGGGCAATGGAAGAAGGTGAGCATGTGATGCCTCCCGGCGTTGGTGTCGGGAGTGACTTTACGGCCCACTACTGACAAAACATGACAGTAGGCGTGCAAAAAAAGGCGACGCCCCAAGGGACGCCGCCTTCCGTTAGCATAAGACCGGAGTGCCGGTTACGGACGGCCCAGGAAATCCATCTTGCCCAGTTCCACGCCGTTGTGGCGCAGGATGTCGTAGGCGGTGGTGACATGGAAAAAAAAGTTCGGGGTGGCGAAGAACAGCAGGAAGGCTTGGCCGGGGAAGTGAACGTCCGAACCCCGGATTGTCAGGGTGATGGTGCGTTCCTCACTGCCGTCGATCTGGTCCGGTGTCACGCCCTTCAGGAAATCCACCGTCTTGGCGATGCGGGCTTGCAGTTCGGCGAAGGTGGTCTCGGTATCGGCGAAGCTGGGCACCTCGATGCCGGCCAGGCGGGCGGCCGCGCCCTTGGCGGCGTCGGTGGCGATCTGGATCTGGCGGGCCAGCGGGTGCATGTCCGGCGCCAGGCGGGCGTTCACCAGCACCGACGGGTCGATCTTCTTGGCCTCGGCATGGGCCAGGGCCTTGTCCAGGATGGCGGACAGGTTGCCCAGAAGGCGCAGGAACACGGGCACGGACGCCTGATACATGGAAATCGACATCGGGGTGCTCTCCGATAGGGTTGGAATGGCGGCCAAGATACGGGCGCCCAGGGGGCGCGATGTGCGCGCGGTCACCCGTGCGCTTGAATTTTACAGGGCCGATGCCGGGAACTGGTTTCAAAAGCGAAGGTTGAGGCCGACGCGCGCCACCCGGTCGGTCACGCCTTGGATGTTGCCGGCGTCCCGGCGGTATTCCAGGCTGCCGTTCAGGCTCAGGACCTGGCCCCAGCGGCCGGTGGCCAACGGGGCGGCGTAGGTCAGCGCCAGGTCCGTCTCCGCGCCGTCCGGACGCAAGGACACGCGCGTGGGCGCGGTCATGGCATAGCCCTGGTCGTCCACGCTGGTCACCAGCAGCGTGGCAGCTCCGGCGACGACACGCAGGGGGCGGCGCCAGAGGACCATCAGGTCGTCCCCTCGCGTCACCGCGTCACGCTGGGCCAGGGCCACGCCGTAGGACCGGGCCAGCAGCGGTGTGATGCCCGCGACGATGCCGTGACCGCTGTCCGACGCGCCGGTGCGGGCCAGGCTGGCGTCCAGCATCAGGCCGCCGCCGTCCCAGAGGGGGATGGTGGTGGCCAGGCCCAGGGACAGGCTGTCGTTGTGGCCGCCCAGGGCCAGCGGCCCGCCGCCGCGATAGCGGCTGCCCAGCAGGCCGTCGCGCTCATCCAGCAGGCCGGCCGTCAGGCTGGTGCTCCACCCCGGCGCCAGGGTCCAGTTCAGGCCGGCGGTGAGGGCGTCGGCCCGGCGATTCCAGCCGGCACCCGTCAGCACCGGGCCGCGCCAGGGTGACCAGTCGCCACCGGCCAGTTCCCGGCGGGATGGGGTGTCCGCCCCCGGTGCGCCGGACCAGCTGAGCGCCAGCCGGGCGCCGCCCAGCGTCCGGCCCACCCATCCGTCTAGATCCATGCCCACGGCCGCGAACCCGCCGCCCTGGGCCAGGCCGGTCAGGGCGTTGGAGATGCCCAGGGTGCCCCCCGTCATCGCCCCGGCCGCGCCATCGCCCCACAACGCCTGGGCGAAGGCGGCGGTACCGGAAAAGCCCTGGCCGGCGGTCAGCGTCAGGTCCCCCCGGCTGTAGCCCAGCGCCCAACCGTCATGGCCGGCGTATCCCATCCGTCGCGTACCGGGCCCCAGGGCCTCGGGGGCGCCCAGGCCCATGCCGGGTCCGTCGGTGCCGGGGCCATCGGTGCCGGGGCCATCGGTGTAGGCCAGCGTCAGTGTGCCGCCGTCGGCCAGCTTGGCGCTGCTGCTGATGACGGTGGGGGCTGGCAAGGCCGCCGTGATGGAAGTGGCGGAGACCGGCTGCTTGGCGATCAGGCCGCTGAGGTTGACGGTGAAGTTGCGCTGGTATCCGTCGAAGGCGGTGTAGGACGTCAGCCGGGTGCTGATCGCGCTCAGCGCGCCCAGGGCGCCACCGGATATCAAGGTGCCGGTCAGGCCGCTGACCGGCAGGGATTTGCCATTGGCCTGCACGACGGACAGGGTGCCCAGTGGCGCGAAACGCTTGGTGAAGTTCATCAGGGCCGTGCCGTAGGTGGCGTCCACGCCCTTGACGCCCAGGTCGGTGGC
>NZ_BACU01000077.1 GCF_000333275.1 Azospirillum sp. B4 | reverse complement strand
GCTGATGAACGATGGCGGGCGCATCGTCAACGTCTCCAGCGGCCTGACCCGCGTCACCTTCCCCGGCAGCGCCTCCTACGCCGCCATGAAGGGGGCGGTTGAGGTCCTGACCCGTTACCTGGCGAAGGAACTGGGCGAGCGCCGCATCGCCGCCAACACGGTCGCCCCCGGCGCCGTCATGACGGACTTCAGCGGCGGCGTGGTCCGGGACAATCCCCAGGTCAACAAGATGGTGTCGGACATGACCGCCTTGGGACGGCCCGGCGTGCCGGACGACATTGGTCCCATGATCGCCAGCCTGCTGAGCGAGGGAAACCGCTGGGTCAACGCCCAGCGCATCGAGGTCTCCGGCGGCATGGCGCTCTAAAGCCGGCCGTCAGTCCCCGGCCATCGGAACCCGGACCTCCTCGGCGATTGCCTGATTCAGCCGGTCGATGACGGCGGTGGCGGTGGACTGGGTGCACATGATGCGCCCGGGCTGGGTAGGGCCGCTGTCCGGGGCCGGTATGGTTCGCAGTTCGGCTGCGGGGATGTGGCGTTCCGCCAGCATGCGGTCCAGGGTGAGCCGGTTGACCAGGACGTAATCCACCCGGCCCTTCTGTAGCATGGCGACCAGCGTGCTTTGGCCCGCCCGCACCCGCTCACGGTTGGGGGCGTCGCCTGCGGGTGTTTGGGTGCCCTGACGGGTGTCCAGCCTGGGTTGGACATAGCGTTCATCGGCCCAGGACCCGTCGGAAAAGCCAAAGACCAGGTCGGGGCGGGCCAAAAGGCTGTCGAGCGTTGGGGCGGGGCCGATGCGGGTGTCGCTGGCGCGGACCAGCAGCACCCAGTCCGGCGCCGGCCCCAGGGGATTGGTGAATTTGAAGTGTTGGGCGCGTTCCGGTGTCAGGGCCCAGTTCAGGGTGCACAGCGGCTGGCGGCCGGCGTCCAGGTCGGCCAGCAGGCGCCGCCGTGTCCAGGGTTCCTGCCACAGCAGGGTGAAGCCGGCGCGGACCGCGATCCGGTTCATCAGGTCGACCAGGGAACCATAGGGCTGCCCGGCCTCCCGGTTCCAATTCAGGACCGGCGGCTGTTCCGCGAACACCATGACCAGGGTCGGGTTGGCGGGGGCGGCCTCGTCAATGACCGCGCGGGCCCCCGACGCGCCGCAGAACATCAGGACCGCCGCCCAGAAACCGGCCTTGAGGGCGCGTTTTCCGGGGCGGCGCGATAAGAGACAAGGGGGTGGGGCGGCCTTACTCGGCGGCAAGCGTCTTGCCCAGGTTGGCATCCAGATAGGTCCCGACCACGTCATTCAACGCGTCCGAGCGGTCGTTGAAGAAATGGTTGGCGCCTTCGACCTTCTTGAAGTCGATCTTGATGTCGCGCTGGTTGGACAGCTTGTTGACCAGCTTGGTCACCGCCGCGTCCGGCACCAATTCATCCTTGTCGCCATGGACGATCAGGCCCGAGGAGGGGCAGGGCGCCAGGAAACTGAAGTCGAACATGTTGGCCGGCGGGGCCACCGACACGAAGCCGTCGATCTCCGGCCGGCGCATCAGCAGCTGCATGCCGATCCAGGCGCCGAAGGAGAAGCCCCCGATCCAGCAGGCCGTGGCGTTGGGATTGTAGGTTTGCAGCCAGTCCAGCGCCGACGCGGCGTCCGACAGTTCGCCTTCGCCCCGGTCGTAGGTGCCCTGGCTGCGGCCCACGCCCCGGAAATTGAAGCGCAGACAGGAGAAGCCGCGCTGCGCGAAGGCGTGGAACAGGGTGTAGACCACCTTGTTGTTCATGGTCCCGCCATACTGCGGGTGCGGATGCAGCAGCAGGGCGATTGGGGCGTTGGTCGACTTGCCGTGAAGGTAGCGTCCCTCGATCCGGCCGGCCGGTCCATTGATGATGACTTCAGGCATCGTGCTCCGTTTCCGCTGCTGTCTGGGGACTAGAACCCGTGATGGCGGGGGCCGCATGGGGGGAGAACGGCCGGATCATGGCCGTCAACGCGGGCATCGCTTGACCCGGCAAGCAGGCGATCTTATATCGCAAGGCTGGGCCTCCTGGAGCCGTGTGCGGACGCATCGAACAATCTGACCCCCCGTTCCTCGGGACGGTCAAGCTGCGTTTGATGGCAGAACGACCATTCCGGGCGCGATTTATACCACAGCGAGCGCATCGGTGTTCAAGCGTCTTCAAGAAGAGATCGAGGGTATTAAAGCCCGCGACCCGGCGGCGCGCTCCACCGTCGAGGTTCTGCTGTGCTATCCGGGCCTACATGCTGTGTTGTTGTACCGTGTGGCCAACCACTGCTGGCGTCATGGCTGGCCGACGCTGGGTCGATTCATTTCGCACCTCGCCCGCATGGGCACCGGCATTGAAATCCATCCCGGCGCCACCATCGGCGACGGCTTCTTCATCGATCACGGCATGGGCGTGGTGATCGGGGAAACGGCAGAGATCGGCCGCAACGTCCACCTCTATCACGCGGTCACCCTGGGCGGGACCTCGCTCAGCAAGGGCAAGCGCCATCCTACCGTGGGCGACAACGTCATCATCGGCGCCGGCGCCAAGATCCTGGGCGCCATCACCATCGGGGCGGGCGCGCGTATCGGCGCCAACGCCGTGGTGGTGGCCGATGTGGCGGCGGGCGCCACCATGGTGGGCATACCGGCCCGGGCCGTGACCGCCAGGGCCAAGACGGAAAAGGACCAGTTCCTGGCCTACGGCACCCCGTGCAACAACCTGCCGGACCCCGTGGCCCGCGCGCTGCAGGCCCTGACCGACCAGGTCAGTACCCTCAGCCGCCGGATCGAGGAACTGGAGCGGGTGCCGCCGCCCGTCCCCCTGGTCCCGGCCGTCGTCCTTGACGAGGATTGCGGCAAGGCCGGCCGTCCGCCCTGCTGAGCGGTCCGCCCAACTCTTTTTCCGGTTCACCCCGTCCGAACTCCCATGGCGTTGCCGATCTATCTCGACCATAACGGCACCTGCCCGCCCCGCCCCCAAGCGGTGGCGGCCATGGTGGAAGTCCTGTCCCTGCCGGGCAACCCGTCGTCCGTCCATGCCCAGGGGCGCGAGGCCCGCCGGCGGGTTGAGGTGGCGCGCCGCCAGGTGGCGGCCCTCCTGAACTTGCCGCCGGCAACCCTGACCTTCACCGGCAGCGGGACGGAGGCCAACGCCCTGGTGTTGGCCAGCGCTGGCGACCGGCCCATCATCACCAGCGCCATCGAACACGCCAGCGTGCTGGAGGCTGCCCAGGGTGGCGTCCGTTGTCCGGTCACCAGGGACGGCGTCGTTGACTTGGTGGCGCTGGAGGCGCTGTTGGTCGCCGCCGGGCGTCCGGCCCTGCTGTCCCTCATGGCGGTGAACAACGAGACCGGCGTCATCCAGCCGGTGGCGGAGGCGGCGGCCTTGGCGCGCCGCCACGGCGCGTTGTTCCATTGCGACGCCAGCCAGGCGGTGGGCCGCCTGGCCTGGGACTGGGGCGCCATCGCCCCCGATTACCTGACCGTCTCGGCGCACAAGATCGGTGGGCCCCAGGGCGTGGGCGCGCTGGCGGTGCGCGACGGTATGCCGGTGGTCCCCCTGCTGCGTGGCGGTGGGCAGGAACGCCGCCGCCGGGCCGGGACGGAGAACGTGGCCGGCATCGTCGGCTTCGGTGCCGCCGCGGCCGCCTGCGATGTCGAAGGTTTCGCCCGGTTGGCCGTCCTGCGCGATGGGCTGGAGGATCGCCTGCGCGCGGCGGCTCCCGGGCTGCTGGTGGCGGGTGCCGACGCCCCCCGGGTCGCCAACACCAGCTGCCTGGTGACGCCCGGCTGGCGGGGAGAGACGCAGGTCATGGCCCTGGATCTGGCGGGCTTCGCCGTTAGCAGCGGCTCGGCCTGCTCCAGCGGCAAGGTCGCTGCATCGCATGTGCTGGCGGCCATGGGCCTGGGGGGGGATCTGGCCGGTTCCGCCATCCGGGTCAGCCTGGGCTGGCCCACGACGGCGGAGGATGTGGCCCGCTTCGCCGATGCCTGGATCGCGCTCCATACCCGGCGTGGGCCAGCACCGGTGGCGCAGCAGGCGACCCTACCGCCTCAGGATATGCAGTCTGTCATTTCCCAGACGGCGCGGCAGCAGTAGGGTGGCGCCCCGGCGTCTTTTGCACGACTGCACGGGATGAAGGAACAGGGGTAGGCTGGCGCATGGCCGATGGTGTGGATGGGGATGATCCTCCCCAAGGTGGTCCGGGGCGGGGTAACTCCGGGCAGGGCGTCCCGGGGCAGGGCGTCTCAGGAATAATATCGGGCGGCATGGCTGACTGCTGGGCTTGTGGCAAGCCGGTTTCGGGCAGGGCCCTGTTCTGCCACAACTGCGGCGCCATCCAGCCGCCGGCCGACCTGGACGCCTTCGCCCGCCTGAACCTGGAACGGCGTTTCGATGTGGAACGCGCGGTGCTGGACCGCCAGCGCGCCGGATTCGCCCGCATCCTGGATCCGGAACGGCTGAAGTCCCGCGGCGCGCAGGAGAAGGCGCTGGCGGAGCGCTACCGCCAGGCGGTGGAACAGGCCTACGTCACCTTGCGCGACCCCGCCGCCCGCGCCCGCTATCTGCTGGACCTGGTGCGGCCGGAGGGCGAACTGCCGGGCACGCCGGGCAAGGGGCCGGAGGATGCCGACATGGCCGACCTGGCGGCTCAGGTGGCGGCCCTGCATGCCGCCAACCCCGTGGACGAGGATCAGCTCGAACAGGCGACGCTGGGCGTCATCGGCGCCATCGCCGGCACGCTGGTGGACCTCTCCGCCGCTTTCCACAAGGGCAACCTGGCGGCCGTGCCCGCCCTGGCCGAGCGCCTGGGCCTTTGCCAGCAGCTGGGCGAGGCGTTGGGCGCCGTCACGCCGCCGGATGTTGACGACTGACCGGCTTGATCGCCCCCCATCCCCAGGCGCTATCCTGGGCCACCGGCATAGGTTTGTGACTCGTGCCGGTGTAGCCCCGACTGGGGCCGCCGGGGTTTTGGAGGGTGCCAGGGCATGGACAAGTTGTACGCCGGCGTTTCTTCCGTGCAGCATGGGTCGCCACGGTCGCTGGATCGCCTGCGCCGCCTGGTCGTGCCGGAGCGTAGCGACCGGGCCGACGCGCAATTGGCCGTGGCCTTGTGCTTCGTCGCGGGCATGACCAACGCCGGCGGCTTCCTGGCGGTGGGGCAGTACACCTCGCACATGTCGGGGGTGGTGTCCGGTCTCGCCGACAATCTGGTGCTGGGCGCCCTGGGCCTGGTGGCGGCGGGGGCGGGGGCGCTGGCCGCCTTCCTGGCCGGGGCCGCCTGTTCCGCCATCCTGATCAACTGGGGCCGACGCCGGGGCAACGCCAGCCAGTACGCCCTGCCCCTGTCGCTGGAGGCGGCGCTTCTTCTGGTCTTCGGCGTGCTGGGGGCCCTGCGCCTGCACATCCCCTATTTCCTGGGCGTGGCGGTGCCGCTGCTGTGCTTCATCATGGGGCTGCAGAACGCCATCATCACCAAGATCTCGCGCGCTCGCATCCGCACCACCCACATGACGGGAAT
>NZ_BACU01000078.1 GCF_000333275.1 Azospirillum sp. B4 | reverse complement strand
AGGGGCGGCTGGGCGACGCGTTGGACGTGGCGCGGCTGTGCCTGGCCAAGGCGGCGCGGGACAACAGCCTGCCCGCCGATTGGCGCCAGGTCACCGCCGGCGACGCCGCGTTCGGCCGCTATGACGCCCAGTTGCCGCGCTTCTTCCTGTTCACCTTGAAGGGTTACGCCTACCTGCAGATGCGCCTGGGCAACCTGGATGAGGGGTTGGCCGCCGTGCTGAAGCTGCTGGAACTGGATCCCACCGACAAGGTCGGCGCCGAGGTCCTGCTGAACGTCATACAGCGCATGGGACAGGACGATCATGACTGACATCGACGAGGCGGTGGATTGGCTGGGGGCGGCGGTGTCCTGCGATGTCTGCGGGCACCTGGCCCTGCGCGACGCGGGCCGCTGCCGGCTGAAGCACGCCTGCGTCGTTGACCGCTATGCCCGGCGGATCGACCGCTTCTTCAACTGGAACCCGGACCTGGCCAACGGCTATCTGCGCCATCCCCATTTCGAGGTGCGGGCCATCGCCGCCAAGCATGCCGACGTCTTCCTGCTGCCGCCCCTGTTGGACGATGCCGAGGAAACGGTACGGTGGAACGCCGTGCGCCGCCTGCCCAAGCGCTATGTCCTGCGCCTGCGCGACGACCCCCACCGGGAGGTCCGCATCCGCGTCGCCACCCTGCTGGCCGATGCGGAGCTGATCCCCATGATGGCCGACCCCGACTACTACGTGCGCCTGGTGGTGGCGCGGCGGGTGCAGGCCCCCCTGCTGGTGCGGATGATGACGGACAAGGAACCGGAGGTGCGCCGGGTGGTGGCCTGCCGCATCCCGGCCGACTGGATACTGCGCATGGCGGCCGACGGCGACGCCACCGTAAGGCTGGAGGTGGCGAAGCGCCTGCCGCCGGACCTGCTGCCGCGCCTGGGCCGCGACCCGGACTGGCGCGTGCGGTTTGAGGTGGCGGGCCGGGCGCCCCTGTCCCAGGTGGCGCCATTGGACAAGGACGAGGACATCCTGGTGCGCGAGATGGCGCTGTCCCGCCTGTCCGCGCCCGGGGACGACGCGCACCCCGGGGACAACGCACATAAGGAGGTGGCGCCATGAGCAACATCGTTCGCGACAGTGACGTGGTGGAAATCGTCGATCCGCCGGCCTTCACCTATGGCGACAAGGTGCGGTCCCGCCGCACCATCCGCAACGACGGCACCTACGCTGGCAAGGAGATCGGCGACATCCTGGCCCGCAAGGGGGAGGAGGGGTACGTCGTCAGCATCGGCACCTTCCTGCAGCAGTTCTACATCTACGGCGTCGAATTCGTCGACACGGGCTATCGCGTGGGCATGAAGCGCAAGGAGCTGGACGCGGTAGGCGGCGCGGAAGACGACGCCGACCTGCCGCTGCCCACTGTGCCGGCGCGGCCGCCCCTCCAAGGCCGGGGGCCGTCATGATCGAGCCCCGCTTGCCAAAATACCAATGGGGTCAACGGGTTCAGGCCCTGGCCGACCTGCGCAACGATGGCTCCTACCCGGATGCCGAGGTGGATGCCGTGCTGGCCCGCGCCGGTGAGGCCGGGGAGATCGTGCAGGTCGGGACCCACACAGAAACCAATACCCCCGTCTACCTCATCGAATTCGCCGGCCTCCGGGTCATCGGATGCCTGGAGGAAGAGATCGAACCGCTGTGAACGCAACCGCCGCGAGGCATGTGGATCGAAGCAGGATGTGCAGGATGGCAGCACCCCGGCAAAACACCGCGCCATTGGGATGGGGCGCCCACCCCAATGACCTGGACCGCAAGCGCATCGAACGCGCGCTCGCCGCGCGCAAGCGCTACCTCTACGTCCAGCCCAGCGTCCTGCCGGCGGCGGACGGCTACCGGGTCGAGAGCCCCTGTTGCTCCCGCAATGTCGACGCCAGCGGCGGGGTCATCGACGTCGCCCTGATCGAATGCCGGCAGGGCACCTGGTTCCTGTACCGCAAGGACCACCGCCGGGGGGCCTGGGAACTGCACGGCAGTTACGGCCGGCTGCGCGACCTGCTGGACCCGCTGACCGTCGATGCCGACCGGCTGTTCTGGCAATGAAGGAGGGACGCCATGGTGGTGAGCACGGAGGATTTGGGGCTGATCGATGGCCTGCTGGACGTGCCGATCCCGGCGGGTGGCGTGTTCGCCGACCTGCGGCGGCAGATGCCGCATCTGTCATGGACACGTTGCGACGCGTCCGACGTGGCGGAGGAGCCGTTCCGCAGATATCCCCGTTTTGACCTGCATCTGCTGGACGCCAGCGACCATTGCGTGCGCCTGACCCCCGACCCGGCGCAGGCCACCGGCGTGGTGCTGGCCCAGCGGGGGGAGGGCGCGTGATGGCGGCGGAGATGGAGGCGGTGGACGATGGCGACGCGCTGGACGCCATCCCGCTCAGCGATCCGGACATCACCGCCGCCGAACTGGATGCGGTGGCGGCGGTGATGCGCTCCCCCCGCCTGTCCGCCGGCGGGGTGGTCGAGGAATTCGAGACCGCCTTCGCCCAGTATGTGGGGCGCCGTTACGCGGTGGCGGTGCCCAGCGGCACGCTGGGCCTGCTGATGGCGCTGGACGCCCACGGCATCGGTGGGGGGGACGAGGTCGTGGTCTCGCCCCATTCTTTCCGCGAGACGGCGCACGCCGTCAGCCTGTCGGGTGCCCGCCCGGTGTTCGCCGACATCGATTACTGGGCTGGCACCTTGTCCCCGGAAAAGGCGGCGGCCCGCATCACGTCCAGGACGCGGGCCCTCATTGGCGGCAACAGCAACGGCCATCCCGCCGACTGGACCGCCCTGCGGTCACTGGCGGCGGAGCATGGGCTGATCTTGATCGAGGATTCGACGGAGGCCATCGGCTCGCGCCATCGCGGCGCCCTGGTGGGGACCTTCGGCGACACTGCCGTGTTCGATTTCTCCCAGCCCTCGCCGCTGACCTGCGGGGAGGGGGGCATGGTGGTGACCGACGATGTGGATATCGCCATGGCCCTGCGCCGGCGGCGGTCGCACCGGCCGCAGGAACGGACCTCGGTGGTGATCGGGGCCACGCCGCCGTATCAGGCGGGGATCAGCGACCTGGCCGCCGCCCTGGGCCTGGCCCAGCTGCGCCGCCTGGATGAGATCCTGGAACGGCGGCGGCGCGTCCAGCATCTCTACTTCAAGCACGTCCGGTCGTTCGAGGGCATCAAGGATCCCTATATCGGGCCGGACGCGACCGAGGTGAACTGGCTGTTCTATCTGGTTCAGCTGGGCACCCGTTTTTCCCGGTCCAGCCGCGACGCCATCATCGAGGATCTGCGGCTGGAGCAGGTGGAGGCCGTGGCCTACAGCCACCCGCTGCATCTGCAACGCCACTATTTCGACCTGGGTTACCGCCGGGGCGACTTCTTCGTGACCGAGAAGGTGGCCGACCGCGCGGTGGCGCTGCCCTTCCACGCCCATCTCGATGAGGACCGGATCGCCTTCATCGTCGCCACCATGAAGGACGCCTCGATCAACGTGGGTGCCGGGGCGGCGATCTACTGACCGTCCGCAATACAGTCCCGCTTTTTAAAATAAAGGAGCTTCGCTTATGTCCCTGCTGACCATCATGCCGTCGGGCAAGACCATCAACGCCGGCGAAGGCATGACGCTACTGGCGGCCATCCTCGCCGCCGATGAGGCGTTGGCCCACAAATGCGACGGCAAGGCCTCCTGCGGCAGTTGCCACATCTTCGTCCAGGAAGGGCGCAAGGGCCTGTCGCGCATCGCCAAGGAAGAGAACGAGAAGCTGGATGCCATCGTCGGCGTCGGCTCCAAGTCGCGGCTTGCCTGCCAGGCCATCGTCCTGGGCACCGAAGACATCAAGATCGAACTGCTGGGCTTCGGCTCGGGCTTTTGAAGGAGATTTGTCATGGTAGTCGAAAGCGTCATGATCCACGTGCGGTTCGCCCCCAACGGCACGGTGACGGAGATCGGGGAACGGCCGGCGACCCTGTCGCCCCAGGATTGGTTCAACCACTTGAGCCTGAAAGCCGGCACGCATTACCAGACCTTCGTCGGCGGTCGCGGCCTGTTCCGGCTGCCACGTCCGGAGATCGAGGACCTGAAGGCGGCCGTCGCCGCCTAGGCGGTCGCTTTAGGGGAGGGCGCCGCGGTTCCCCTCCGGGGCCGCGGCGCTTTTCAGTTCCGGCCTTCCGGCTGGTTGCGCATCCAGTCGGCCAGCGGCGTCAAGGCCGCCAGGATGGCCTGGCGGGCGTCGGCCGGCTCTATCGTCTCATCCAGCGCCCGCGCCATGCACGCCAGCCAGGCGTCGCGTTCCGCAGTGCCGATGCGGAAGCCCAGGTGGCGGGCCCGCAGGCGGGGATGGCCCCGCTCCGCCGAATAGTCCGCCGGCCCCCCCATCCACTGCGCCAGATACAGCTTCAGCACCCGCTTGGTCTCAGTCAGGTCCGGGGCATGGATGGCGCGCAGGTCGCGCGCCTCCGGCAGGGTGTCCATGACGCGATAGAACGCCTCG
This sequence comes from Azospirillum sp. B4, assembly GCF_000333275.1. Taxonomy (GTDB): domain Bacteria; phylum Pseudomonadota; class Alphaproteobacteria; order Azospirillales; family Azospirillaceae; genus Nitrospirillum. Next base: position 6,730 of record NZ_BACU01000078.1, on the reverse strand, counting down.
ACCAGGCGGTCGATGGGCCCGGCGCCGCCGATCCGCTCGTAAACCGTCAGCTCCGCCGTGTTTCCCGTGCTCATGGTTTTGGGCCCCCTGTTGCTAGCGCTGGTTATGGCGGCTGCACGAAGCATGCCGCCCGGCGTCGCGGCCCGTCGCCCTTGGGGAAGGGCATCCCTTCGGCCGTGTGGTGCCGAATCCCCCTGTCGCGATTGTGACAATCGTCGTGATCCGGACGTGGGGGTGGTCACCAATCCATTGAGAGTCAGCCACTTTTCATCTGGCACGGCAGTTGCGACAGGGACTGGTGTGAAGAAGCAAAGACAGGACGCATCCGCCATGTCCGATCTCGCGATGACCGAAAAGCCCGAGCCCGCGGCCGATCCGCTGGACGCCCTGGTCCAAGGGGGGGGCGACGGCTACAAATATGGCTTCGTCACCGACATCGAGGCCGATGAGGCGCCGCCCGGCCTGGATGAAGGCACGGTGCGCTTCATCTCCGCCAAGAAGGGGGAGCCGGCCTGGCTGTTGGACTGGCGGCTGAAGGCCTTCCACCGCTGGCAGCGGATGTCGCCGCCCGATTGGGCCAAGCTGAACATCGCGTCCATCGACTATCAGGCGTCGACCTACTATTCCGCGCCCAAGACCGGCACGGGGCCGAAGTCCCTGGACGAGGTCGATCCGGAGCTGCTCAAGACCTACGAGAAGCTGGGCATCCCCCTGGGTGAGCGCGCGGCCCTGGCCGGGGTCGCCGTCGATGCCGTGTTCGACAGCGTGTCGGTGGCCACGACCTACAAGGACAAGCTGGCCGACCTGGGCATCATCTTCTGTTCCTTCGGCGAGGCGGTGCGGGAACATCCCGACCTGGTGCGCCGCTATCTCGGCTCCGTCGTGCCCCAGGGCGACAATTTCTTCGCGGCGCTGAATTCCGCCGTGTTCAGCGACGGCTCCTTCGTCTACGTGCCGCCGGGTGTGCGCTGTCCCATGGAGCTGTCGACCTACTTCCGCATCAACGCCGCCAAGACCGGACAGTTCGAGCGCACGCTGCTGATCGCCGACAAGGGCGCCTATGTCAGCTATCTGGAGGGCTGCACCGCTCCCCAGCGCGATGAGAACCAGCTGCACGCCGCCGTCGTGGAACTGGTGGCGCTGGAGGATGCGGAGATCAAGTACGCCACCGTCCAGAACTGGTACCCGGGCGATGAGAACGGCAAGGGCGGCATCTACAACTTCGTCACCAAGCGCGGCGCTTGCCGGGGCGCGCGGGCCAAGATCAGCTGGGCGCAGGTGGAGACGGGATCGGCCATCACCTGGAAATACCCCAGTTGCCTGCTGGAAGGCGACGGGTCGGTCGGGGCCTTCTACTCGGTCGCCATCACCAACAACCTGCAGCAGGCCGACACCGGCACCAAGATGATCCACATCGGCCGCGACACCAGCTCGACCGTCATCTCCAAGGGCATTTCCGCTGGCCGGGGTCAGAACACCTATCGCGGCCAGGTCAAGGTGATGCCCAAGGCCGACGGCGCCCGCAACTACACCCAATGCGACAGCCTGCTGATCGGCAAGAAATGCGGCGCCCACACCGTGCCCTACATCGAGGTTCGCCACCCCGGCGCCAAGGTGGAGCATGAGGCGACGACCTCCAAGATCAGCGAGGACCAGATGTTCTATTGCCAGGCGCGCGGCCTGACACAGGAGGACGCGCTGTCGCTGATCGTCAACGGCTTCTGCAAGGAAGTGCTGAAGGAACTGCCCATGGAGTTCGCGGTCGAGGCGCAGAAGCTGCTGGCCGTCAGTCTGGAAGGCAGCGTGGGCTAAGCAGACTTTCCGAACTCCGCCCACACATGGGCGGGCTCGGAAATCTTCTGAACCATAGAGTCGGCAGGTTTCTCCAGGCCGAGCCATCTGTGGCCCGATCTGGAGGAACCTGCTTAGAGGATCGCGACCGCGCATATCATGGCAACAGGGGGACCGGGCATGAGCAAGCTTCTGGAAATCCGCGACCTGCGGGCCCGCATCGTCGGCGGCCGCGACATCCTGAAGGGTATCGATCTGGACGTGGCGCCGGGGGAGGTGCACGCCATCATGGGACCGAACGGGGCGGGCAAGAGCACGCTGTCCAGCGTGCTGGCCGGCAAGCCGGGCTATGAGGTCACGGGCGGCTCCGTCCTGTATCAGGGCCGCGACTTGCTGGCCCTGCCGGCGGACGAGCGGGCGCGGGAGGGCATCTTCCTGGCCTTCCAGTACCCGGTGGAAATCCCCGGCGTGAACAACATGTACTTCCTGCGCGCGGCCCTGAACGCCGGGCGGCGCCAGCGGGGCGCGCCGGAACTGGATGCCTCCCAGTTCCTGAAGGCCGTGCGCGACAAGCTCAAGCTGCTGGACATCAGTGACGATCTGCTGCGGCGCGCGGTCAACGTCGGCTTTTCCGGTGGGGAGAAAAAGCGCAACGAGATTTTCCAGATGGCGATGCTGGAGCCCAAGCTGGCCATCCTGGATGAAACCGACAGCGGCCTGGACATCGACGCCCTGCGGGTGGTGTCCGACGGCGTGAACCGCCTGCGCGACGCCAACCGCGCCATCATCCTGATCACCCATTACCAGCGGCTGCTGGACTACATCGTCCCCGACCATGTGCATGTGCTGAGCGAGGGGCGCATCGTCGCCTCGGGCGACAAGACCTTCGCGGCGGAGCTGGAGCGTACCGGCTACGCCCACCTCGGCACCGCCGCCTGAGGGGGAAGGAACGATGATCGCAGCCGATATCCCCGTCTCCGGCCAGCCCTCCTGGCTGACCGGCCACCGCGCGGCGGGCATGGCCCGCTTCGCCGCCCTGGGCTATCCCACCCGCAAGATGGAGGCCTGGCGTTTCACCGACCTGCGGCCGCTGACGGCGTCCGTCTTTCCGTCGGCGCCGGCGGACCCGGTGGCGGTGACGCCGGCGACCCTGGCGCCCCACCGGCTGGCCGGCCCGGCCCATCGCCTGGTGCTGGTCAATGGCCGGTTCGCGCCGGCCCTGTCCGATATCGGCACCCTGCCGCCCGGCGTCTGGTTGGGCTCCGCCACCGACGCGTTGCGCACGCGGCCCGACACGATGGCGTCGGCCTTCATGGAGGACGAGGTGGCGCTGGCGTCCCTGAACGCCGCCCTGTTCGCCGATGGCTTCGTGCTGGCGCTGGAACCCGGCGTGATCCTGGAGACGCCGGTGGAGATCATCCACCACGCCGACATGGGCGCGCCGGCGGCGGCCCATCTGCGCAACCGGCTGGTCATCGGCGCGGGCGCCCGCGCCACGGTGGTGGAGACGTCGACCGGCGCGGGCGCCGGCTGGCTCAACACCGTCACCGCCATCACCGTGGCGGCGGGTGGCGCCTTGCGCCATGTGCAGATCCAGCGCGACGCGGGCGAGGCCATCCACACCGCCGTCATCCGGGCGACGGTGGCGCGCGACGCCCGCTATGACGGCTTCAGCCTGATGGCCGGCGGGCGGATGTCGCGCCGCGACATCCACGTCACCCTGGCGGAGGCGGGAGCCGGTGTCGCCCTGCACGGCGCCTATCTGCTGCGCGATGCGCAGGAGGCCACGTTCGCCCCGGTGGTGGTGCACGCGGCGCCCGGCTGCCGCACGGACGAGGTGGTGAAGGGCGTGATGCAGGACAAGGCGCACGGCGTCTTCCTGGGTACGATCCAGGTGCATCCCGGCGCCGATGGCACCGATGCCCGGCAGTTGAACCGCAACCTGCTGCTCAGCCCCACGGCCTGGGTGGACACCAAGCCCGAACTGGAAATCCTGGCCGATGACGTGAAGTGCAGCCACGGCGCCACGGTGGGCAGCCTGGACGAGGCTTCGCTGTTTTACCTGCAGGCCCGGGGCATCGATCCCGCCGCCGCGCGCCAGATGCTGGTGGAGGCCTTCGCCGCCGACGTGATCGACGGCGCCGGTCTGGATGAGCCTCTTCGCGACCATGTGCATGGGCACCTTCAGGCTTGGCTGGATGGCATGGGGGGTGGGAAATGAGCGCGCTGCTCCAGGAACGGCCCGCCGTGGCACCGTCTACGCGCGGCGCCTTCGATCCCAAGGTGGTGCGCCAGCAATTTCCCGTCTTCGCCCGCAACCCCGGCCTGGTGTTCCTGGACACGGCGGCCAGCGCGCAGAAGCCGGCCTGCGTCATCGACGGGCTGGCCGACTATTACCGCGCCGACTACGCCAACGTGCACCGCGGCGTCTATGGCCTCAGCGCCCGCTCCACCGCCCGGTTCGAGGCGGCGCGGGATCGGGTCGCCCAATTCCTGAACGCCGCCGACGCCAGCGAAATCGTCTTCGTGCGTGGCGCCACGGAGGGCATCAACCTGGTGGCCCAGGCCTGGGGACCGGCCTTCCTGAAGCCCGGCGACCAGATCGTGGTGTCGGAGCTGGAGCATCACTCCAACATCGTGCCTTGGCAGATGCTGTGCCACCGGCTGGGGGTGGAGCTGGTGGTTGCCCCCATCGATGATGGCGGCGCCCTGGACCTGGCGGCGTTCGCGCGCCTGCTGACACCCCGCACGCGGCTGGTGGCGATGACCCACGTGGCCAATGTGACCGGCGGCCTTGTCCCGGTCGAGCGGGTGGTCCAGCTGGCGCATGCGGCTGGCGCCAAGGTCCTGTTGGACGGTTGCCAGGCGGTGCCGCGGCTGCCGGTGGACGTCCAGGCCCTGGGCTGCGACTTCTACGTCTTCTCCGGCCACAAATGCTATGGGCCCACCGGTATCGGCGCGCTGTACGCCCGGCGCGCGGTGCTGGACGCGATGCCGCCGTGGCAAGGTGGTGGCGACATGATCCGCACCGTCACCTTCGCCGAGACGACCTACCAGGACGCGCCCCAGCGGTTCCAGGCGGGCACGCCCGATATCGCCGGCGCCATCGGCCTGGCCCTGGCGCTGGACTTCATGGACGACTTGGGTGTGGACGCCATCCGGGAGCATGAGGCGGCCTTGACCCGCCATGCCCGCGCTGCGCTGTCGGCCCTGCCGGGTGTCACCATTGTCGGTGCCGGGGCGGAGAGCGTGGGCGTCGTCTCCTTCGAGGTTGACGGCGTGCATCCCCACGATCTGGCGACCATCTTCGACCAGCACGACGTGGCCATCCGCGCTGGCCATCACTGCGCCCAGCCGCTGATGGATCGCCTGGGCCTAGTCGCCACCGCCCGCGCGTCCTTCGGGGTGTACAGCGACGAGGACGACGTGGCCGCCCTGGTCGCGGCCGTCCGCGCGGCCCAGCGCCTGTTCGGCCTGGTGTCGGCACGATAGGGGAAACATCCATGGATTTGCGCGACCTTTACCAGGACATCATCCTCGACCACGGGCGCCATCCCCGGAACTTCCGCCCGCTGCCTGGCGCCAGCCACTTCGCCCACGGCCACAACCCGTTGTGCGGTGACAAGGTCACCATCTTCGTGCGGGTGGAGGATGGGCGCGTGGCCGACGTCAGCTTCGAAGGCAAGGGCTGCGCCATCTCCATCGCCTCCGCCTCGCTGATGACGGAGGTCATGCAGGACAAGACGGTGGCGGAGGCCCAGGCCCTGTTCGCGCATTTCCATGGCAAGGTCACCGGGGCCGAGGGCGCGGGGGTGTCGGCCTCCAGCGTCTCCGGCCTGCCAGCGGATTTGCTGGAGGAGGGCGACCGCCTTGAACCACTGGCCGGCGTGCGCTCCTACCCCGCGCGGGTGAAATGCGCGACGCTGGCGTGGCACACCTTCGATGCGGCGGTGGGCGGAATGGCCGGGGGTGGCCCCTTGAAGACGGAATGAGGCCATGAGCATGCCCGGGGAAGCGACACACTTGGCGGACGCGCCGACACCACAAGGGGCGGCGGCGCCCAGGCCCCTGCAACGCCCCCAGCCTGACGACGGCGACCCGGCGCTGGAACAGGAGGTGATGGCCGCGCTTCGCACCGTTCGCGATCCGGAACTTCCGGTGAACCTGGTCGACTTGGGCCTGATCTACCATGTCATGGTCCGACGGGACGGCCTGGTCTACATCGAGATGACGCTGACGACCCCCGCCTGCCCGGTGGCGACCGCCCTGCCGGGACAGGTCCAGCACCTTGTCTCCCTGGTACCGGGCGTCAGCGTCGTCCTGGTGGAAATGGTCTGGGACCCGCCTTGGACGCGGGAGCGCATGAGCGAGGACGCCCGGCTGGAACTGGGGCTGCTATAGGGGATACGGCAGCCCCGCTCCAGGGGATAGGATTAGGGCAGCAGGTCGGCCTCCTGCGGATCCAGGACCAGCGTGCCCTCGTGACGGCGATGGGTGATCAGCCCGGTCTTGGTGCCGGTGATGGGGATCCGCTGTGTCTCGCGCGTCGTGTTCACGTACAGCGTTCGACCATCCACGACCCGGGCATAAACCCCGTCTGGGGTCTGCGGGCCCTGCTTGATGCCCGCCAATCCATAAGCGTAGCCCAGCACGGGCGCCATGGCGGAGGGAGCCGGCTCCGTCGCCAGGTACAGGGCGGTGCCCTTGCCGAATGTGTTGATTGTCACGGCCGGCGTATGGTCGGGCGTGTTGTCGAAGGTCGCCAGCACCTTCGCCGTGGTCGGTACCGGCACCTCGTAATAATGCGTGGCGGTTGTCACCGACGATGCGCCCAGGCTGTAGGCCAGGGGCGCGTCCGACCGGTAGAAGGCGTTCGTCTTCAGCCCGAACACGTCGGACAACCGGCCGGGCAAGGGCGTCTCGAACCATTGCGCATGTT
>NZ_BACU01000079.1 GCF_000333275.1 Azospirillum sp. B4 | reverse complement strand
CGCGCCTTCGGCCCGCCATCTCGAAGGAACGTCGCAGGAAGGCCTCGAAAGCGTAGCCCCGCTCATGCGGCTGTAAGGACTCCACCCGGACGAGTTCGTCCCGCAGCTCGGCAAGAAGACGCCAGTCAAAGGCCGGCCGCGGCTGCTCATTGGTGCCGACGGACGGCTGTCCCGTCAGGCGGGCGAGAAGCGTCTGGTAGCGGCCCTCGGCATTGGAAACTGGATCCTGTTGTCCGGTGCGCGCCAGCAGTTCCGTGCGATGCTCCCACAGGGCTTGCAGGGTACGGGCTGCAGTCGCGTCATCGACCTTCTGAAGGAAACAGCGCAGTCGCTTGCCCTTCGACCCGCCGTGCTCGGCATAGATCGGATCATCGATGTCGACGTCCAGCTCGGCGGCGAAGAATTGCGAGAAGCTCGGATCTGAAAAGTCCAGCACGTAGCCGCGCCCCCGGGCGAATTCCACGAGGTCGTCAATCAACCGCAAGTCAATGGAGCGTATCGAGCTAATGAATTCCTCCCGAGCGGTGCTCCGTGTTATGCGTTTATTGTTTCTTGTATCGCCGCGATCTTCGCAAGGATGTCGTCGAGTGAAAGCGGCCTCTCGTCGAACATCATCGGCGTCATAGCCCGGTAATCGGCACGCAAATCTTTGATGCGCGCCTCGTCGGGCATCAATCGCAGAGTGCCTGGCCGAGCGGTATCGTAACTGGCCCAGCCTGAACGGAAGAAGGTCGCCTTATGCTTGGCGACTTGCGCCAGCAGATCGAAATCGGTCGCGGCGGCCTGGCCCTCGTCTGTATCGAGGAGCATGGCCAGGTCATAATAGTGCCGCGAGAAATATTGCGGCGTCGGCGACTCGGATGGTCGATGCGCTTCCGCGTGGAGCGCCGTCGCCTTCTCCCAAAAGGTGCGCCGAGCTGACAAGACAGTCACGCGGGTATCAGGCTCTTCGAAGAAGTCCGGAAAGTCGTCGGCCGCATAGGGGCGGATGACTTTTTCCTCGGTCGGCCAGGGGTCGCCGCGTGCGCCAAGTTCGAGCTTCACCCTCGGCGTGATGTAGGCCATGCCCTCATATTCGGCGGCGCCCAGCGCTGTCGGGTAGTAGAAATTGACCGTCTGAGCGTCGCCGGAGTCGATCTCCAGTGACCACTTCCCATCGGACGGCTCGCCAAGCTGTTCGATGATCGCGGAGCGGAGCGCCGGCAGAAGTTTCTCGGCGATGTGACGCTCGACGTCGCCGACCAGATCATCGATCAGCCGCGCCGCCTGCTTCCTGCTGATCCCCTCCTTCTCGGGATCGCGATCGCCGGTGTATCCGAGTTCAGCGCGATCGAACGACAGGTCGATATCCTCGGAAAAGCGGCGGATGGCGTCGAACGCCTTGGAGAGCGAGGTGCCGCCTTTGAAGACGAGGCTCGCCGTCGCTCCCTTCGGCAGGCCGAACAGGCGTCGCAGGGTCCAGCAGACCCAAAAGTCCTTCTCGATGATCGTGTCGGCGACGCCCCGGATGGCGCCGGTCTCGCCGAAGAGGGCTGCGCGATCATCAGCGGGTAGGAGGGCGACCTTATCCATTGTATCTGTGCCAAAAAATCACTTAAGCTCTAAAGCTTTTTTAACGGCACCAGCGACGTCGGCGTGACTAGTGCAACGGATTTGCCCTGTCGTCGTCATGCGCCAGACAGAAAATCCAGCGTTGCTCGTTTGCTTCATCGTCTCGGAAGACCATGTACCTTCCGTTATAAAACGGACCAAGACACGTTGCTGGCCTTTCTCATCACGGATCGCCAGCAGTTTGCGACCCGCTTCTGTTTGAAGCAGGAAACCTCCTTTAGGATCGATTGCGATTACTTTGTCGTCCTTCCAAACAAGGAAATCAGGAAAGAAGCGGCGGCTTTCCCCCTTGTCCAATAGAGGTATCGAATACCCGCCGTTGACTGGATTGCGGGCCCAGGGGAGGCCTACGCCATCAATTTCCTGAGCAACCGCCAGCTCCGGGCCGTTCAGGTCGCTGTAGCCGTCATGCACTGCGTTTGTGAAAACGTGAATCGCGTCGGGGCGAACGAAAATCGCGCCGACCGCATATGGATTTGATTCCTCAAAAGATAGTTCCGCATGTGAAAGATAAGTGTCGACCAAGCTTTCGGCATCTTCTCGCAACTGCTGCGCGGCGACGCTGGTGATCTCAATTCGAGCTTCAAATTTCGGATCGGCCCAGTCGATGGTTTTGACGGCTTCAGGATATCGGGACTGCATGTGTCGTCGGACGAGCCAGCGTGCGATCACCCGGTTGGAGTGATCTTTGACATGGGTCTCAATGCTTGGCTTCGAGCCGTCGCCTATCTGCTGGACCGCACGGGTCAGCTGCCCCGCGCCCTGTATGTTTACAGAATCCGCAGTGTAGTCATGAATTGAAGCAATGGCCTCGGTCAGCGGCTCGACGGACTCGTCAGCGTCAATGTGAATTTCCGGAATTGAAAGCGTCTGCTTAGGTTCAATCCGGGCTCGCCGCCGATCACGCGCATCGCTGAACCCGTCGAGCTTGACGTCCGGCATCTCGGACGCAATCTTTCTACGGACAATCTCAAGTATCTTGGGAAATTCCTGCTTGCTGTCGATGCGGATGTAGAAGTTTGCCGTGTTCAGCAAGGGGTCAGGATAGTGCCTCGCGCCAGGTTGCCGAAGAACACGTCCGATAACCTGCTCAACCTGCAGCGCTGACCCCATCGATTTGTCGATATAGGCGAAACAGCAGGCTGGGTCATCCCAGCCCTCCTGTAAACTCTGGTTGAAGATGATGTGCCGATAGGTGCCCTGCGAAAACACAGCAAAGTCGTCCTCGCCGCCTGAAAAGAGTGTGAAGCCTTCGGGAGCAGGGTAGTCCTTCTGGCTCATCTTCAAGTCACAGTAGAGGGCTATTTCGTCGGCGGGGATGCCCTTTTCCTCAGTTAAATATCGCCAGATGAGGATCGGCGGTGCTTTGCGCTGATTAAAGGGACGGTGCGGATTATCAGCCGTTCCATCCTCCTGGCTGATGTTCGTGCGACAGACATAAATTGCTTTTGGAAGGAAGCCTGCTTCTAGCTCGTCGGCTTTGAGTGTGGCGAGCTGGAAATCCTCAATCATGTCGTTGAGGGTGGTTTCCATCTCCGTATCATACCCGCCAAGTACGATCTGCCGCTTGACGAGGCCAGCATCGACGGGTTCCTTCGACTTGATGGCGGTAACCAGACAACGAGAGGGACTTTCGTCCGCATCGGATACTGCTTCGGCGCTCCATCCGGCCTGCTTCAATCGATCGATGATCTGGCCGAGCTTGCCCGGTGTGCGCATCGTGGCGGAAGCCGCGAGTATGACATCGGGTTCAAGCTCGAGAAGCAGATCTGTCTGCTGGTCCGATAGATTGTGGGCTTCGTCATAGACGATGATCAGCGGTCGTCGATCTGACGCGCCGGGAGCCTTCCTCTCTGCCAGGATTTCCCAGAGCGCGCCGTCGTTTTCATCCTCGTCCTTCTGATGGACCTTGAGCTTGCCGTCTCCCTTTGACTTCTGATTGAAGCTGCCCACGGTAGTCAGGAGGATGAACGCTCGCGTGTCATCGTGGATCTGGTCGATTTTTGCTTCGCCCAGATAGGTTGTCGTGAACTCCGGGATCAGGTGCTCGTATTTTCCGCCAGCCTCGAAATTTGCGAACGTCTGATCGACCACTGCCTTGGACTTCGAAATCCACAACACGATGGGCTCAAGGTGCATTCCCGCCCGAAGCAATGATACCGTGTCGGCAAGTATCGCGGTTTTGCCGGAACCAGTGAGCGAGGCGAGAGCTTGATAGAACGGCGTTGGCCATCCCATGTATTCGATCGGCCTGCGCTTGTCGCTTACCAGCAGTCCGTACCGGGCGACAATTTGCTGAGAGGCTTTGGTCTGAAAGGGAAGTAGTTCGATGCTCACGCGGCGCTCTCCTCGCCGGCATCCGATGTAGGCCCGACTCCGTAGGGGTGCAGTGCTTCGTTGAAGCCCAGCGCATCAAGGATGCGATTTGGAATCTGATAGAATTCGACGTTCGGTCCGCTGTATGTCGAGATTCTCGCATAGACGTGGAAAGGTTGTGCCAGTCCCTCGGCCTTCGCCTCAGCCGCAATCGCTCGAAAGGACGCACGATTAAGGACGGAAGGCTGGTCTGGACCGTTCCAGATCAGAAAGAAACCCTCGCCGCGCGCGCTTTTTGCGAACAAGTGAGAATGAGTCCCGGCGGGCAGGCGCCTCAAATGCGCAGCCGCTCGATCCTTTTGGTCCCAGTACGAAGTCAATAGCAGATCAACCATCTCCTCCCGCTCAAGCGCAAGTACGGCCGGAGCGTCGACCTGAGACATGAGTTTCGAGAATCGAAAACCGCTCGCGAGCGGTGCGGCGGTGACGGCAGAAGCGCCCTTCTTGTTGACTCGTTCTCCCGTAACCGCGCGCTTCAAACGTTCATAAGTAAGTGTGCGCGCATAGGCGTCCCCACGCTCAGGGCGTCCCTGCTCAATAAGCAGAAAGCGCCTGTTTGCACCTGCTTCGGCGTTCAACTCCATGACCGCATGCGCGCTCGTCCCCGAACCTGCGAATGGGTCCAGCACAATCCCGGACGGCGGGCACCAGATCTGGATAATCTTCTTGAAAAGCTTCATAGGTTTGACTGTCTCAAACCCGTGACCTGGTCCGACTATTGAAGTCAGCTCGTTGATGCCGATTTGACTGTGGCCCGAATGCTCGTGGTCCCAAGAGCTTGTACCGATTTCAAGCGGTGCCTCGTAGTCATCATCTGCCCAGTAGGTTGTGGGCACGATACCTTGTTTGACATCTTTCAGATACTTCTTCAGACCGAAGGTGCCTTGACCATCATCGCGCCAGTGTGCGACCGGCCAAACTCCGGCCCGAATCTTCTCAGCCGCCTTCCGAGCAGCTTTGAGCACTTTGTGTTCGGGAGTGAACGTCTTATCGCTCGGGATCGGCGCACCGCTGATGAGAAGGGCCTTCTGACGTCCGTCTCCAATATCCCGCTCGACGTATTTTGATCCCCACGTCTCAAGATAGGCTTTCATTCGGCGCTTCTCAGAGCCCCAATGACGCCCGGCTGTCGGATAGTGCAACTGTCCGGTGAACGGCGATTGGATCGCGTAGATCATCGAAAGGTGCGTCTCTTCACCTCGCGCCGTCAGGTCACCGGGCTTCCACGGATGAGGGTCGCCGTCGCGCGAGAGGTATCGCTTGTCCATCTCCTCGGTTCGAGGGAGCAGCGCGGTTTTGGCCCGCTCTGCATTCTTCGCGTAAACGAGGACATACTCCGTTGCCGTAGAAAGCTGGCGCTGGTCGTTTCGTGGAGCGTAGGACTTCTGCCAGTTGATTATGCCAATACGGTTCGACTCGCCGAACATCTCGTCGAGCAGCATACCCAGCCGGAATAGTTCACGATGATCAATACAGATGGCCAATACCCCGCCAGGGCGGAGCATCTCCTTCATCATCCAAAGACGAGGCGTCATAAACCTGAGCCATTTGGAATGCCTTGACCCGTCATCTGCCGGCACTAGCTTGCCGAGATCCGGATCATTCGGGTCTTCGTCCCACCGGTCGTTGTACCGGAAGTCCAGCCCTGTATTGTATGGGGGATCGGTAAGGACTAGGTCCACTTGCCCGCGATACTTATACAGGCTGACCAACGCCTGAAGGTTTTCACCTTCGAGCAAAACATTCTCGGACTGATGCACCTCAGAGCCAACACACAGCTTCTTTTCGATTCGCTGGGAGCGTGGTTTTAGTTGGCGAATAATTTGCCAAGGAGGGGTCTGCCCTGGATAGGTCAGGCGAATGCCGCCGATGTCCACGCCGTCGCGGTCAAGCAACAGGCGGATCAAGTCTTCTCGGCTCAGTTTGTTGTAATCGGTCATAATGTACCTCGACAGAGCCGCTTTGCGCCTGCTCCTGATGGATATGAAGCTGACGCCGAATCTGCCGATGACGTACGGATTCTCGGGCTCGTTGCTGTTCTAATGCAGAGCGGCGGCATGAGAACATAGCATGAACAAAAGGCAGTGCCTATGCTTATCTCATCTCCCTTAGGCGTGAAACCGACAACCTTATCCATCGATATCGGCCACCGCTGCGTTGGCAATCGAGGCGAGCGTGGGCCGCATCCAGGCGGGCGCCTGGATCGCGGTTGAGGCCAGCGTCTTCTTGTCGCTGGCCGAGAGCTGTCGAGCGGCAACCTGCACGACATCAGCCGCCCGCACCGGGCCGACATGACGAAGCGCCTGGACAACCGTGCCGGCCGGGCTGCCCGGTGCGATCAGATGCTTTGGCGAGGCATGTCGAAGATCCACGACGCGCTTTCCCAGCACGACGCGCCGCGACGGGCCGTCGGTTAGGTAGGTGCTTTTAGCTGGGACCTGCGTCGAGAGGCCGAGCGCGTTCGCTGCCCGCGCGCCTGCGATCTGCACTTGCGATCCAGTCTCCCGGGCGAGCGCCTGTGCGACATCGTCTGGAGCGGGCGACAGGGCCCCAAGCTTCGGATGCAGCTTGGGGAAGTCGTAGAGCCCACGTGCGAGCCGGCGAAGCTGGCCACCCTTGACGAGCCGGGAGAGGGCTTGATCGACAGACGAGCGAGCGGCAACGGCGAGGAAGTCGCTAGGCGTGAATACGCTGCCGCGTCCACTGGCGCGGACGCGCTTCATCACCCGATCGGGAACAGAGGCAGCAATCATCTTCATGCGTCAGAAAATAAGACATCTTTTTCTGACATGCAAGAGCCGGGTCCGTGAGCGATGGCCATCCCCCGTGGCGTTCTCGATTTTCACTTTGTGATCTGCTAAGGTGATCGATGACGGTACTTTTCGCAGATGGCAGCGAGGTTGATGCTGGCCGAAAAATTTGGCTCACAGCGGGGATTGATCCCGATAGCTGCCGAAACCGAGCAAAATAATTTTTGCGGAAATCTCCCTTTAAAAACAATGCTGTATGTTTTTGACGGCCCACAAGTCGGCTTCTTGAGCGGCGCCAGACAAAAAAGACAGCTAGATCAACGACCTAGCTGGCTATGGAACAATCGAGTGGGAGTGAGGGGAGCGTAGTTTCGGATACTGCGGAGTATTGTTTCGTAGCATGGGCGGTTCTGACGTCTCGATAGACCCTGAATAGCAGTGGAGACTGTCGGACAAGCCGGTTCTTCGCTGTCCGGAAATAGCCGACGACTTGGGTGGCTTTCCCACGGCTTTCAAAGTTGCCCGATCTGGAGTGAGCGCCTAGTTGGATCTTATGAATAATCGCACGACGCCCCACCTAGAAGATGGCAGCCGTGGCTCTGGCGCTTCTCGTCAATGGGTGGCACACACAGAGCGGCGGCCATGGCAAAGGGTGCAGGAAAGAATCCCCGGGTCTCTGCGTCGGGACAAGCGGTAAGGTACGAAGTGTGATGTGCCCGGGGGGCGATCCTTTGATGCCGATCAGACCGTCTGACTCAGTGCGCCTTTTGTGCGCGCATAACTAGACGATCGACATCGCGGATCTCATCGCGGCCACCAGTTTGCGCCCCAACTGCTGATCCGCCTGGCGCTAGCTGATCGCCTTTACGGCATCACGTCCGAGCGCTGGCCATGTGGGGACGTCCGCTCAACCTGGTCTACCCTTTGTCGGGGGCGTCCCTTGCGCGGCGTTGGAGACGTCGGCCCATTTCTCCCATGTTTCGATCCGCCCCTGGTAAACCTTCTTCATCATCGGCAGCAGCCAGTTGCCGAGCATGAGCCGGTTCGGCGGGGCCTGCGAGTCGACGAGCGTCATGATGGCATCGACGGTGGCCAGCGGATCGCCGGTCATCGCAGGATTGAAGGAAGCGCGAGCCGCTTTCCGGAGATCATCATACTCGGCCATCTGTGGGGCCATCTTGGTGGAGCTGCCAAACCCGGTCGCGAAGCTGCCGGGCTCGATCGCGGTGACCTTGATACCGAAGCTCGCCACTTCACCGGCAAGCGCTTCGGTCAACGCTTCGATCGCGAACTTCGTGGCGAGATAAATACCACCAGTCGGGAAGCTCGCGATCCCGCCGATGCTCGACATGGTGAGAATATGGCCGCTGCGCTGCACCCGGAGGATCGGCAACGCCGCTTGGATGACCGAGAGGGTGCCGAAAAGGTTCGTTTCGATGTTCGCCCGCGCTTCGTCGATGACGATCTCCTCGAGCGTGCTCATATAGCCATAGCCGGCATTACACAGGATCACGTCGAGCCGGCCGAAATGTTCATGGCCTTTCCGGATCGCCTCGAAGACTGCGGCGCGATCGGTGACGTCCAAGCCGAGGGCGAGGATGTTCTCGCCATATCGTTCAGCCAGTTCTTCGAGCGCGCGTGTATCGCGGGCAGTCGCGATTACACGGTCGCCCCTTTCCAGGGCCGCTTCCGTCCAGATGTGGCCAAACCCACGCGAGGCCCCCGTGACGAACCAGATTTTTGCTTGAGCCATAGCAAGTCCACCTATAATATTTGCATCGAGTGCATATATTTAAATGCACTAAGTGCACATTTCAAGTGCTGGAGCCACGGATTCATGGACGAGGCTGGAAGGAAGCCGCCCGGCAAGCGGGAACGCAACCGGCAAGAAACGCACGAGCGGATCGTCACCGTCGGTTTGAAGCTGTTTGTCGAAAAGGGGTTTGAAGAGACTACGCTCGACGAGATTGCGCAGACCGCCGGGATCGCGCGGCGAACCTTGTTCTCCTATTTCGAGTCCAAGGATGACATCCTGTCCTCCTCCTATGGGAGCGGATTCTCGCAGGCGCTCGGCCCAGCTATCAGCGAAGAGTCTCCTGACCAGGCTCCCATCGCTGCAGCACGATCCTGCCTCATGAAGTTGGCGTCACGATACGAGACACCGGACTCCTTGGCCGTCGACAAACTTCTGCGCTCTTCGCCTGCGCTGCGTGCGCGCAAGAGCGGAAGTTTCGATGCCATGGCCTGCTCGATGCTTGAGGCCATGGAGAATGTCTGGCCCGCTCCGGATCGACGTGACGAGCTTCGCCTGACCGCGACGGTGGCAATAGGGGTGCTGAAGCTGGCGCTCGAGGATTGGCGAAAGAGTGAGGCTGAACGCCCGCTTTCGGAATTTATCGACCGCGCCTTTCGCCTGCTTAAGGCTAGCTTGAGGCCAGACTGACACGAGACCGCATCGGCCTAGCAGCGGTGGACTGCTCCTGCAGTTGCTCCCTCCAGTGACAGCAATCCACCTCAAGGTCTCCGATACGGGCAGGCGGGAATGTCCCCAGTTCCGGCCATCGCTGATTGGTGCGCGGGTGTGTCACCGCCAGTTCCGGTCTTTAGTCGGTCCGTCGCGGCGCTCTAGCGCTGCCACGAAGGCGTCGTAGCGCTCTCCGGCCTGGGCGCGTGCTACCGCCTGCGCCGGTTCGGGCAAAGGCGGATACGGACCCATCCGAGTGTGTCCGACACGCCGGACCGGGAAGTGCTTCATCGACGCGGCTGGGATGCCCATTTCTCGCTCGATAGCCCGCGATAGTCTTCGAGAGCGGGAAATTTAAGGAGCGGCGGAAAACGCGAGCAAAATCAACAGCAGAATTTTCTGACGGTCTGGGTGACGGTATGGGGCGCAGTAGAATTGGCGATTGTGATGCCAAAAAAACAGCTTATTGTGAGGCGGAACAATTGAGTGGGAGTGAGGGGGCGCAGTTTCGGATAGTTCGGGACACTTCCTCGTGATATCGGCGGTGCAGCTTTGCCGATAGACGCCAATTGATATCCGAAGGAGATGGGGCTGTCCGTCAGCCGCATGATATCAAGGTGCGGTGGCGCCCATGGCCGGGACCATCGCCCTCAGGTGCCGGGCGGCGGACATCCGTCCGCTTAGGCTTGTCCTTGCTGCGCGTCCCTTTATACTAACCGGGCGGTGCTCGCTCCGGCGGCTCCGGTCGGGGCCTGCAGCGGCACGAGTCACTGTCTCGTGCCGCTGGTATTATTGGGGCTGCCGCTGCTTTCCGGCGCCGACTTGCTTAAAAAAGCGAAAGCCGGCCACCGGAGGCGACGTAGTCTCTGAACGCCTCGAAGCGCGCCGCGCTGGAGACGCCCTGGCGCGGGCCGGTGGTATCGCCCAAGCCCATCACCATGGGCGCGCCGATGGCCACCCGGGGCCACGGGTCATCGGGGAGGGTGGGATCGCCCTTCTTGATGAACGCCAGCCAGTGGGCTTGGAGCGTGCGCGAAACGGCGCGGTCCCGGTCGGTGAAGATACGGCCGCCCTTGTCCAGGGCGCCCATCACATAAGGCACCTCGGCGGTATGGAAAGCGCCGAAATCCTGGCCATCGCCGGTGGCTGGGTACGGATGATCGTAAAGGTAGGTGTAAACGGTCTGCCCGCTGGTGGCCGTCCGCGTCTGGGCCCACAAGACCAGGCCAGCCATGTAACGGTCCTGCGCCAACAGCTTGTAGGAGGCGCGCGCCTCGGCATCGGTGGCGTGGGGGTACACCGCCAGCAAGCGGTCGGCGGATTGGCCATAGCGCTCCCGAACCAGGGCGGCGAAGTCGGCGGCGGTCAGCGCGCTGTTGCCGAACAGGGTGCCCTCATCGGCATTGAAGCCGGTCATGAGCGGCACCGTGCTCGCCACCGGAGCCGTCGGATCTTCGGGGTCCCCGGTGACGATGACGGCATCCAGGTTCGGCGCGAACACGATGGTCGGCCTCACGGGCTTGGCGCCGGGGGTTGGTGGCGGAACGTTGGCGGCCTGCTGCAGCGCGTCGGCTGGTATGGCGCGCAATTCGGCCAGCGTCTTGGCGCCCACCTTCCCCGCGAACGCGACGCCCGTCGCCTCCGCTTCGGCCAGCGACGGCATGTGGATGCCCATGGCCGAGCCACTCTGCGCTACCGCCCGTTGAAACAGGCCTTTGGCAAGCGGCGACATGATCAGGTCATTGACCGCGGCGGCACCGGCGGACTGGCCGGCGATGGTCACGCTGCCAGGGTCGCCGCCAAATTTGGCGATGTTGGCGCGGACCCATTTCAAGGCCTCGATCATGTCCAGCAGGCCGTAGTTGCCTGAACTGTGCCGGCCTGACTCTTTGGTGAGGTCCGGATGGGCCAGGAAGCCGAACACGCCAAGCCGATAGTTTATGGTGACGACGACCGCTCCCTGGGATGCCAGGCCGCCGCCCTCATAGATCGGGATGGTGCCGGACCCACTGCCAAAGCCGCCGCCGTGGATGTAGACGAACACCGGCAGTTTGCCGTCGGCCGCGCGAGGCCTCCAGACGTTCAGGTAGAGGCAATCCTCCGACACCGGGCCTTGGATCAGGAACTCCGAGGTGATCGGGCCAAACTTGCCCGGTGGGCCTTGATAGCAGGCCGGCGGCGCCTTGGTGGCGTCACGGACACCCTGCCAGGCGTTGGCCGGCAGGGGATCATGCCAGCGGAGGGCGCCCACCGGAGCCTGGGCGTAGGGGATGCCCAGGAATTCGTCGACCGTGCCTTTTTCCGCGCCGCGGATTTCACCGGAGTTGAGTTGGATGGTCGGCTGTGCCAGCGCGGCAGCCGGCGCCAGCAGCAGCGCGATGACGGCCCTCGCCAATATCTTGCACGCCCTCATGAGTGACGCCTCCCGATTTTTTATAATGGTGATGAATTACAATAAAGCGGGGCATGCGACAACTGATAAGAATAAAAATTCTTATTATGACAGGCGGAGTCTTGGTGCTTGTAAAGCGCGGAAGCGGTGAAAAAAAGCCGCCGCTTCCCAGGGGAAGAGGCGGCGGCGGGGGATGCTGGGATGGGAGGGAATATCGCCAGCCCGACCACCATAGTGCATCTCATATAGAATTATAATCTGAATTCATGTTATGGCTAGCGAAGCGCTTCTGGGCGCCGCCACGACAATAAAGGGGAGGAGCGACATGCGTTGGTACCGGGCCGCCGTGTTCTGCGTGATGGGGATCTTGGGCGTCGCGGAGACGGCGCAGGCGGCGGACGGCGGCGGTTGTCCCCCCGGCCAGGCCCTGAAGCGGGATGATTCCGCGAAACTGTTCCAGGACTTCGCCACCCAGCTGCTGGTTCGCAAGGATGCCCGCGGCGCCTATGAGACCTTCGCCGCCGCCGACATGGTCCAGCGCAACCCGCCCTTCGGCGCCACCCGCGACAGCACCATCGCCCAGTGGGAAAAGATGACCGGCATGCCCGGCTCGCGCTTCGTGATCGAGACGGTGGCCGTGGACGGCGACGTCGGGGTGGTCCATTTCCGTGGCCAGCTCAAGGCCGGGGAGGCCGGCGCCGTCATCACCCAGCACGATCGGCTGCGCTGCGGCAAGATCGTTGAGGAATGGGCGGAGTTCAGCGCGGGGGCCAAATGATCGCGAGGGCTTCGCGGGGTTCACGGCCCGTGGCCATATCCGCCATCGACCAGGCCGCGGCGATGTCTCCCGGCCGGCGGAAGGCGGCCCTGGTCATCGTCGCCGGCGCGTTCATGATGGACCTGATCGACCTCACCATCGTCAACGTCGCCTTGCCCTCCATCCAGCGGGATCTGGGGGCCGGGCCGGCGGCGATGCAATGGATGGTGGCCGGTTACGCCGTCGCGTTCGCCGTGCTGCTGATAACGGGCGGCCGGCTGGGGGATACCCATGGCTACCGCCGCCTGTTCATGGTGGGCGTCGCGGGCTTCACCGCCACGTCACTGCTGTGTGGTGCCGCAGCCAGCCCGGCGATGCTGGTGCTGTCGCGGCTGGCGCAGGGTGCCGCGGCCGCCTTGATGCTGCCCCAGGTGATGTCGCTGATCCAGGTGATGTACCCGCCGGCGGAGCGCATTGGCGCACTGGCCATTTTCGGCGTTCTGGGTGGGCTCGCGGCCGTTCTCGGGCCCATCCTGGGCGGCCTGCTGATCGAGGCCGACCTGTTCGGGCTGGGCTGGCGGCCCATCTTCCTGATCAATGGCCCGCTGGGCGTGGCCGGCCTTGTCGGCGCGTGGCGCGTCCTGCCGTCCGGCCGATCATCCCGGGCCAGCGGTGTGGATGTGCCGGGTACCGTGCTGGTCGCGGCGACCTTGCTGGCCGTCATCCTGCCGCTGATGCAGGGGAGGGAGGCCGGCTGGCCTTGGTGGTGCCTGGCGTCGTTGGCCGCGGCCCCCGTGCTGGGTTGGCTGTTCCTGCGCCATGTTCGGCGGCGGTCGGTCACCGGCACCGCCCTGGTGGATCCCGGCCTGTTCGTCAACCGGGGCTTCACCGTGGGGGTTTGCATCTCCCTCTGTTTCCAGGCGGTGACGGCCGGGCTGTTGTTCATCCTGACCCTGACGCTGCAATACGGCCTGGGCTGTTCACCGCTGGAGACGGCCTTGGTGCATGTGCCCTATGCCGTGGGCGCCTCGGTGGCGATCGGCGTCGTCGCCCGCCGTGCGCTGCCGCGCATTGGCCTGCGTCTTATCGGCATCGGTGTGGGTGTCATGTTGGCCGGCCTGGTGGCGCTGTTCGCCTTGATCTTGGCGCAAGCGCCCCTGATGGTGATTGGTGGCGCCTTGCTGGTGACCGGCACGGGCATGGGGTTGACCGGTGGCCCGCTGGGGCCTGTGACCTTGTCGGATGTCGACGTGGCGCATGCCGGGGCGGCATCGGGGACCATGAAGGCCGTTCAGCAGTTGGGGGCCGCGACCGGCGCCGCGCTGATCGGCAGCCTCTACTTCGCCTTGGCGCCCGATCTTGAGTCTGCTCACGCGCGCCAAAGTTTCCTGACGATCCTGCCCGTGGTGGCGGCCTTGTTGCTGGTTGTGGGGGGGCTGGTCACGCGCTTGCCCAAGGACCTGCGGATTTTTCGCAAAACATGACCTTCAGGGAGGAAGGGATGCCAAGTCCCGTTCTGCGCCTTGGCCTCATCGGTGG
Source organism: Azospirillum sp. B4 (assembly GCF_000333275.1). Classification (GTDB taxonomy): domain Bacteria; phylum Pseudomonadota; class Alphaproteobacteria; order Azospirillales; family Azospirillaceae; genus Nitrospirillum. The sequence continues at coordinate 56,121 of NZ_BACU01000079.1, read as the reverse complement.
GGGCCCTGGCAGTTTCATCGGGCCGGTTCATCGCATGGCGGCGGAGTTGGATGGCCGGTTCCGCCTGGTCGCCGGCGCGTTCAGCAGCGACCCCGAGCGGTCGCGCCAGGGGGGCGCCAGCTACGGCGTCGATCCCGGCCGGGCTTATCCCAGCTACGCGGCCATGATCGCCGCCGAGCGGGAACGGGTCGACGGCATCGACGCGGTGGCCATCGTCACCCCCAACCATGTCCATGTGCCGGCCAGCACCCACGCCCTGCGGGCGGGCCTGCATGTCATGTGCGACAAGCCCGCCGCCCTCACCCTGGCGGAGATGCGCGACCTGGCGGATGTGGCCGCCGCCGCCCCTGGCCTCTATGCCCTGACCCACACCTATACCGGTTATCCCTTGGTGCGGGAGGCCCGGGCGCTGGTGGCGGCGGGGCGCATAGGCCGCCTGCGTAAGGTGGTGGTGGAATACAGCCAGGGCTGGCTGTCCACCCCGTTGGAGACCACGGGCCTGAAGCAGGCGGGGTGGCGTACCGACCCCGGTCGCTCCGGCGCCGGCGGGTGTATCGGCGACATTGGTGTCCATGCGTTCAACCTGGCGGAATTCGTCGCCGGCACGCGGGTCAGCCGCCTGTGCGCCGACCTTTCCACCCTGGTGCCGGGCCGCCGGCTGGACGATGACTGCAACATCCTGCTGCGGTTCGATGACGGCACGGCGGCGGGCGTGCCGGGGGTGCTGCATGCGTCCCAGATCGCTGCGGGCGACCGGAACGGTTTGCGCCTGCGGGTCTTCGGCACCGAAGCCGGGATCGACTGGTCGCAGGAAACACCCAACACCCTGACCATCAATGGATTGGACGGCCGGACCGAGGTGCTGCACGCCGGCGGCGGGGCCGTGGGGGCGGAGGCGCGGGCCGCCACGCGCCTGCCCATCGGCCATCCCGAGGGCTATATCGAGGCCTTCGCCAACCTGTATCGCGACTTCGCCGCCGCCATCCATGCCGGCCGCCTGCCGCCCGACGGCGCGTTGCCGGGCGTGGACGCCGGCTTGCGGGGCATGGCCTTCATCGAAACGGCCGTGGCGAACAGCGCCGCCGGCGGCGGCTGGGTGCAACTGGCCGTGTGACGCCAATCTGACAGAGGGAAAACCCATGCGCACGATCAAGGGGCCGGGCATCTTCCTGGCGCAATTCGCCGGTGACGCGGCCCCCTTCAATAGTCTGGGCGCCATTGCCGCCTGGGCCGCGAATCTGGGATTCAAGGGCGTGCAGATACCCAGCTGGGACGCCCGCCTTTTCAACCTGCGCCTGGCGGCGGAAAGCCGCGACTACGCGCAGGAGGTCACGGGCACGCTTGCCACCCATGGCTTGGCGGTCACCGAACTGTCCACGCACTTGCAGGGGCAACTGGTCGCCGTCCATCCCGCCTATGACGCGCAGTTTGACGGCTTCGCCGACCCATCCGTGCGGGGCGATCCGGCGGCGCGCCAGGTCTGGGCGGTGGAGCAGATGCGGCTGGCCGCCCGCGCCAGCGCCAACCTGGGGCTCACGGGGCACGCCACCTTCTCCGGCGCGCTGGCCTGGCCCTACCTCTATCCCTGGCCGCAGCGGCCGGCGGGCCTGGTGGAGGAGGCGTTCGCCGAGCTGGCCCGGCGCTGGCGGCCCATTCTGGAGGCGTTCGACGACGCCGGCGTCGATGTCTGCTTCGAGCTGCATCCGGGGGAGGATCTGCACGATGGCGCCACCTTCGAACGCTTCCTGGATGCCGTCGGCCAGCACCGCCGCGCCAACATCCTGTTCGACCCCAGCCACTTCGTGCTGCAGCAGCTGGACTATCTGGCCTTCATCGACCTCTATCATGAGCGGATCCGCGCCTTTCATGTGAAGGATGCGGAGTTCCGGCCCAATGGCCGGTCTGGCGTCTATGGCGGCTACCAAGGCTGGATCGACCGGCCTGGGCGGTTCCGGTCGTTGGGGGATGGCCAGGTCGATTTTAAAGCGGTCTTCTCCAAGATGGCGGCCTACGACTACCCCAACTGGGCCGTGCTGGAGTGGGAATGCGCCTTGAAGCATCCTGAGGATGGCGCCCGCGAAGGGGCCCGGTTCATCCAGGACCACATCATCCGCGTGACGGAGCGGGCGTTCGACGATTTCGCCGATGCCGGGAGCGACACGGCGCTGAACCGCCGGCTGCTTGGGCTGTGACCGTGATGATTGACCAATCGCCGTTAGGATTGGCGCTCAGGGTTGGTGGGGCACCCGTGTTCTGAGCGATTGATTTCCAGGAATAAGAATAATAATATTGGTACTGATATATCGTCGTGATGGCGACTTGGCGGTGCGCCGGCGAGGCGAGGCCGCCATCATTGGGAAACCGGCGCGGGGGAGGCGCAGGTTCGCCATCAGATAACCAAGAGATCGGGCTCTAGCCTGAGACCGCCGTCCAAACGGGCTCCCGGCGGGGCCGCATCTGACAAGGACAGCTTCCATGTCGACGTACGACATCAAGCGGGGCGTCAGCCTCTACAGTTACCAGGAAGAATATTTCCTGCGGCAGAAGTCGCTGGAAGACCTGATCAAAGTTTCTGCCGAGATGGGCGCCAAGGGCATCGAACTCATCAGTGAGCAGACGTTTCCTGGCTATCCCAATCCGCTGGACCCGTCGGTTTACGACAACTGGCACGCCTTGATGGCCAAGTACGGCACGACGCCGGTCTGCCACGACTTCATGCTGGATTATAAGAAGTACAAGGACAGGCCGATGCCGTTCGAGGAGCAGGTGGCCTCCTGCAAGGTCGACATCGACCATGCGGCCCGGCTGGGCTGTCCCTACACCCGCGCCCTGGTCTCCATCGATCCCAATGTGTTGGTGGCCTGCGCCGATTACGCGGAAAGCCGTAACGTCCGCATCCTGATCGAGGTACATGCGCCCCTGCACTTCGATCACCCCTGGATCATCCGCCATGCCGAGGCGTTTGAGAAGTCGGGCTCCGACTACCTCGGCTTCCTGCCGGACATGGGCATGTTCCTGTTCGCCTTCCCGCCCGTGTGGAAAGAGAAGTTCATCCGCGACGGCGTACCCCAGCACATCGCCGACTATATCTGCAAGGCCTACGAGGATCGGGTCTTGAGCGAGTATGTGATCCTGGAGGTGGAGAAGATGGGCGGCGTCGGCCCCGCCATCGGCATGGCCACCACCCTGCGCCACAACGCGGCGTTCGAGCCCAAGCGCATGCTGGACCACATGGACCGCATCTGGAACATCCACGCCAAGTTCTATGAGATGACGGAAGATTTGGTGGAACCGTCCATCCCGTATGACGAGATCATCCGCGTGCTGAAGCAGGGCGGTTACAAGGGCTACATCTGCTCCGAATACGAAGGCAACCGCTGGATCCAGGACGCCTTCCCGGTGGATTCCATCGAGCAGGTTCGCCGCCAGCAGGAAATGTTCAAGAAGCTGATCGGTGAGCCGCAGGCCGCCGTCAGCGCCGCCTGAGGGGAGAGGCCGCAATGTTCGACAAGTACATGATCTGCGAGGAAGGCTTCGGCAATGTGGTCGAGGACGGCCAGGTGGTGGGTTTCACCTTCCTGGCGCGGCTTCCCTATTACCGGGGCATCGGCCTTTCCATGGTGGAGGACATCGGCGTCGTCATCGATGGCGAACCGGTTTCCCGCCAGGACGTCCGCTTCACTGTCCGTGGGCGCACCTGGACGCTGGACGAGATGGAGACGGAATACACCGAGCGCTGGAACTTCGGTGAGAAGGCGGCGGTGACGGTGCGGCGCCCCAACGGCCTGGCGCCCGGCCGGCATCGCCTACAGCTGTCGGAGCGTGTCCGCGTCTCCTACCTGCCTTTCGTGCCGACCACCCGGGACGCGAAGGAACTCGACATCCCGGCATGACTCTTCCTTTCCATGCCGGTACTGGGGGCGCGGCGGCCTGATCGCCGCGCCCTTTTCTTATGCTTCAAACCTGGGGGCGCTTGGGTATGGCGGGATAGAAGCTGATGCAGAAGGTTTGCAGGACCAGAACCACGACCGCGGGCACGTAGTAAAGCGCGTGCACCATGTGAACGGCGCCATCGCTGACTGCGGCGGGATTGTAGTCTACCCATGCCAGGCCATAGGCGATGACGGCGCCGCCCAGGGCCATGCCGATCTTGGTCGACAGGCTGATGCCCGCCGACAGCAAGCCCTCATGCCGGACACCGAAACGGGCCTCGTGATAGTCCACGGTCTCGGCCGCCATGGCGAAGATCGCCGTCATGGTCACGCTGATGAGGACCGAGGCCAGGATGTAGATCGCCAGGAACAGCCATGGCTGGCCCTCCGCCAGGGGAAGGACCAGGTACAGCCCGGTGGCCAGGATCAGCACCAGGCGGTTGCCCTGGCGCATGCCCAAGCGGCGCAGATAGGGCGGCGCGATCGCCGACCCAATCAGCAGCGTGCCGGAGATCGCCGGCAGCAGGATGGAGATCATCCATGGCTGATGCAGGACGTTCAGGGCGAAATAGGCCGTCACCGCCAGCACGGCGCCAAAGCGGATGAAGTTCAGGGTGGTGAACACGAACACCACCAGCCAGGCCCGGTTGCGGACCATATTGGAGATGGCCGACACCGTGGCGGGCGGCTCCTCGCCCCCGTCGTGGATGACTTCGCGGCAGTTGGCGAAGAGGTTCAGGATCAGCGCCACCGAAACGCCGGCCGCCAGCAGGGCCGTCAGCAGAAAGCCCTGGGCCTTGTCCCCGCCGCCCAGCGCCGTCACCAGGGGCATGGTGCCGGCGGTGGCGAAGATGACGGACAGGGCCGTGCCGGCCGAACGCAGGCTGCTGACCTGCACCCGTTCCTCCTGGCGGCCCGTCATCATGGGCAGCAGGGCGCTGTAGGGAATGTTCACGATGGAAAACAGCAGGCCCAGGATGATGAAGGTGGCGCCGGCCCAGACCAGCTTGCCCGTATCCCCGAAAGGCGGCACGTAGAAGACGGCCACCGACAGCAGGCCGAAAGGCACCGCACCGTAGAGGAAGTAGGGCCGGGTCCGTCCCCAGCGGCTGCGGGTGCGGTCCACCAGCACCCCGACCACGGGGTCAATGCCGGCATCCAGCAGCCGCGACAGCAGGAACAGGGTGCCGACCACGCCGACCGGCAGCAGCGCCACATCGGTATAGAAATAGAGCAGGAAGGCCCCGACCATGTTCCAGCAGAGGCCGAAGGCGAAATCGCCAGCGCCGTAGCTGATCTTGGCCTTCCAGGGAAGACGGCCGCCGGGTGGAGACGCGCTGGCGCTTCCCCCGATGGCGGTGGCGGATGGATGGGGAGGGGTGGGGAGGGCGATGCCACCCCCGTCTCGCGTGGACATCGCCGCAGACTCCGCTGTGAGGTTACAGGCCCAGCGCGGCACGGGCCGTCGCCAGCGTTTCTAAGGACGGGCCCTGGGGTTTGTATTCCAGGCCCACGGCGCCGGTGTACCCCAGCTCCCGCAGGATGCCGATGTAGTGCCCCCAATCCACCGTGCCGCTGCCCGGCTGATGCCGGCCAGGCACGTCGGCCACCTGGACATGCCCCACCAGGTGGAACCGTCCGGCCAAAACCTGGGCCGGGTCTTCCCCCATGACGGTGGAGTGGTACATGTCGTACAGCAGGCGCAGGTTGGGGCTGCCAACCTCCTCCACCATGTCCAGTCCTTCGGCCGTGCTGTCGAGGAACATGCCGGGATGTTCGACGCGGGTGTTGAGCGGCTCCAGCACCAGCGGGATCCCGGCCTGCTCGGCCAACGCGGCCGCCCGTTTAAGGGCGCTGACGGCGGCTTCATGCTGTTCCTGGCGCGACACCTCCGGCCGGGTGAAGCCGGACGCCACCACCAGGGCCTGCGCCCCAGTCTGCTCGGCCGCCCGCAGGCTGTCGCGCACCGCCGCCAGGAATTCGTCATGCTGGGCGGGATCGACCAGGCTGCGCCGTGGTTCGACCACCATGCTGGCCAACCGCACCCCGGTCTCATCCAGGGCGCGGCGGACATCGTCCAGCGGCTTGTCCCGCCATAGGTGGAATTCCACCGCTTTCAGCCCGGCGGCCTTGGCGGCGTGGATGCGATCAGGGAAGGACGGATGCTCGGCGGCGAACAGCCACTCGATGCACGCTGCGAGGTACATGGGGAAACTCCTGGATGGAAGTGGGGCGTCACCGCCCTGGGGCGGGACGCAAGCCTGATGGTGGAATGGTCCCGTCGCCCACGGCTCAGGGAAGGACGTCCGCGGGGGACGGTTTGGCCTTGAGCAGGGCCGCCAGCGCCACGATGCCGGCGACTAGGGCCACGAGGCCCATGGTGACGAAGGCCGCCTGTACCGTTCCATTCGTCAGCGCCCTGGCGCCGGCGACGAAGAAGGGGCTGGTGAATTGGCCGAGGAAGAAGCAGGACGCCCAGATGCCCATGCCGCGCCCGCGGTGGGCGAAGGGCAGCACGCCCTGCGCCCAGGCGATCAGGGACGGCACCGTCATGCCGGCCCCCATTTGCTGCAACAGCAGAAGGGCCACCATGATCTTATAGTCGCTGGACAGCCCCACGCCCGTGAGGCCCACGCCCAGCAAGGCGAAGACGCCCGCCAGCTGCAGCGCCGTGGCCCGTTTGCCGAGATAGCCGAACAGGAGCGTGCCGATGGGAACGCCGATGCTGGCCACGGAGATCAGGGTGCCCACCCTGCTGGGGCTGTCGACGCCGACTTCGCGGAACACCAGACCGCCTTGGATGATGAAGACGTAATAGATCGTGGAGGCCAGCAGGGTGACCGCGCCGTACAACGCCACGGCCTGCAGCGGGAAGGCGGGAGTGCGGCCGCCGCCGGCGGAGCCTGGGGCCGCCGTGGTGGATTTCCCAGGCTCGAAGATCAGGGCGTACATGCCCGCGAAAATCGGCAGGGCGATGAGGTAGATGAGGAAAACGCCGTTCCAGCGCAACTCCGTCAGCAGGCCGGAGGCCGCGATCACGGCGGGGGCCAGCGCTGAGCCGGTCACGCCTTGGATGACCAGCCATTTGCGCCGGCCCGCCGGGTCGTAATAGTCGGCGATGAGGGTGTTGACGATGGTCAGGATCGCAGCCTCCGTCACCCCCAGCAACAGCCGCGACGCGATGACGGAATACAGGCTGTCCAGGAAATAGGGCAGGGCGCCCGCGATGCCATAGAGCAGTGTCGACCAGACCAGCAGCGGCCGCCGGCCGAACCGGTCGACAGCCAGCCCGGCGAAGGGCGCCAGCACGGCGATGGCCAAGCCAGGTGCTGAGACCAGCACCGGCACCAGCAGCGATGCGTTAGCGACATCATGGAAATGGTCCAGGATGGTCGGTACCGCCGGCGCCAGCGAGATGATCGCCAGGATGGGCAGGAATCCGCTGATCACCAGGATGATCCCCTGTCCCAAACCGGCCTTGCGTTGGGCGCCCTGAATCGGAGCGTCGATCGCCCGGTCCACCATGAATTTCCTCCCTCCGGCGCCGTGCGCCGTAACAGAATAATTATTTTGAAAATAATGATGATGGGGGAACTGTTTTGTCAACGCGGGAGTTGGCGGCCGGGGATGGAGCCATAAATTTTCGCGAAGAAAAGCGATTTTTTGGGCCGTTGGCGGGTTTCGGTTGACGCCAACCGGTTTGGCTGCTTACAAATTAAGAATACCAATTCTAATTTGCCTGCCGAGTCCGGCGTGATGCGGCCGGCTGGACCGCCACAGAACGGGCCGGGGGCCGAACAGGGCGACTAACGGGAGGAAACAGTGCGCTTCTCGACCTTTCTGAACGCTCGCTCCATGGGGCCGGAGCAAGACCGCGCCGTGATGCTGGGCATGATCGACCATGCGGAACGGGCGGAAGCGGCCGGTTTCGACGCCGTTTTCCTGCCGGATCACCATTTCACCGGCTATATGCCCATGGCGTCCGATCCCTTCATGTTCGCGGCTTACCTGGCGGCGCGGTTGAAGCGGGTGCATTTCGGCTTCTCCGTCACCACGGTGCCGCTGCACCATCCCGTGCGGTTCGTCGAGCGCATCAACATCCTGGATCAACTGACCCAGGGCCGGCTACTGGTCGGCGTGGGCAGCGGCACCACGCCGGAGGAGATGATCGGCTTCGGCGTGAACTACCAGGAAGCCTCCCGCCTAGCGGAGGAGAACCTGGCCATCGCCGAAACCTTATGGGCCAAGGCCCCGCATGACGCGCCGGTGACCTTTGACAACGGGCACTACAAGGGCGAGGTGGTGCAGCGCATCGCGCCGGTGGCCTACAGCGCGGGCCATGCCAAGTTGATGCCGGTGGCGATGAAGGAAAGCAGCGCGCGGCGCGCGGCGGACCATGGCTGGCCCGCCTTCATTCCGGCCTTCACCCCACCCCGGATCGGCGGGACGGAGCCCATGGTCCATGTCCGGAAGTTTTTCACCGCGTATCGGGACATGTTGATGGCGGCCGGCCATCCGCCCGAGGTGGTCGCCGACGCCCTGTCCTGGACGACGCACACCTATCAGTGTGTGCACGTGGCGGAAACCGACGCGCAGGCCCGCCGGGAACTGGAGGACATCCTGACCGTCTACCAGGAGGCCGTTGACCGCGAGGCGGCTTTCAACGCCAAGGCCGAGGTGACGGAGGCCAACAAGAAGACGGACCGGACACCCAACGCCCTGACGGACGACTGGATTGGCACCTGGTGCCTTTACGGTAGCCCCGAGACGGTGATCGAGCACCTGCGGCCATACCAGGAACTGGGCATCGGCAACATCCTTTGCGGCATGTTGACCGGTCCCCTGACGGAGCGGCGCATGGCTTACGCCGACCAGACGCTGGACCTCATGGCCCGGAAGGTCATCCCGGCCCTGCGGGGAGAGGGACGGTGAGCCGGCCGCTGATCGTCGGCTTCGGCGGCACCACCCGCCCGGGGTCTTCGGGAGAGCGCATGGTGGCGGCCGTGCTGTCGGCCGCCGCGACCCTGGGGGCCGAAACCCGGCTGTTCGGCGGTGCCGACCTGGCGGCCCTTCCGCACTTCGCGCCCGAAAACCGCCAGCGGACGGCGGAGCAGCGCGAGTTCGTGGACGCGGTGCGCGCCGCGAACGGCCTGGTCATCGGGTCCCCCGGCTATCATGGCGGCGTCTCCGGCTTGGTGAAGAACGCCATCGATCTGCTGGAGGATTTGCGCGACGACGACCGCGTCTATTTTGACGGGTTGCCGGTCGGGCTGGCGGTCACGGCGGCGGGCTGGCAGGCGGGTGGTGTGACGCTCGCCGCCTTGCGCGGGATCGTTCACGCGATGCGGGGGTGGCCCACCCCGCTGGGCATCGCCGTGAACACCGTGGCGCAGAAGCCCTTCGATGCCGAAGGGCGTCTGGTCGACGCCGGCATCCTGGAACAGGTCCAGGTTCAGGCCCAACAAATCATGCTGCTGGCTGACCTCTGACCGCCAGCGTCTCAAGGGGAATTCCCGAATGTCTGTCGATTTGCCCGACGATCCCTTTGCCATCGCCCCGTTGACCAGTGGTCGTGACATGTGGTCGACAGCCGAGCTGCCCGGCATCCGTTCCATCAAGATGGCGGACGGCCCCATGGGTATCGCCTCGGGCCGGGTGGATGAGCGGGACGTCGCCGTTCTAACCCCATGCGGCACCGCCCTTGGCGCCAGTTTCGATACTGATCTGGTTGCCCGCGTGGGCGCCATTGTCGGTGGCGAGGCGCGGCGCCTGGGCGTCGACGCCGTCCTGGCGCCAAACCTGAACCTGCAACGCAGCCCCCTCTGCGGCCGTGCGTTCGAGCTGTTCGGCGAGGATCCCTATCTCGCCGGCGCCCTTGGGGCCGCCTGGATCGGTGGCCTGCAAAGCCAAGGGGTGGGGTCCGTCGCCAAGCACCTGGTGTGCAACGACAGTGAGACCGATCGGGACAGCATGAACGCCGTGGTCGATGACCGCGCCCTGCGCGAGGTTTACCTGCTGCCATTCGAGATGGCGGCCACGGCGGGCTGCGTCGGCATCCTGGCGGCCTACAACCGTCTGAACGGCCATTATTGCGTGGAACATCGCCAGCTGCTGACGGACATCGTCAAGGGTGACTGGCGTTATCCCGGCTTCATCGTGTCCGACTGGTTCGGGGGCCGCGATACCGTGCGTTCCGCCCTGGCGGGATTGGACCTGGACATGCCGGGCCCTGACCGGGTGCTGGGAACGAAGTTCGCCGCTGCGGTCGCGGCGGGCACGGTGCCGGGAGACCGTCTGGCCGATGCGGCCGGACGCGTGGCCGGGGCCGTGCGGGCCATCGACGGGTTGCCGGTCGGCACGGCCGTGGCCGACCCTGACGCTGTGCTGACCGAGGCCGCCGCCGCCGGCTTCGTGCTGTTGAAGAACGAGGGCGGGCTGCTGCCGCTGGCGCCGGCGGCCGTGCGGCGGGTGGCGATCATCGGCCCCAACGCGGCCAGCCCCTGCCTGCAGGGCGGCACCTTCGCCAAGATCGCGGTGCGTCCCGATTTCGTCACGCCGCTGCACGCCATCCGCGCGCGCTTCGGTGACGCCATCGAGGTGGTTTATGAGCAGGGCGTGGCGCCGGAATATCGCCTGCCGCCCCTGAGCGTCACGCCCGCCCGGGACCTGGGCGATGGGGCGTCCCGCGGCATGACCGTGGAGTTCTTTGTCGGCGATGGCGACGGCGAGCCTGTGTTCGCGGAGACCCGCGACACCAACTCGCTGACCTGGTTCGTTGGCCTGCCGGGTACGGACCACCTGAAACAGGCCGGGCGCATCCGGGCCAGCGGTTGGTTTGTGCCGGAGCGGGGGGGCGCCCACCGCGTCCACCTCGGCGGCACGGGCACGCTGCGCCTGACGGTGGATGGCTGCGAGGTGTTCAGCGGCGGTGGCCCGGTGGCGCCGTCCGACCTCATGGGCATGCTCAAGGGCGGCGACAGCCAGTCGGTGGTGCTGGACCTGGCCGCCGGCACACCCGTGCTGCTGTCCTTCGAACTGGCCTACACCCCGGCCCGGGCTCAAGGCCTGTGGTATGGCTTGGCGGGCCCGGACCTGCCGGCCGAGATGCTGGAGCGCGCCCTGGCCGCGGCTGCCGATGCGGATGTTGTTTTGCTGATGGTGGGGGAGACGGCGGACGCCGGTGTGGAAAGCAAGGACCGCCCCGGAACGTCCTTGCCGGCCGCGCAGGTTGATCTGCTCCATCGCCTGCACGGGGTGAACCCCAACATCGTGGCCATCTGCAATGTCGCCCACGCCTTCGACCTGTCATGGCAGGACAAGGTGAAGGGCTTGATGATCACCTGGTATCCCGGCGAACAGTATGGCCCCGCCTTGGCCCAGGTGCTGGCTGGGGACCGGGAGCCCGGCGGCCGCTTGCCCTTGAGCATCGCCCGTCAGGACGGTGATTATCCCGCCTTCAGCCTGAAGCCGGAGACGTCGGGCGATGTGCCCTACCGGGAGGGACACCTTATCGGCTACAAGGGGATGCAAGCCGCCGGCACGGCGCCCTTGCATGCCTTTGGCGCCGGCTTCGGCTATACCCGGTTCGCGGTGTCCGATCCTTGTCTGGCCGAGGCGGCGGACGGTGCCGCCGTGGTGTCGGCGCGGGTGCGCAATATCGGGCCGCGTTCGGGCAAGGCGGTGCTCCAGGCCTATGTCGCCGGGTCGGATGGCATCCGCCACTTGCGGGGCTTCGTCAGCATCGTCGTGCCGGTGGGGGAGGAGGTGACAGTCCGCCTCACGCTGCCGTCGCGCGCCTTCGCCCACTGGGACACGTCGGCCGGCGGCTGGCGGACGGTGCCGGGCCGGCACGAAGTGCTGCTGGGGTGGAACAGCCTGGATCTGCCGATACGGCTGTTCGTCGAGCGGGTGGCGGGCTGAGCCTGTCCGCGAGCAGCTTCACGCCCAAAGGCGATTCCACCTTTGGGCGATCTGCGCTAGCCCGCCTTCGCCTTGGTGCTGGGCCTGCCTCTCGGCCGGCGCTGGGGCAGGGGTGCGGCGTCCTCCTCAAGCCCGGCGGCATCGGTGCCGCGGGGGATGCCGGCCTGCGGTTCGGAGGGGGCTGCTGGGTGGGGCTGATCGCCATCGGGGGACGCAGCCTTGGCGACATAAGGCTTGGTCATGAGATAAGCCGCGAAGGAATGCGTGAGATCGCGTTTCAGTTGTTCCCATTCCCACATATCCCCCTCTTCCCGCACCGAACCCAGCCCCAACACACGGGCCAGGGCCGCGTACATGATATTGAACCCCGCCTGTACGGCGCGTTCCGGATCCGGGTGCGCGATATCATTCCGGTATCTTAAAATCGCGAGTTTGATGTCGGCGATGGCCGCCTGATGCGATGTCTTGCCCAACTGGGCCACCACCGGGTCATGGTTGGCGCGCAGCATCATCGCCCTGAGTATGTCCGCGTGATGGCGCAGGTGCTCCGCCATGCCCGCGGTCAGTGCCGCGACCAGGTCATGCAGGTTGCCTGTCTCCAAGGCCACCCGGGCGATCAGCTGCTGCTGCTCCTGCTGGATGTTTGTTTGAACCCGTTCCTGCACGGCGCGGATCAAGTCGTCTTTGCTGTCGAAGCGACAGTAGATGGAACCGACCGAGACCTTGCCGACACGGCTGACATCGGTGAGGGTGAATTCATCGTTGCCGTGACTTTTCAGCAGATCTTGCGCCGCCGCGAGCATCCGTTCGTACGAGGCCCTGCTGCGACTTTGCACGGGCTCCCGTTGTGGGCCTGGCTTCACCGCTTTTCGTTCACTCATAAGCTCCGCTTTCCCAAATATATATACGGCTCGTGACGGCTCGAAATTATAGCACTGATACCATTTTGGGCTATCGCCTGGGGAACTGCAATCGCCCGGACCGATACATACCTGACTTTGGCCCCGACGTTGGCCGGCCCCGTCTTCGCCGCACGGCGCCGCAGACGGGGCCGGCCAACGCCCGCGACGGTCGCTTGATAATATAACGGCGATTCCGATAATTCGGCGTGAACGGGAGATTCCCAGCCCTTGGTTACGTGGCGGGGCGGGACGTCGCAGTGCGAAAGCCTGCGGCTCTTTGAACCAGTGGGTTGAGGGAGTGGCATTAATTGCAAAACTTTCCCTGGGTTTTCGTCCTTTTGCCGGCCGGGCGCCGCCGTGTGCGCCAGTGAGCGGCCCGGTGCAGGAAGCGGCGGATTGGCTCTGGACAAGAACAATAATCCAGGTTCTAATTAACACCAACAAATGCGGGGAGGAATGGATGGGCCGGTAAATCATCGGTCACCTTCCCGACATATCAGGGGAGGGTGTCCATGAAACCATCGATCAAATTGCTGCTGCGCGCCTCGACGGCGCTGTTCCTGACAACCGGGGCCGCGATGGCGCAGACCGCGCCGCAGAGTGCGCCCGCATCGGCGGGCTCCAACGCCGCCGACCCTTCCCTCATGGAAATCGTGGTCACGGCCCAGAAGCGCAGCGAAAGTGTGCAGCAGGTGCCGATTTCCGTGACGGTGATCAGTGCCGACCAGCTCGCCCGGCGGGGTGTGCAGTCGGTACAGGACCTGTCGCAGGCCAGCGCCTCCTTGGAATTCACGGCGCCCACGGCCGCCCCTGGCGGCGGCGGCTTCGTTCGGGGCATCGGCACCAACCAGGTGGGCAACGCCACGGCGGCCAGTTCCGTCAGCATCGTGCTGGATGGCGTAGTGCTGGGCAACGTCCCGGTCTCGGATATTTTCGATACGGAGCGGGTGGAGGTCCTGAAGGGTCCCCAGGGCACGCTGTTCGGCAGCTCGGTCTCGGCCGGCCTGGTCAACATCACCACCAAGGCGCCCGTCCTGGGCGAGACGTCGGGCTATGTGACCACGGAATTCGCCTTCACCGGGCTGGGCTCAGGCTATTCGCGCGATGTCGTGCGCGCCGCCCTGAACATGCCGGTCACCAGCGATTCGGCCCTGCGTCTGGCCGCTCACTTCTACGACAATTCCGGCCTGACCCACGACACGGTCACGGGGAAGGATGAGGACCAGAGCAACTACGGCCTCCGCGCCCGTTACCTGGCCCAGCTGTCCGACAGGCTGACGTTCAATCTGATCGGCGACTACAACAAGACCGACAACAAGAATACGGGCGGCCTGATCTATCGGGCGGCCACTGCTGGCTCGCCGCTGGCCCAGGCCCTGGGGGCATGCGGTATCGTGGCGTCGCCCTCCAACACCAACCAGTGCAACGAACAGGGAATTTATGACCGGGCGCAGGTGGGCGGCTTGTCGGGGCAATTCGACCTCGACCTGGACGGCATGACGCTGACCTCCATCACCGCCGGGCGCCGCTCGCACGATACCACCGCCGTCGACCTCATCGGCATAACGCCGTCCGTGACCCGCCAGTACCTGCAGAACTGCAATTTCGTGGATTGCTTCCCGGTCGTGGCGCTCTACGCCGGCACCCCCACCACCCCGCAGGTGAGTAACCATTCCCTCTTTTCGCAGGAATTGCGCCTGACCTCGTCGGATAACCGCGACCTGGAATGGGTCGGCGGCTTGTATTACCAGCGCACCGCGTACGCCACGTCCAAGCCGGGGCTGCTGCTCATCCACCCGGCGGCCGTGGGCATGGACCTGACAGCCGCGGAGGGCACGCAGCGTATCCACGCCGATAGCGAGGACTATGCCGCCTTTGGCAACGCGACCTGGTATCTGGAACCGGAAACCCGGCTGATCGGCGGCTTACGCTTCACCCATTCCCGCGTCCATGAGGAAGAATCAGACCTCATCAACGCTGGCGTGCCGGACACCTTCGCCGCGACCGGCTACGCCAACGCGGCCACCTGGCGGGCGGGCATACAGCATGATTTCGACCGGGACATGATGGTCTATGCGACGGCCTCCGCCGGTTACAAGGCGCCGCAGATCAACGACCAGCTTACCACCACCGATCACACCCTGGACCCTATCAAGGCGGAACGCCCCATCGGGTTCGAGGTGGGGGTGAAGAAGACCATGTTCGACGGCCGGCTCTACGTCGACGCCGACCTGTTCTACACCGATGTGAAGGACTTCCAGACGCAGTCGTGCGTTTCCGGCATCAGCGGTCTGAACTGCTCCAACATCAACGTGTCGAGCGTCGTCACCAAGGGCTTCGAGTGGGAAATCTTCGGCCACCCCTTCGCCGACACGACCGTCAACGTTTCCGGTATCGTCAATATCGCTGAATATCCGCAGG
Organism: Azospirillum sp. B4; assembly: GCF_000333275.1. Lineage (GTDB taxonomy): Bacteria > Pseudomonadota > Alphaproteobacteria > Azospirillales > Azospirillaceae > Nitrospirillum. The sequence continues at coordinate 40,946 of NZ_BACU01000079.1, read as the reverse complement.
GTTTCATCGGCGCCGACGGGTCGGACATGTCCAACAAGCAGCTGAACTACGCGCCCAAGTTCAAGATGACCATCTCGGCGGAGCGGCAGTTCACCCTGTCCGATACCTACAGCCTGGTCCTGGGGGCGGATGCCACCATCCGGACCAAGCAGTCCATGTATCTGTCAGCCGACCCGGTCTATGTCGTGCCGGGCCAAACCATCTTCAACACCCGGCTGACCCTGAAGTCCGAGGACGGTTGGTCGGTGGGCTTGTTCGGCCGCAATCTGGGCGACAAGGTCTATCCGACCCAGCTCTACCCCACCACGGCATTCGCCAAAGGCGGGCTGTGGCAGGTGCTCGACCCCAACTCCCGCCGGATGGTGGGCATACAGGCGGAAGCCAAATTCTGAACCTGGGCCGGCGGCGGTGCGAGGGGCATCCCCAACGCGCCGCGGCCGGGCCCGTCGAGAGGATAGCCCCTTCAAGAGGATAGCCCATGGATCACGGTAACAGGGGTGGAAGCGGCGCCGGCCGGCGCCAGTTTCTCATGGGCCTGGCGGCGGCGGGTGCGGCGTTGACGCCCGCCACCCTCTGGGCCCAGGCCAGGTCCGGCGCAGGCGCTGCCTCCCCAGGATTGATGCCGTCGCAGCGGGCGCTGCTGGACCGGGTTTGCGACCTGACGATCCCGGACAGCGACACGCCGGGGGCCCTGGCGGCCGGTGTGCCGGCCTTCGTCGCCCTGGCGCTGGCCCATGGCCTGGAGGGCGCCGGCGCGCCCGTCCCCGCCGCCCGCTTCACCGGCGGCGCGGGTCCGGACGGCGCCACGGTGCTGGATTGGCTGACGTTCGAGCTGGACCTGAAGACGGGCGGCGCCTTTCTGGCGGCGGCGCCCACCTCCCAGGTTCAGGCGTTGGCGGCCTTGGATGGCGCGGCTTACGTGCCTGGCGGTGAGAGGTCGCCCTGGCGTGTGCTGAAAGGACTGATCGTCACCGGCTACTACACTTCCGAGGCCGGCGCCTCGCGGGAGCTGCAGTACGAACTCGTGCCCGGACATTGGGATCCGGATGTGCCGGTCGGCCCCCATGCGCGGGCCTGGTCTAACGATTGGACGGCGGTGGATTTCGGATGAGCACTGAATTTGACGCGATCGTGGTCGGTTCCGGCATAACCGGGGGCTGGGCCGCCAAGGAACTGACGGAGAAGGGCCTGAAGGTCCTGATGGTCGAGCGCGGCCGCATGATCGAGCATGGCAGCGGCTACGTGACCGAAACACTGGCGCCCTGGGAAATGCCCTTCCGGGGGGAGGGCGACGCCGCCCTCTACACCCGCGATTTCGCCGTTCAGTCCAAGAACCGGCATTTCACCGAGTTCACGCAAAACCATTTCGTTAACGACAGGGACAATCCCTATTCCGTGGCCGAGGGCACGGAGTTCAATTGGTGGCGCGGCTACCAGCTGGGTGGCCGCTCCCTGACCTGGGGCCGCCAATCCTACCGCATGAGCGATTATGACTTCGGCGCCAACAAGAAGGATGGCCACGGCAGTGACTGGCCCATCCGCTATGCCGACCTGGCGCCCTGGTACGATCATGTGGAGCGCTTCATCGGCGTGTCCGGCCAGGCGGAGGGCGTGGCCTCCCTGCCCGACGGCATCTACCAGCCGCCTATGGCCCTGAATGTCCTGGAGCGCCACGCCAAGGGGATCATCGAGCAGCGCTGGCCCGACCGGCGTCTGACCATCGGGCGCACCGCCAACCTGACGCAGGAGAAGGAGGGGCGGTCCGCTTGCCAGTATCGCTCCATCTGCGCGCGCGGTTGTTCCTATGGCGCCTATTTCAGCACCCAGAGTTCCACCCTGCCGGCGGCGCAGAAGACCGGAAACCTGACCCTGATCACCGACACGGTGGTGGAGCGGGTGGACTACGACGCCCGGACGCGGCGGGCGACCGGCGTCTCGGTGCTGAATGTGAAGACGGGGGAACGGCGGCGGCACACCGCCCGCATTGTCTTCCTCAACGCCGGCGCCTTCAACACCAACCACCTGCTGTTGCGGTCAGGGTCCGACGCATTCCCTGGGGGACTGGGCAATTCCAGTGGCCTGCTGGGCACCCACATCATGGACCACGCGACCACCGTGGGCGCCGTCGCGCTGTTCGACCGCTTCCAGGACCGCACGACGTTTGGCAACCGCCCCACGGGGATCGTCATCCCGCGCTTCCGCAACCTGGATCGCCAGGAGGGCGACTTCCTGCGGGGTTACAGTTTCCAAGGGGGCGCCTTGCGCAGCACCTGGACCCGGGCCAAGCGCGAGGCGGGTGTGGGCGCGGACTTCAAGGCCGCGATGCGCGGCCCCGGCGGCTGGCGCATGGTCCTGGTTTCCTTTGCTGAAAGCCTGCCGCGCCCCACCAACCGGCTGACGCTGGATCCGAACAAGACCGACGCCGCGGGCGCGCCGCTGCTGAAGATCGATTTCAGCCATGGAGAGAACGAGCGGAAGGCGCTGGCGGACGCGGGGCGGGAGGCCAGCGCCATGCTGACGGCGGCGGGGGGCAAGGTCGTCCTGTCGCTGGACCGGCCCGGCGCGGGGGGCAGCGCCATTCACGAAATGGGCGGCGCCATGATGGGCGACAACCCGCGCACCTCCGTCACCAACCGTTGGAACCAACTGCACGACGTGGCCAACGTCTTCGTCAGCGACGGCGCCGCCATGGCCTCGTCAGCCTGCCAGAACCCGTCGCTGACCTATATGGCGTTGACCGCCCGGGCCTGCGACGCCGCCGTGCGCTTGTTACGGGAGGCTAAGATCTAGGGCGTGCCGGCAGGCGGCGTATGAGGGATCGATGGAAGGCCGACATTCGCTACGCTTGCCGGGAAGGGGCGCCCAGGAACGTGGACGGGTATCGAAGGGACTCGGCCACACAGTTTCCGGGAATGGTCCAGGAGGTGTTACCGATGATCGCCAACGGTCTGCGCGCCACGTTGGGGGTCCGGCCGCCGAAGCTGACGGCCTCCGCCCAGGTTTCCGTCCAGAGCTGAGGTACCAGGCCGGTGCCGGGCGGTTGCGGGCGGGGGTCATGCGTTCGCCCCGCCGTCGACGGTGAAGCCCGTGCCGTTGACCGAACGGGCCTCATCGCCGGCGATGAAGGCGAAGAGTGCTGCGACATCTTCGGGCCTGCCATATTCCTTGATCGCCATCCGCTGACGCTGGGCTTCGGCATGGGGGCCGTCGGCGGGATTCATGTCGGTGTTGGTCGAGCCCGGATGCACGAGGTTGACGGTGATCCCGCGCGGACCAAGATCACGCGCCGCGCCCTTAGTCCAGGCGATCAGCGCGGCCTTGCTGGCCGAATAGAGCGCCTTGCCGGCGTCGGGCACGCGATCCGCGAGGTTGCTGCCGGTCGAGATGACGCGGCCGCCCTCGGACATGTACGGCAGGGCCGCTTGGGTCGCGAGGATCACGCCCCGGACGTTCACCGCCAGCATGACGTCGATTTGTTCGAGCGTGACTTCCTCGACAGTGCCGTAACTGATGATGCCGGCGTTGTTGACGAGGATGTCCAGGCCGCCGAGTTCGGAGGCGGCGTGATCGACGGCCCGCTTGATCGACGCTGGCTCCGCCGCGTTCATCTGGATCGCGACGGCACGGCCACCGGCCACCTCGATCTCACGCGCAATGGCGTTGGCGGCGTCGGCCGACCGCTCGTAACCAATCGCGACCGCGGCCCCCTCGGCGGCGAAGCGGCGGGCGATGGCGGCGCCGATCCCACGGCTGGCACCTGTGATGAAAGCGCGTTTTCCTTGAAGGGATGACATTGCGATCTCCATTGAATGCCAGAGGGCGCGCCCTTCAGCGGCCCACGGATACCGGTGTGGTTTTGAGGGGTGGTCTGCTGGGACGGCGCCGTCCCTACTTGGCGTAAGTTGCGACGATCTGACCGACAAGCTTGGCCCAGGGCATGTCCAGGGCGTCGTACACGGCGGCCGATTCCGGCGCGCCATTGTCTTTCAGGATCTCGACCATCAGGGTCGCATAGTCGGACAGGATCACGCCGGCCTGCTGCAGGCGGAACAGGTTCACGTCGTGCTTGGTGCGGTTGAAGGTGCCTGACGCGTCGACGGCGATGTAGGCGTCATAGCCCTTGGCCACGGCCGTCATCGCCGGGAAGCCCGCGCAGACCTCCAGCGAAATGCCCGCGAAGATCAGCTTCTTGCGGCCGGTCGCCTCGATCGCGGCGGCGACGCGGGGATCGTCATAGGCGTTCACCGTGGAGCGGTCGACGATCTCGATGCCGTCCAGCGCCTCCACAAGCTCGGGGAAAGTCGGGCCCCACAGGGTATCGCGCGCGGTGCTGGTGGCGACAATGGGCAGGCTGAGCGCCTTGGCCGCGCGGGCGAGCGCCACGACGTTGTGCTTAAGCTCGCCCGTCTCATAGTCACGCACGCCGGTCATCAGATTGACTTGGTGATCGACGAGGATCACGGCGGCGTTGTCCTTGGTCAGCGGCTCATAGATACGGTTCGTCATTTCCACTCTCCAGCCAATGATTGGGTCCGGCTCACGATCATCGTTCGTGATGGCTGGAAGGTAGGGGGTGGACGAGCGGCCCAGAAGACGTCTAAATCGCAACTTAACGTCCATAATGATGGACGATGGGGATTGTGATGCTGGACCTGAACGACTTCTTCTACTTCGTCCAAATCGTTGATCGCGGCGGCTTCACAGCCGCCGGCCGGACGCTGCGGATCCCCAAATCGACGCTCAGCCACCGCATTCAGCAGCTAGAGAACGAGCTTGGCGTGCGTCTGCTCAATCGCACATCGCGCCGCTTCGGCATGACGGATTCCGGCGAGGACTTTTATCGGCACGCCGTCGCCATGCTGCGGGAGGCGGAACTGGCGGAGACCACGATCCGCGGGCGCCTGACGGAGCCAAAGGGCACGGTCCGCTGCACGGCCGGCACGGCGACGATGCAGTTCGCGCTCGCCGACATCATCGCGGACTTCTTGGTCCAGCACCCGAAAGTGAATGTTGTCGCGCATGCCGCCGACCGCACTGTCGACATCGTGGGCGAGAATTACGACTTGGCCGTTCGAGCGCACTCCGACCCACTGCCGGACTCCAACCTCGTTCAGCGGACCCTCGCGCCCGCGCCCTGGTTTCTGTTCGCGGGCTCCGACTATGTGAGGAGACACGGCGCGCCGAAGACGCCTCAGGATCTGCAGGAGCATCCCTCGCTGTTCATGATGCGGACGGGCGTGGAGCCTGTGTGGCGGCTGCGTCACGCACACCAAAAGCGCGACGAGATCGTAGTGCCGCTCACACCGCGCCTGCTGGGTGACGACATGGTGGGACTGAAGCAGGCCGCGATCAGGGGGCTGGGCGTGGTGGCGCTTCCCGGCTACATCTGCCGGGCCGAGGTCCATTCAGGCGCTATGGAGCGCATCCTGCCGGATTGGCTTGCCGGTGATTCCACGCTGACCGCGCTCATCCCGTATCGACAAGGTCTCCTTCCCTCCGTGCGGGCGTTTCTTGACCACCTGTCAGCAGAATTTCCGAAGCGCGTACTCATGTAGATTTGGCGGGTTGTGCGAGTGTGGCTTTCCATTCCACGCTTCCACCAAGCCGGCATACTTCCCGCAAAGACGCTCTGCCCGCCCCCTGTTCGACAGTCGCGCCCTCCAGCGTTCAATCTTTTGAACGTTACGTCTCAAACTTGCCGACTTCCCGGCCGATCTGTCTCGTCCATAATTGCGGCCATCAGACAGGTTGTTGGAGCGAGCGCCATGCACGGCATTGCAAAGATTGAAAAGGCTGGAGCAACCGCCCAGCGGCTTGGCCAAGTCGTTGTGGGGATTGCACACAACATTGGTGTGGGCTTTTCGGCCAAGCACTTCTCGGAGGAGATGTTCGCCGGCGCGATGGACCCGCTGCTGATGGTGGATCACTTCATCATGACCGCGCCCACCTTCGAACCACACCTCCATGCCGGAATCTCGGCGGTGACCGCCCTGTTCGAGGATAGCGAAGGCGTGTTCCTCAACCGGGACACCCTAGGCCACAATATCGAATTGAAGGCCGGCGACCTTTACTGGCTGACGGCCGCGAGCGGTGCGGCCCACGAGGAAAAGCCCGCGAAAAATTCGCGCGTCCATGCCCTGCAGGTTTTCGTGAACCTACCCGAGCGTCTTAAGAAGTGCCCAGCCCGTTCGCTGCAGGTCAACGCCGGCGATGTGCCGACCATCGATGGCAACGGCCACCGCGTCCGCGTCATTCTCGGCGCGAGCGGCGGCGTCAAAGGGGAAACCGGGACGCCCGAAGAGATGACGATGCTCGACGGCTTTCTCGCAGCCGGCGGCCGGTTCAGCCACGCGCTGCCGGGTGGGTTGCAGGCATGGATTTATGCCGTGTCGGGCACGGTGACGGTCGCCGCCGACGGTGAGGAGCGGGTTCTTCCGGCAGGCACGGCCACAACGGTCGAGGCGGGCTTGGCCATCAATGTGGCCATGATGGCCAAGGCTCCCGCCCACTTCGTGCTGATGGCCGGGAAGCCGATCCACGAGAAGTTCGTAAAGCACGGGCCGTTGGTCATGTCGACGGCCGACGATGTCCGCCGCACGCTTGCCGACTTTGCTCAAGGCAAGTTCGGCCGCATTCCCGCCTGAGCCCACCAAACCATCCATCCTGAGCCACGCGCGGTGACGTCCTCTCCGCGCTACGGCCAACCCATGCCTGGAGTAGTCGCGCATGACGGCCCCCGCGCCTGATCGCCCGCATCCCAAGGAGATCGAGAGATGACCGACCTGAGAGTAACCGACGGGTTCACCGAAACGAACATGGCCTGGATATCGGCGGCGGAACGCGAGCGCGAAGTCGCACTGCTCGCCCACTTCGCCCACTTCTGGGGCACCGCCACCGGCACGCCGCGCACGATCTACGACACGTTCATCACGGCTAGTCCCATGGCGGCCGGCGCCATCGTCGAGGAAGTCACCACCGCCGAGGTGCATGGCTGGTGGGTGCGCCCAGCGCGCGTGGGCGCCGCCGGGCAGGCGATCCTGTTCATCCACGGCGGCGGCTATGTCATGGGCACGGCCCAGGCCTATCGCGGCTTCGTCAGCCAAATCGTCAGCCGGAGCGGCATCCCCTCCCTGGTGATCGACTATCCCCTGGCGCCGGAGGCGACCCTGCCGGCGGCACCGGACGCCGCGCTGGCCGCCTACGAATACCTGATCAGCCACGGTTATTCCCGGATCGCGATCGTGGGTGACTCCGCCGGGGGCGGCCTGTCCTTGGTCACCATGGCGCAACTCGCCAAGCGGTCGAACATCGCCAAGCCGATCGCGGGCGTGGTCTTCTCGCCCTGGGTCGACCTCGCCTTCACCGGCGGGTCGATGACGGATCCTGGATTGGTCGACCCGCTGATTGGCTACGACTACCTGCGGGACTGCGCGAACAAATATCTCGGCGCCTATGCCGCCACGGACCCGCTCGCCTCGCCGTTGCACGGCAACCTGGCCGGCCTGCCGCCGCTGTTGATCCAGGTCGGCACCGCCGAGCGTCTTCTCGACGACTCCCGCCAATTCGCGACCAAGGCCGCCGCCGCCGGCGTACCGGTCGAGCTCGAGGTCTGGGAGGGGATGCACCACGTCTTCCAGCTCGATGTCGGCCATCTCGAAAGCAGCCGCCACGCGCTTGACCGCGCCAGCCGCTTCCTCGTCCGCGCCTTCACCCCTGAGCGACCCACCGCCTGAAGGCGCCGGTCGAGATCTGACGGAGAGATCCCATGGCAACTCAGCTTTCATCGCACACCCACCACGACGTCGTTATCGTTGGCGGCGGCTCGGCCGGCGCCGTCCTCGCGCGTCGCCTGAGCGAGGATGGAAGCCGCCGCGTGCTGCTTCTGGAGGCCGGCGCCGCTTATGCGCCCTCGGCCTATCCCGACGTGGTCGCCAATGCGAACCGGGTCGGCGGCGACGCCGCGCACGGCTGGGGCTACCACACGCAGGATGGCGCCACGCTCGGGCATGACGTGAACGCGATCCGTGGGAAAGTGCTGGGCGGCAGCTCGGGCGTGAACGCCGCTGTCGCGATGCGCGGCCGCCCATCCGATTTCGCGCGCTGGACGGCGATGGGCGTCGAGGGATGGACCTGGGACGATGTCTTCCCGATCTTCAAGGCGCTGGAGAACACGCCGACGGGTGATGACGCCTGGCACGGACGAACCGGGCCATTTCCGATCCGGCAGCGGACCATGGAGGAGATCACGCCGTCCATGCGCGCCTTCGTGCTGGCGTCGGAGGCGGTCGGCCTCACGCGCGTCCAGGATTTCAACGGCGCCCAGCAGAACGGGGTCTCGCCCTATCCGCTGAACGTCGTCGGCGAGCATCGCGTCAACACCGGCATGGCCTATCTCACCGACGAGGTCCGCGCGCGGCCGAACCTCACCATCCGGGGCGGGGCGGAGATCGACACGGTCTTATTCGACGGCAAGCGCGCCGTTGGCGTCCGCCTGGTCGGCGGTGAGGAGATCGGTGCCGGACAGGTGATCCTCTCGGCAGGCACCTACGGCAGCCCCGCCATCCTGATGCGCTCCGGGATCGGCCCCGCCGGTCATCTTCGGGAACTGGGCATCCCGGTGCTGGTCGACGCACCGGTGGGTGAGCGGCTGAAGGAGCATCCTTTCTATTACAATGTCTATGCGCTGAAGCCGGAGGCCTCCTCCATGACGCCCGTCGCCGGCGCGATCATCTGGACCAACTCGTCCGAAGCGGGGCCGGACGAACTCGACCTGCATGTCTCGGGCACGCACATCTTCGATCCCGCGCTGAGCTCGACAGGCGGCGCAATCGTGCTGGCCTGCGCCGTGACGCTGCCCAAGTCGAACGGCTCCATCCGGCTCGCCAGCCGTGACCCGAGGGCGATGCCGCTCATCCGCTTCAATTTCTTCGATGATCCCAGCGACCTCAGGCGCATGAAGGAGGCCGTCCGGCTGTCGCGCAAGATCGGGCGCACCGCTCCCTTCAGCGACACGATCGCGTTCGAGATGGCGCCAGGGGACGATGTCCAGGACGACCTCGCCCTGGAGCGGGCGATCATCGCGCAGATCGACGGCTATTCGCACCCGACGTCGACGGTGCCGATGGGGCCTGAAGGCGATCCGGCGGCCGTGGTCGACAGCCAGGGCAGGGTGCGCGGGATGGAGGGCCTGCATGTCGTCGACGCGTCGATCATGCCCGACATCGTATCGGCACCGACCAACGTCACCACGATCATGATGGCTGAGGCGATCAGCCGGAAGCTGCTGTCGTGATCGCCGGGGAAGGCGACCTCCGGGACAAGGGCATCGAATGGGTGCTGCGGCTTGTTGCCGGCGCCCTGCTGCCCTCGCTCGCGCCCGAGCCTCTTATTATCGGGTCGATGATGCTGTTCCACGCGGTCGCAGGGCGGATTGGCCGCTGCGCGCCGCCGTTGAGGCCCTGTTCCCGAAGTCGGCATCGCTGACTGGCGTGCGCCCCTTGGGGTGGACAGCTTCAAGCCGCGGAATTGACCGGCGATCGGGCGTGTTGTTCTTCGAATGCAATAGGGCTGAGATAGCCCAGCGTTGAACGAAGGCGCCGGGCATTGTAAACCAGATCGATGAAACGCGGCAGATCAGCCACGACGTCGTCGAAGGTCTCATACGCCATGGGATAGACGGCCGAGACCTTCAGGGTTTTCATGAAGCTTTCGGCCTTGGCGTTGTCGTAGGGTTGCCGCGCCGGCTCATGGAGCCGATCAGGCCGTTGTCCGCCAAGATCTTTCGATAGGCGGCACTGGCATATTGACTGCCCCTGTCGGTGTGCTGGACACAGCCGTCGGTCGGACTTTGCGCGGAGATGGCGGCCTTGAGGGCCGCGACCGTAAGCCGATGGAGCGGCTGATCGCATAGCCCACGACGCGGCGGGACCAAGCGTCCAGGATCACGGCCACGAAAATGAAGCCCGGCCGCCACGGCGACATATGTCATATCGCCTGTGAGCTCGCCGACCCAGAGTTGATCGGAACCGGTGAGGGTCATGTCGGCCGCCGGTTCGGGAAAATCGGCTCGTCATGGTCGCTGTCGGTCCTGGCGACGAAGCGCTGCCGGCGCCGGGGTTGGAGGTCGTGCTCGCGCATGAGCCGGCGCACCTTCTTGCTGTTGACCACCAGTCCCTGGTGCCGCAGTTCCACGCCGACCCGCCGATAGCTGTAGCTTTCGAACTCGGCTCAGACCGCCTTCATCCGATCCAGGATCATGGCGTCGCCATCGCACTGGAATTTCAACGATCGTCCGCTGGGGAGACGGCCCGGAACGACGGCCTCAGAACCGATGGGGTGTCGCGCAGGGCCAAGGCCCCTTCAACGGCCCGGGCGATGGTTTGGGCCCGGTCCTCGATGCCGCTCCACACCGCGCCGCGCATCCGGGGGTCGACCTCCAGCAGCTTCACGCCGGCCGGCACCTCCATACCGTCGCGCACCACGCCCCGTAGGATGCCGTCAAAGGGGGCGGCCACCGGGTCGCCGGCCAGGTAGCCCACGATGTAGTCCTTGAAGACGCGGGATCCGATTTCCATCGCGCTGTGCCAGCGGCCGGGGCTGGCCGAATAGACGAAGCGCTCCGCCCCACGCTCACCCAGGCGGCGGACGACGCCGTCGGCCGGTTCCGTCGCCCCCCGTCGCACCAGGGCGCCTTCCTTGCTGGGCTTGGTCTCGATGGCGAAGTCGCAGTTCGCGCCGGCGGTGAAGCCCGGCCCCAAGCCGATGGTGAACTGGGCCAGGCGTCGCAGGTCGGGCGTCGACTGGTACTTCTGCAGCCGGGCGTCGATCAGCACGTCCAGCGAGCGTATGACCATCAGGTCCAGCAGGCCCAGGTCGGTGATGACCACGCCGCCACGTTGCCGCAGGCCGGCCACGACGGCCACGCCGTTGTCCGCCCGCTGGGCGGTGACCCCCGCCAGCACGACGGGGTCGTCGAACAGCGCGTCGTGGAAGGCCATCTTGCGGCGGATGACGGGCGGCAGCGGGTCATGGGACATGACGACGCCATATCCCCGCTGATGCAGCCGCACCGCCACGGCGGACGCGATCTCATTGGTGCCGAGGATGACCACGTACCGCGCGCGGTGGTCACCGGACGAAGACGGGCTGGACGGGGAGGGGGATGTCATCGCGGGCATTCCAGGCCAGGTGTTCCAGGGAAAGGCGGGACGCGGGCGCCAATAGCGGTCAGCAGTTAGCGGTCAGTCGCCGGCGGCGGTTGGCGCGGGGCAGGGCGGATGCCCGTCCGGATGGGCGCAGCCGGTAAGCCGGGCGCCGCCCTCCAGGGCTAGGCCCAGGGTGCGGCACAGGGCCTCGAACCCCGCGCTGCGCCGGCCGTCCACCTCCGCCAGTGGGCGGCGGATCAGCAGCGGGTCGGCCAGCATGTGGGCCAGCGCGCTGGCGGCGTCCAGCGCGGCGGGGACGATGGCACCGGCCTTCACCGCGGGCGCCGCCGGGTTGAACCAGTCGGCCACGGGCGCGTCGCCGAAGAAGCCGCGCAGACGATCCGCCGTCCAGGGCTGGTCCAGCAGGTCGCGCACCACCACGGTGTGTCCCGCCGCCTGTAAGGTGCGGCGCTGGCGTGCGTTGGTCTGGCAGCCCGGCTTCTCATAGAAGACGATCAGGCTCATGCTGGCCGTCCCAGGGCGCCGCCGCCCAGCTGGACCAGCGCCTGGCCGCCGGCACGGCCCAGGACCGTGTCCACCTTGCGGCGCACCTCCGCCAGGGTCAGGGGCTTCAGCAGCGCCCCATGGGCGCCGGCGCGGAGGCCCTCCAGCGCCAGCGCCTCGTCCGCCTTGGCGCAGACGATCAGCACGCGCACGCCGGGGAAGGTCCGCAGGACATCCCCCACCAGGCCGACGCCCCGGTCGGCCAGCAGCGACACGCCCAGCAGCACCACATCCGGGCGCAGCCAGTCCACGCCCTTGGCGTAGGCCTCCTCCGGTGTGGCCAGTTCATGGGTCTCGATCTCGTCATGCAGCATGAACTGCAGGGCGGCGCGCGTGATTTCGTCCGGTTCCACGACGAAGACCCGCCTTTGGTCCACGGCCTTGGCGGTTTCGACACCGATCTGCATGGCAATGCCCTTTCAGTGGGGGGCTGCCCGGTTCGGGCATTGGCATCACCCCAGCAATTTCCGTTCCGGCCGGGGCCATGTCCACGAAAGCGCGGTTTCCGGCCATTCCGGTGGGGCGGCTGGCGCCCCGGCCTTGTCCCGTTTGCGACAGCCGGACATCGGCTGTCGGGTTCGGCACATCTTTGTCGGATGCCGGGTTCCGAATAAATATCAATATAAATCAATTAGTTAGGTCGTGACGCCCAGTTGGCACACGGGTTGCTGAAGGACTGGTCGGCTAGTGAGGGCTGAGTGCACGCCTACGCGCTGTCGAGCGATGTGCTCCTTCCCGAAAACCGCGAGCCAGTTCTGCGAACGAGGAACGCCCCGATCCTGGGGCATTGGCAATCGGCATAACAATCGGTTCAAGGAGACCCTGAATGTCGGCTCTGCGACAAATCGCTTTTTACGGTAAGGGTGGCATCGGCAAGTCCACCACCTCCCAGAACACCCTGGCGGCCCTGGCCGAGATGGGCCACCGCATCCTGATCGTCGGCTGCGATCCCAAGGCGGACTCCACCCGCCTCATCCTGCACGCCAAGGCTCAGGACACCATCCTCAGCCTGGCCGCCGCCGCGGGCAGCGTCGAAGACCTCGAACTGGAAGAGGTCATGAAGATCGGCTACCGCGATATCCGCTGCGTGGAATCCGGTGGTCCGGAGCCGGGCGTCGGCTGCGCCGGCCGCGGCGTCATCACCTCCATCAACTTTCTGGAGGAGAACGGCGCCTATGATGACATCGACTATGTCTCCTACGACGTGCTGGGCGACGTGGTGTGCGGCGGCTTCGCCATGCCCATCCGCGAGAACAAGGCCCAGGAGATCTACATCGTCATGTCCGGCGAGATGATGGCCATGTACGCGGCCAACAACATCTCCAAGGGCATCCTTAAGTACGCCATGTCCGGCGGCGTCCGCCTGGGCGGCCTGGTCTGCAACGAGCGCCAGACCGACAAGGAGCTGGAGCTGGCCGAGGCCCTGGCCAAGAAGCTGGGGACCCAGCTGATCTACTTCGTGCCCCGCGACAACATCGTGCAGCACGCGGAACTGCGCCGCATGACGGTGCTGGAATACGCGCCGGAGAGCGAGCAGGCCAACCACTACCGCAACCTGGCCAAGCGCATCCACAACAACGCCGGCAAGGGCATCATCCCCACGCCCATCACCATGGACGAGCTGGAGGACATGCTGATGGAGCACGGCATCATGAAGAAGGTGGACGAGTCCATCGTCGGCAAGTCGGCGGCTGAACTGGCCATCGCCTGACCGCACACCGCTTCCGCCGTCGGCGTTCGGCCCCCCGCATCCGGGGCCGGACGCCGGTACCGGCTATCCCGGGTAGAACGAGGACGATGAAATGAGCGTTTCGGAAACCGAAAGCGTTGCGGAGATCAAGGCTCGCAACAAGGAACTGATCAACGAGGTCTTGGCTGTTTACCCGGAGAAGACCGCGAAGCGGCGCGCCAAGCACCTGAACGTGCATGAGGCCGGCAAGTCCGACTGCGGCGTGAAGTCCAACCTGAAATCCATACCGGGCGTCATGACCATCCGCGGCTGCGCCTACGCCGGATCCAAGGGCGTGGTCTGGGGCCCGATCAAGGACATGATCCACATCAGCCACGGCCCCGTGGGCTGCGGCCAGTATTCCTGGGCCGCGCGCCGCAACTACTACATCGGCACGACCGGCGTCGACACCTTCGTGACCATGCAGTTCACCTCCGACTTCCAGGAGAAGGACATCGTCTTCGGCGGCGACAAGAAGCTGGCCAAGATCATGGACGAAATCCAGGAGCTGTTTCCGCTGAACAACGGCATCAGTGTCCAGTCGGAATGCCCCATCGGCCTGATCGGCGACGACATCGAGGCCGTGTCCAAGGCCAAGTCCAAGGAATACGGCGGCAAGACCATCGTGCCGGTTCGTTGCGAAGGCTTCCGTGGCGTGTCGCAGTCGCTGGGCCATCACGTGGCCAACGACGCCATCCGCGACTGGGTCTTCGACAAGGCCGACCCCAACGGCCCGGCGGGGTTCGAGGCCACGCCCTACGACGTCGCCATCATCGGTGACTACAACATCGGTGGCGACGCCTGGTCCTCCCGCATCCTGCTGGAGGAGATGGGCCTGCGCGTCATCGCCCAGTGGTCGGGCGACGGCACCCTGGCGGAGCTGGAGGCCACGCCCAAGGCCAAGCTGAACGTCCTGCACTGCTACCGGTCGATGAACTACATCTCACGCCACATGGAAGAGAAGTACGGAATTCCATGGTGTGAATACAATTTCTTCGGGCCCAGCAAGATCGCCGAATCCCTGCGCCGCATCGCCAGCTATTTCGACGATAAGATCAAAGAGGGGGCGGAGCGCGTCATCGCCAAGTACCAGGCGCTGATGGACGCCGTCATCGCCAAGTACCGGCCGCGCCTGGAAGGCAAGACGGTGATGCTGTTCGTGGGCGGCCTGCGCCCCCGGCACGTCATCGGCGCCTATGAGGATCTGGGCATGGAGGTGGTGGGCACGGGCTATGAGTTCGGTCACAACGACGACTATCAGCGCACCGCCCAGCACTACGTGAAGGACGGCACGCTGATCTATGACGACGTGACGGGCTACGAGTTCGAGAAGTTCGTGGAGCGCATCCAGCCGGACCTGGTCGGCTCGGGCATCAAGGAGAAGTACGTCTTCCAGAAGATGGGCGTGCCGTTCCGCCAGATGCACTCCTGGGACTATTCCGGGCCCTACCACGGCTACGACGGCTTCGCCATCTTCGCCCGCGACATGGACATGGCCATCAACGCCCCCGTCTGGAAGATGGCCAAGGCACCCTGGAAGGCGGCGCCCAAACCCACCCTGCTGGCGGCCGAATAAGGCCTCCCCGCGCGGGCCCTTCCCAACCGATGGGAAGGGCCCGCAAGGACCCGATTTGAAAGGGCTTAGATCATGACACAGAATGCCGAACACGTGCTCGACCACCTGGAGCTTTTCCGCGGGCCGGAATACCAGCAGATGCTGGCGAACAAGCGCGCGCTGTTCGAAAACCAGCGGGATCCGGCGGAGGTGGAGCGGGTGCGCGAATGGGCCAAGACGCCCGAATACCGCGAGAAGAACTTCGCCCGCGAGGCGCTGACCGTGAACCCGGCCAAGGCGTGCCAGCCGTTGGGCGCTGTGTTCGCCGCCGTGGGGTTCGAGGGGACCATTCCCTTCGTCCACGGGTCCCAAGGGTGCGTCGCCTATTACCGCAGCCACTTCTCCCGGCATTTCAAGGAGCCCAGCTCCTGCGTCTCCTCCTCCATGACGGAGGACGCGGCGGTGTTCGGCGGCCTGAACAACATGATCGACGGCCTGGCCAACACCTACAGCATGTACAAGCCCAAGATGATCTCCGTCTCCACCACCTGCATGGCGGAGGTGATCGGCGACGACTTGAACGCCTTCATCAAGACGGCGAAGGAGAAGGGCTCCGTCCCGGCCGAGTACGACGTTCCCTTCGCCCACACCCCCGCCTTCGTCGGCAGCCATGTCACCGGCTACGACAACGTGATGAAGGGCATCCTGGAGCATTTCTGGGACGGCAAGGCCGGCACCGCGCCCAAGCTGGAGCGCCAGCCCAACGGCAAGATCAATTTCATTGGCGGGTTCGATGGCTATACCGTCGGCAACCTGCGGGAAATCAAGCGCATCTTCGGCCTGATGGGGGTGGATTACACCATCCTGGGCGACAACAGCGACGTCTGGGACACGCCCACGGATGGCGAGTTCCGCATGTATGACGGCGGCACCACGCTGGAGGAGACGGCCGCGGCCGTGCACGCCAAGGCCACCTTGTCGATGCAGGAATACTGCACGGAAAAGACCCTGGGCCTGATCGCGGCCCATGGGCAGGAGGTCGCGGCCTTCAACCACCCCGTGGGCGTGGCTGGCACCGACCGTTTCCTGATGGAAGTCGCCCGCCTGGCCGGCGTTGAGATCCCGCAGTCGCTGGAGATGGAGCGGGGCCGCCTGGTCGACGCCATCGCCGACAGCAGCGCCCATATCCACGGCAAGAAGTTCGCGATCTACGGCGACCCGGACCTGTGCCTGGGCCTGGCGGCCTTCCTGCTGGAGCTGGGGGCGGAACCCACCCATGTGCTGGCCACCAATGGCAACAAGGCCTGGGCGGAGAAGGTGCAGGCGGTGTTCAACAGCTCGCCATTCGGGAAGAACTGCCATGTCTATCCGGGCAAGGATCTGTGGCACATGCGCTCGCTGCTGTTCACCGAGCCGGTGGACTTCCTGATCGGCAACACCTACGGCAAGTATCTGGAGCGCGACACGGGCACGCCGCTGATCCGCATCGGCTTTCCCATCTTCGACCGGCACCACCACCATCGTTATCCGGTGTGGGGCTATCAGGGTGGGCTGAACGTGCTGGTGTGGATCCTGGACAAGATCTTCGACGAGATCGACAAGGCCAGCAACGTGCCGTCCAAGACCGACTACAGCTTCGACATCATCCGCTGACCCTTCCCCGTGAGCGCTTCCCCCAAAAAGCGCTGCCTCCTGGCCGCGCCGTTGGTTTCACCCGGCGGCGCGGCACCTTTTGGCCTCCGGACGTCGTCCCCGGGACCGAGGAGAAACACGCCATGAGTTCGCTGTCGGCCACCATACAGGCTGTCTTCGACGAACCCGGTTGCGGCAAGAACGCCAACAAGTCGGCGGCGGAGCGCAAGAAGGGCTGCACCAAGCAGCTGCAGCCCGGCGGGGCGGCGGGGGGCTGCGCTTTCGATGGCGCCAAGATCGCCCTGCAACCGCTGACCGACGTCGCCCACCTGGTGCATGGGCCCATCGCCTGCGAAGGCAATTCCTGGGACAACCGGGGCGCCAAGTCCTCCGGCCCCACCCTGTGGCGCACCAGCTTCACCACCGATATCAACGAGACCGACATCGTCTTCGGCGGGGAGAAGCGGCTGTATAAGGCCATCCGCGAGATCATCGAGAAGTATGATCCACCGGCCGTCTTCGTTTATCAGACCTGCCTGCCGGCCATGACCGGCGACGACATCAACGCCGTCTGCAAGGCGGCGGCGGCCAAGTTCGGCACGCCCGTCATCCCCATCAATTCGCCGGGCTTCGTCGGGCCGAAGAACCTGGGCAACAAGCTGGCGGGCGAGGCCCTGCTGGACCATGTCATCGGGACGGTGGAGCCGGAGATCACCACGCCCTACGACATCAACATCATCGGCGAATACAACCTGTCCGGTGAGCTGTGGCAGGTGAAGCCGCTGTTGGATGAGCTGGGCATCCGCATCCTGTCCTGCATCTCCGGCGACGGCCGCTACCGCGAGGTGGCGCAGTCCCACCGGGCGAAGGCGGCCATGATGGTGTGCTCCAAGGCCATGATCAACGTCGCCCGCAAGATGCAGGAACGCTACGGCATCCCCTTTTTCGAAGGGTCGTTCTACGGCATCGGCGACACCAGCGACAGCCTGCGCGAGATCGCGCGCCTGCTGGTGGAGCGTGGCGCCCCCGACGACATCTTGGCCCGCACCGAGGCCGTGATCGCGCGGGAGGAGGCGCGGGCCTGGGCCGCCATCGCCCCCTACAAGCCCCGTTTCCAGGGCAAGAAGGTGCTGCTGATCACCGGCGGCGTGAAATCCTGGTCGGTGGTGGCGGCCCTGCAGGAGGCCGGGCTGGAGCTGGTGGGCACCAGCGTCAAGAAGTCCACCAAGGAGGACAAGGAGCGCATCAAGGAACTGATGGGCAAGGACGCCCACCTGATCGAGGATATGACCCCGCGCGAGATGTACAAGATGCTGAAGGACGCGCGGGCCGACATCATGTTGTCAGGCGGCCGGTCGCAGTTCATCGCGCTGAAGGCGGCGATGCCCTGGCTGGACATCAACCAGGAACGCCACCACGCCTACATGGGCTATGTCGGCATGGTCCGGCTGGTGGAAGAGATCGCGAAGACCCTGTTCAACCCGGTGTGGGAGCAGGTGCGCCGCCCGGCCCCCTGGGATGTGCCGGGCGACAGCTGGCAGGACAAGGCCATCGCCCAGATGGATGCGGAGGCGGCGGCCCTGGCGGCCGACCCCGTGGCGGCGGAGGCGGCACGGCGGTCGCGCCCGGTCTGTGTCTGCAAGGGCGTTGACCTGGGCGCCATCGAGGACGCCATCCAGGCCCACGGCCTGGCGACGGTGGCGGAGGTGAAGGGCCATACCAACGCCACGGGCGGCTGCGGCGCCTGCGCCGTGCGGGTAGAGGAAATCCTGGCGGCCGGCCCGGCCCTGGCGGCGGCGGAGTGATGCCCATGGCGACGGTTACGCACCTGAAGAAGGCCTGCACGGTCAACCCGCTGAAGATGAGCCAGCCCATAGGCGGCGCCCTGGCCTTCATGGGCCTGCGCGGGTCTATGCCCCTGCTGCACGGGTCGCAGGGCTGCACCTCCTTCGGGCTGGTGCTGTTCGTCCGCCATTTCAAGGAGGCCATCCCCTTGCAGACCACGGCCATGAGCGAGGTGGCCACGGTGCTGGGCGGTTACGACAATGTCGAACAGGCCATCCTGAACATTCACAAGCGCACCAAGCCGGAGATCATCGGCCTCTGCTCCACCGGCGTGACGGAGACCAAGGGCGACGATGTCGAAGGCTACATCCGTCTGGTGCGGGAACGGCATCCCGAGGTGGCGGACCTGCCCATCGTCTATGTCTCCACCCCCGACTTCAAGGACGCCTTCCAGGATGGCTGGGCCAAGGCGGTGACCCGGATGGTGGAGGCGCTGGTGCACCGCCCGTTGCCCGGGGCCGTTCGCGACCGCGCCCGTGTCAACGTGCTGCCGGGATGCCACCTCACCCCCGGCGACCTGGACGAATTGCGCACCATCATCGAGGATTTCGGCCTGCGCCCCAGTTTCCTGCCCGATCTGGCGGGATCGCTGGACGGCCATATACCGGAGGAGTTCACGCCCACCACCATCGGCGGCATCGGCGTGGACGAGGTGGCCGACATGGGCACGGCCGGTTGGACCATCGCCATCGGCGAACAGATGCGCGGCGCCGGCCAGGCACTGCATGACAAGACCGGCGTGCCCTTTCATCTGTTCCAGCGCCTATGCGGCCTGGGCCCCACCGACGATCTGATGATGCTGTTGTCGGAGATCAGCGGCCGGCCGGTGCCGGCCAAATATCGCCGCCAGCGGGGCCAGCTGGTCGACGCCATGCTGGACGGCCACTTCCACATCGGCGGCCGCAAGCTGGCCATCGGGGCGGAGCCGGACCTGCTGGCCGATGTCGGCGGCATGCTGCATGGCATGGGGGCGCAGATCACGGCCGCCGTGACCACCACTCATTCCCCCGTGTTGGCCGATGTCGACACGGGCGAGGTGCTGATCGGCGACCTGGAGGATCTGGAGCGCCTGGCGAAGGAACGGGCTTGCGACCTGCTGATCACCCATTCCCACGGTCGCCAGGCGGCGGCCCGGCTGGGCATCCCCTTCTTCCGCATGGGCATTCCCATGTTCGACCGGCTGGGCGCCGGGCATTTGACCATGGTGGGCTATCGCGGCGCCCGCGACCTGATCTTCGCCCTCAGCAACCTGGTGATGGCCGATGGCGAGGCCCACCACGAACCGACGCCGGACACCTGGCGGACACCGCATGAGCATGGCGCCATTGGCGCCCGGACCGAAGGGGACATCGCATGAAAATCGCGTTCGCGACCCAGGACCTGAAGCGCGTCGACGCCCATTTCGGCTGGGCGCGCAACATCGCCATCTACGAGCTGAGCCCCGAGGGCCATCACTTCCTGAAGGCGGTGGAGTTCGCCGGCGACCTGCAGGAGGACGGCAACGAGGACAAGCTGGCGCCGAAGATCGAGGCGATCAAGGATTGCGCCATCCTGTACGTCGCCGCCATCGGCGGGTCGGGTGCCGCCCGGGTGGTGGCCAACAACATCCACCCCATGAAGGTCAACCAGCCCGAGGCCATCGAGGACCTGCTGGGCCGGCTGCGCGAGGTGCTGGCCGGCACGCCACCGCCCTGGCTGCGCAAGGCCCTGGCCAAGGACGCCCCCCGCACCCTGGATTTCGAGGATTGAGGTAAAGCATGTCCGACATCGCGGAAATCGCGCCGCCCGAAGCGGCGGCCCAGTCCCCCTTCATCAAGGAATTGGTCAAGGTTTGGCGGGCGCAGGACGCCCATGGCACCTGGGACGCCAAGGCCGACCTGGATCTGCTGGAGCCCTACATCCTGGATCGGGAAAAGCGGCGGGCGCTGCCCATCATGGGCGACCCGGATCCTGAGACGATCTGGCGGCTGGAGCTGTTCTTCAACGCCATCGCCCTGTCCATCGAGCGCGCCACCGGCGTCATGGTCTCCCCCATGCTGAAGATGAGCCATGAGGGCTTCGGCCGCATGGTGCTGCTGGGCGGGCGGCTGGTGGTGGTGAACAAGCAGCTGCGCGACGTCCACCGTTTCGGCTTCGACAGCCTGGCCAAGCTGGCGGAGGAGGGGACGAAGTACGTGCAGGCCGGTGTCGACATGATCGCCCGCTTCCCCGACGTGGCCCGGTATTGAGGAGGATGGGCGATGAGCGACGCCGAGGCCCTGAAGGCCGAGATCAAGAAGCTGTCGGCCAAGGCCATGCAGGCCAAGATGGATCTGCACGACCTGTCGGAGGAGCTGCCGGTCAACTGGCCCTCCATCCTGGAGGTGGCGCGGCGCGCCCACGACGCTTTCGCCATCCTGGAAAGCAAGCGCGCCAGCCTGAAGCTGCTGGAAAGCGCCTGACCCCTTTTGAGGGAGTACCCATCCCATGTCCGCCTCCACCCGCGACGGCCGCGACTGGCAGCCCGACTACCTGATCGCCATCGATGCCAAGCGCTGTATCGGCTGTGGCCGCTGCTTCAAGGTTTGCGGTCGCGGCGTGATGGTTCTGAAGGGCCTGAACGAGGATGGCGACCTGATCGATCTCGACGGCGGCGATGACGACGATGAGATCGAGAAGAAGGTCATGGTCATGGATGACGAGGGCGCCTGCATCGGCTGCGGCGCCTGCGCCCGGGTCTGCCCGGCCAAATGCCAGACCCATGGCCCCTTGAGGATGGAGGCCGCGTGACCCGGGCGGGCGGCCACCCAGATTTACGCCCGGCTGATGGCCCGGCGCCGACCCCGCGGCCGAATGGGCGGCCGGGTGGGCGGCCCATTGGGCCCAAGGTGCGAAGGCGGCCCCCGACGCCTTCGAACGGCATGTGGTGGCCAGCATCCTGTCGCTGGCTTTGCGGCGAGGCTATGGCGGCCCGGGACCCGCTGTCCGCTTGGGTGGGGCTGGGGAATGACGCCCTGGGCCGGCTGGTCACTGCGCTGTTTCCCGGTGCGCCGCTGGCCTTGATCTCCACCGCCGGCCCGCCGCCCATCCTGGGCGATGACGAGGTGGCGGTGCGCGACCTGCTGTGGATGTACGCCAGCGCGGGCACCGCCTTGCAGCGCGATCTGTCGGTCATGATCGCCCGGCGCTGCACCCGGCCCAACCACCTGTGGCAGGACCTGGGACTGCGTGACCGGGGGGAGCTGTCGCGCCTGATGGAGCGCCATTTCACCGGCCTGAAGCGGCGCAACAGCCAGGACATGAAGTGGAAGAAGTTCCTGTACCGCATGATCTGCCGGTCGGAGGGCTTCTCCCTCTGCTCGGCCCCCGTTTGCACGGACTGCGACGACTTCGACGCCTGCTTCGGCGCGGAGGAGGGGGAGGCCGTGCTGGCCCACATCCGCGCCGGGCGCGAGCTCTCCCCTTAGCAACCTTCCCTCTAAGCGTTTCGGATGGTGGCGAAGAAGCCCTCGATCTGGCCGCGCAGCGCGGCCGATTGCCGTGACAGGTCATGCACCGCCGACTGCACGCTGCCGGCCATCACGCGATCTTCCCCCGCCGCCACGCTGAGATCATGGATGGTGCCGTCCATCTCCCGCGTGCCCCGCGCCGCCTCGTCGGCATTGCGGGTGATCTCCCGCGTCGCGGCGCCCTGCTGCTCGACCGCGGCGGCGATGGTGGCGGTGATCCGACTGATCTCGCCGATGGTGGTGGCGATGGCCTGGATGGCGGTGGCGGATTCCCGCGTCGCCGCCTGGATGGCACCCACGTGGTGGCTGATCTCCTCCGTCGCCTGGGCGGTCTGCCCGGCCAGCGCCTTCACCTCCGTGGCGACCACGGCGAAGCCCTTGCCGCTGTCGCCCGCCCGCGCCGCCTCGATGGTGGCGTTCAGCGCCAGCAGGTTGGTCTGGGCGGCGACGGCGCCGATCAAATCCACCACGTCGCCGATCTGGCGCGCCCGGTCCGTCAGTCCCCGCACCATCGCGTCGGTGTGGTTGGCCTGGCCCACGGCCTGCGCCGCGATGTGGGTGGATAGGGTGACTTGGCGGCTTATCTCCTCCACCGTGGCCGACAGCTGGCTCGCGGCCGTCGCCACGGTTTGCACATTGGCGGATGCCTGGCGGGACGCCGCCGCCACCGTGGTTGATTGCCGCGAGGCGGCATCGGCGTTGGACGACAGCCTGTCGGCCGTGTCGCGCATGCGCCCGGCGGCCCCGTCGACGGTGCCCAGCGCCGTGGTGATCTGCTGGTCGAACCGATGGATGGCGTCCGCCATCACGACTTGGCGGGCCTCCCGTTCCGCCAGCATGGCCTCCTGGTAGGCGGAAATCGCCAGGTCCATGTCCAGCATGACGGCGGCGTTGATGGCGGCCAGCGTGGCTGTCAGGCGGTGGGGGCGCCATTTCATATGGCGCACCGCCAGGGCCACCAGACGGCCCAGCACATAGTTGTAGCCGCCGATGTACCAGCGCGGTTCCAATCCGATCTTGTTGTGGATCAGGCCGATGGCCCGCACCCCCCGCATATAGGTGCCGTCGAAGCGGCCCCCGAACAGCTGTGCCCAATGCGCGCCCTGGGCGCCCTTCAGGCGGGGGACGTCGTCGCCCAGCAGTCGCGCCAGTCGCGGTTCGCTGGTCACGTGGCGGTAGAAGCCTTCGAGGATGGCCGGCAGTTCCGGTTCCACGACGGTCCAGAAATCCCGCAGCCGGGCGCCGGTATCCGCGTCGATGCCCATGAAGCGCAACCGGGCGTCGCGTTCGGGGCTGCTATCGGTCAGGGCGCGCGGCGTCATTCGATCCCCTGTTCGCGGGCCTTCCACAGGGCGGCGACACGGAAGCGTTCCTGGATGGCCAGCGGGTCGGCCAGAACCTGGGTTTCCGCCTCGTCCAGGGCGGCCTGGGCGATGGCCGCCTCGGCCGCCGTCAGGGGCACCCGTCCGGCCATATGGGTGGCCTCGGGCGCCACGCGCATGATCGCCTGGTAATGGGGGTGGCGCGCCACCTCGACCAGCCCTATCGCCTCCAGCGCGCCGGCCAGGCGCAGGCCCAGCCCCACCACCTCCAGCCGCCGGCCATCCTGTGTGACCTTCACCAATGTCGTCATCCCGTGTCGTCCTTCCTGTTCGGGGCGTTTGTCGCAAAGCCGACGCGTCCTGGCGGAAACCGTCAGGGCCCGGCGGGCAGGGGGGAGCCGGGGCGGGGCTTGCCGTGGTAATAGTCCGGCCGCTCCGGCCAGTCGCCCTCGGGCATGACGCGGAAGGCGGTCAGCCGTACCGGGGCGCCGTCGGAACAGGACACCTCCGCGAACTTGATCTCCCGCGTGCCGGGGCCGGCGGAGAAGTCGGCGACGAC
Source organism: Azospirillum sp. B4 (assembly GCF_000333275.1). Lineage (GTDB taxonomy): Bacteria > Pseudomonadota > Alphaproteobacteria > Azospirillales > Azospirillaceae > Nitrospirillum. Next base: position 17,108 of record NZ_BACU01000079.1, on the reverse strand, counting down.
GGTGCCGTCCGCCGCCCGCGCCCGGGCGAAACCCGGCACGCCGCCGTCCTGCGCCGGCACGGGATTGGCCAGGAAAAGCGGCTGTTCCAGGCCGTCCACGGCGCTGGCGAAAGCCGGGTCGGCGAAGGTGAACACCGCCAGCACGCCGCTGCGGTCCACCGCCTGGTCGGCGGATGGCGGCCGGGCGACGGAATGCACGGTCAGGGTGCCACCCGCCAGCCTGGCTTTGATCTCATCCAGGGTGAGGGTGGCGTATGGGGTGGCGAGGTTCATGTCGTGTCTCCCTCAAATTGAATGCCTGGCGACCCTTCAAATCAAATTCCGTGCCACGGCCTGACGCGGGTCCCCGCCTCGCGCGGTTCTTGCATGGGATGGCGGGCTCCCCTTTCCGGAAGAGGTCCCCCTGATGGACAGCGACACCACTCCCGCCACCACCCCCGGCGTCGCGTATGCGATCTGCGCCCTGGATGAAATTCCCAGCCGCAAGGCCCGCGGCTTCCATCTGTTGCGTCAGGGGGACGACGGTCAGGCCCGCCCCTGGTCCATCATCGTGGTCCGCTGGGGGCGGCAGGTGTTCGGCTACGTCAACACCTGCCCCCACGATGGCGTGCGCCTGGACTGGGAACGGAACCAGTTCCTGGACCCGGACGGCACCCGGCTGATGTGCGGCAAGCACGGCGCCCTGTTCGACCTGGGCACCGGACGGTGCGTGGAGGGGCCATGCGCGGGGGATGGGCTGCGGCCGGTGGCGCTGGCCGTCCTGGACGGCGATATCTGCGTCACCGGCGTGACCCTGGTGGAAGAGGTTGGGGTGGAAGACGTGGGGGTGGAGGACGTCGCGGCCGAGGGTGCCGGCGACCTTCCGTGTGAAGATGCCGGCGTTTGAGGGCGGCCTATGATCAGACCGGCCGGTTCTCGTTCCGGTTCTTGACCGGGTACATGCCGGCCACGCCTTCTTCGAAGGTGATGGCCTTGTACCGCCCCTCATAGCGCAGGGCGATGTCCAGCAGCACGTCCTGCTTGCCGGCGGTGTCCAGCTTGCGGGTGTCGTTCTTGTCGATACCCAACAGGTCCATCATCTCCTTCCATACGGTGGACTCATCGCAGGGCAGGACGATGAAGGGGATGCCGCCCAGGGTGACCTGGTAGGCGGCCAGCAGGTCGATGTTGTTGCAGAAGATGAAGTACTTCCCCGAGGGTTTCAGCAGGCCATCCAGCACCTGGGCCGCCGTTTCCAGATAGGCGAAGGAGTGGAGATAGCCCGCCAGCACGGGGATCGTCGCCTCCCCCTCCTGGGCGAAGGTCAGGACCTGCTCCATGGAAATGTCCGGCGGGCGCTTCTCGTCGGCGATCTGCGGCTGGAACTTCAGCGCGATGTCGCCGCGGAAGCCGAAGCGCCCGGGCTTGGTGGTCGGCGCCTTCAGCACCGCGTTGAACAGGCGGCCTTCCTGGTCCAGGCGGCCCAGCGCCGTCTTGTCGATCGTCGTCATCATTATCCTCTCATCCGTCGGGGAAGCGCCGGCCCCGTCCCGGGAACCGGCCAGCCCCTCCTTGCAAAGGCTTTGCCGGACGGGATCAACGGCGCGGGGCCTTGCGCGACATGGGGTGGGAGGGCGCCTTGGCATGTCGCAAACCCGACAGGGGGTCGCAAAGGCAACAGGGACGTGTGGGAAATATCGGGGCTTTCCAACGAATTATGCGGTGGCACGCGTTTTGCGGAATAGCCGCGTGCCGGGTTCACGAACCCACCCCCACCTCCCACGAAGGGTGCCGCCATGATCACACTGACCAACAGCGCCTTGAACGCGGTCCGCAGCGCCATCGCCGGTGCCGCCGACCCCGCCGGCGGGCTGCGCATCACCGTCGATGCCGGCGGCTGCGCCGGCTACAAGTACATGATGGGCCTGGTGGGGGAGGCCGGGCCGGAAGACACCGTCGTCGACCAGGACGGCGTGAAGGTCTTCATCGACAGCAAAAGCCAGGAGCTGCTGGCCGGTACCACCATCGATTTCGTGGTGGCGCTGGAAGGATCGGGCTTCACCTTCGACAACCCGAACGCCAAGTCCAGCTGCGGCTGCGGCAAGTCCTTTGGTTGAGGGCCGCGCCATGCTTCTTCCCACGACCGTATCCGAACCTTCCGACCCCATCGCTCCGGCCGAAGAAGACCCGCGCGCGCGGATTGTCCGGGAAGCCATCGCCGAAATCCGGCCCGCCTTGCAGCGTGATGGCGGCGACTGCGAATTCCTGGGCATGGACGGCGACACCGTCAGGGTGCGTCTCGCCGGCGCCTGCGTGATGTGCCGCCTCAGCAGCGCCACGCTGGAAGGCATCCAGGCCCGGGTGGTGGAACGGCTGGGCGCCTTCGTGCGGCTGGTGCCGGTGATGGGCCGGCCGGGGGCCAGCCACTGAGCTCACGCATTGGAACGGGGGCAGCGATCCCATGCAGCCGATCTACCTGGACAACAACGCGACGACCCGCACCCATCCCGACGTGGTCGCCGCCATGCTGCCCTATTTCGGCGAGCGGTTCGCCAACGCCTCGTCCAGCCATGGCCCGGGGGTGGCGGCGGCGGACGGGGTGCGCGCCGCGCGCCGCCAGCTGCAGGCCCTGCTGGGTGCCGCGCACGACCATGAGGTCATCTACACCTCGGGCGGGACGGAGGCCAACAGCACCGCCCTGCTGTCCGCCCTGGAGGTGCAGCCCGGGCGGGATGAGATCGTGACCACGGCGGTGGAACATCCGGCCATCCTGGCCCTGGTGGCGCACCTGGAAAAGACCGGGCGGGCGAAGGCGCACATCATCGGCGTGGACGCCGACGGCCGCTTGGACATGGATGATTTCCAGCGCGCCCTGGGTCCGCGCACGGCGCTGGTCAGCGCCATGTGGGCGAACAACGAGACCGGGGTCCTCTTCCCCGTCGCCGATCTCGCCCGGCGGGCCCACCAGGTGGGCGCCCTGTTCCACACCGATGCCGTGCAGGCGGTGGGCAAACATCCCATCGACCTTCGGGGCACGGAAATCGACATGCTGTCCCTGTCCGGCCACAAGCTGCACGGACCAAAGGGTATCGGGGCCCTGTACCTGCGCAAGGGCGTGCCGTTTCGGCCGCTGATCCGCGGCGGCCGGCAGGAGCGGGGCCGGCGCGGCGGGACGGAGAACGTGCCGGCCATCGTCGGGTTGGGCGCGGCGGCGGCGCTGGCGGCCGGTACCCTGGCGGGCGGCATGGCGCGGGTCCGCCTGTTGCGCGACCGCCTGGAGGAAGGGGTGCTGCGGCGCGTGGAGCGCTGCGTCATCCTGGGGGAGGCCAGCGACCGGCTGGCCAACACCGCCAACATCGTCTTCGACTATGTGGATGGCGAGGCCCTGCTGCTGATGCTGGACCGTGCGGGCATCGCCGCCTCCTCCGGCTCGGCCTGTGCCGCCGGCGGCATGGAACCATCGCATGTCCTGCGGGCCATGCGCGTGCCCTCCCAGGCCGTGCGGGGCGCCATCCGCTTCTCCCTGTCGACCGAGACCACCCTGGCGGAGGTGGAGCGCGTCCTGGCGGTCCTGCCGGACATCGTTGGCCGCCTGCGGCTGAATTCCCCGCCATGGCGCGACCTCGCGGCCGTCGCCCAGCTCACCCAATCCGCCCTTAGCCCGTGAGGAGTCATCCCATGATGCTGAACGCTCCGCCCATCATCATCAACGACACCACGCTGCGTGACGGCGAGCAGGCGCCTGGCGTCGCCTTCACCGTGGAGGAGAAGGTCACCATCGCCCGCCGGCTGGAAGCCGCCGGCGTGGATGAGATCGAGGCCGGCGTTCCCGCCATGGGCCCGGCGGAGGTCGACGCCATCGCCGCCGTGGGGCAGGCCGTCCATAAGTCGGCCGCCATCGCCTGGTGCCGGATGACCGAGGCGGACGTGGACGCGGCCGTTCGCACCGGCCTCAGCCGTGTCAACCTGTCGGTGCCGGTTTCCGATCGCCAGATCTGGGTGAAGTTCCAGACCAGCCGGCAGGAGATCCTGCCCCGCATCCGGCGGGTGGTGTCCTACGCCCGCGACCGTGGTCTCGCCGTGGCCGTCGGCGGTGAGGACTCCAGCCGCGCGGATCTGGATTTCCTGATGCGGGTGGTGAACGCCGCGGATGACGCGGGCGCCCACCGCTTCCGCTTCGCCGACACCGTCGGTGTGCTGGACCCGTTCCGCACGCACGAGATTTTCCGCCAGTTGTGCGCGGAAACCGACCTGGAGCTGGAATTCCACGGCCATGACGATCTGGGCTTGGCCACGGCCAACACCCTGGCCGCCATCCGGGGCGGCGCCACCCATGCCAGCGTCTGCGTGCTGGGCCTGGGTGAACGGGCGGGCAATGCCGCCTTGGAAGAGGTGGTGGCGGCCCTGGGCCCCATCGCCGGCCGGCGCACGGGCGTGGACATGACACAGCTGACCGACCTGGCCGAACTGGTGGCGACGGCGGCTGGCCGGCCCATCGCGGCGGCCAAGTCCATCGTCGGGTCGGCCGTCTTCACCCATGAATCCGGCATCCACGTATCCGGCCTGCTGCGCGACCCGGAAACGTACGAGGCGCTGAACCCCGCCTGGTTCGGGCGCGTGCGCTCCATCGTCCTGGGCAAGCACTCCGGCATGGCGGCCATCAACAACGCGCTGGCGGCCCTGGGCCTGGCGCCGGACGAAGGCCGCGCCCGCCGCGTGCTGGAGGAGGTGCGCAATTGCGCCGTCGCCTGGAAGCGCCCGATCAACGAAGGCGAACTGCTGAAGTTCTACGAGGCCACGGGCGACTGAGGCCACGGGCGACGGAGGAGGGAAGGATGCCGCCGCATGACGCCAGCCTATGGGCCCAGGTGGCCGAGGACATCGCGTGCGTGAAGGGGCGTGATCCGGCGGCGCGCTACACCCTGGAAATCGCGCTGACCTATCCCGGCGTGCATGCCGTGCTGCATCATCGCGCGGCCCATCGGCTCTGGCGGCGGGGGTGGCGGTTCCCCGCCCGCCTGCTGGCTTGGTTCGCCCGGCTGGTGACCAATGTCGACATCCATCCCGGCGCCCGCATCGGCCGGCGCTTCTTCATCGACCACGGCGCCGGCGTGGTGATTGGCGAGACGGCGGAGATCGGCGACGACGTGACGCTGTACCATGGCGTCACCCTGGGTGGGACCAGCTGGTCCCCGGGCAAGCGCCACCCCACCATCGGCGATGGCGTGCTGATCGGCGCCGGGGCCAAGGTGCTGGGCCCCATCACCGTCGCCGCCGGCGCCCGGGTCGGCGCCAACTCCGTCGTCGTGTCGGATGTGCCGCCGGCGATGACGGTGGTGGGCATACCCGGCCGCATCGTCCGCGACCCGCGCGACCGGCGGGCCGCCGCCGACCAGCCCTATGGCCGCATCGACCTGGAACATCACCTGATCCCCGATCCGGTGGGGGAGGCGCTGTCGCTGATGATCGACCGCGTCGCCTTCCTGGAGGCGCGGGTGGGCCACCTGCAAGGCCGCGTGGCGGAGTTGCAGGCGCAGCGTGGCGGCCGGGACACGCCCGCCGCCTGCGCGTGAATGAACCTCAGTGGAGGGTGAAGCTATGGGTGTGTTGGCGGAATTGGGACGGCTGTCGGCGGCCGAGGAATTCTTCGTCTTCCTGGAGGTGCCGTACGACATCGCCGTCGTGCGCGTGGCCCGGCTGCACATCCTGCGCCGCATGGGCCAGTACCTGCGGGGCAGCGAGGAGGAGGGCGCCTTCGACGGATTGGACGAAGGCGCGATCCGCGCCCTCTGCCGCGCCCATCTGGAACAGGCCTACCAGGATTTCGTGGCCTCCTCCCCCATCGCGGAACGTCTGTTCAAGGTGCACCGGGACGCCGTGGCGCCCAAGGCGCCGCCGGCCAAGCCCTTCGTGCCGCTGGCCGCCTTGGGACCGGTGAAGCCTTTGGTGGAATAGAGGCGACATCGATGTCGCCTATCCGACAAGGCACGGGGGCGCGGTGGGCCGGGGTATTCAGTGTTTCCAATACCTTAGACTGTGGCATGGCCTTTGCTTTTCATCCAGGGAACGCCCGTGTAGGAGAGAACCGATGCATATCGTCGTCTGCATGAAGCAGGTGCCCGACAGCGCGCAGATCCGGGTGCATCCGGTGACCAACACCATCATGCGCCAGGGGGTGCCCACCATCATCAACCCCTACGACCTGTTCGCGCTGGAGGAGGCCTTGCGCCTGCGCGACCGGTTGGGGGGCGAGGTGACGGTCCTGACCATGGGACCGCCGATGGCCGAGGATTCCTTGCGCAAGGCGATGACCTATGGCGCCGACCGGGCGGTGCTGCTGACCGACCGGTCCTTCGCCGGTTCCGACACGCTGGCCACCAGCTTCGCGCTGGCGGCGGCGCTGGCCAAGATCGGCCAGGAGTTCGGCGTGCCGCTCATCGTTTTCACCGGCAAGCAGACCATCGACGGCGACACCGCCCAGGTCGGCCCCGGCATCGCCAAGCGCCTGGGCCTGAACCAGCTGACCTACGTGTCGCGGATCGCTGACCTGGATGCCGCCGCCGGCACCATCACCGTGGAACGGCGGGCGGAGGGCGGGGTGCAGGTGCTGTCCACCCGCATGCCGGTGCTGATCACCATGCTGGAAGGCGTGAACGAGATCCGGCGTGGCAGCCTGGACGACGCCTACCGCGCCGCCCGCGCCACCGTCATCAAGTGGAACGCGGCCGACGCCGGCATCACCGACCTGGCCAAGTGCGGCCTGCGCGGGTCTCCCACCATCGTCAAGAAGGTCTTCGCGCCGCAGGCACGGGCGGAAAAGGTGCGCCAGGTGCCAACCACCGACCTGACGACCGAGGCGCTGGCGGCCACGGTGATGGCCGAGATTTTCAAATGCCAGCCGGGGCTTGAGAGCGAGTTGATGCGGTTTTCCGCCGGCCAGTGAGCCGGACCATTGCAAGGGACAGGGGGCATATCATGACCGACGCACCCAAGCCGGCGCCGGCCGGCCGGGCCGGCACGAAGCGCGAATTGCCGGAGCATTTCAAGGCCTACAAGCATGTCTGGGTGGCCGTGGAGTGTGAGCACGGCGTGGTTCATCCCGTGTCCCTGGAACTGCTGGGCGAGGGACGCAAGCTGGCCGACAAGCGGGGGGTGGAACTGGCGGGCGTGATCCTCAGCGGCGACGAGCTGACCGCCGCCCAGGTGGCCGCCGCCTGTTTCGAACATGGCGCCGACCTGGTCTACACCGTCACCGATCCCGTCCTGGCCCATTACCGCAACGAGGCCTACACGCGGGCCATGACCGAGCTGGTCAACACCTACAAGCCGGAGATCCTGCTGCTGGGTGCCACCAACCTGGGGCGCGACCTGGCGGGGTCGGTCGCCACCACGCTGCTGACCGGCCTGACGGCGGACTGCACGGAACTGGCCATTGATGACGAAGGCTCGCTGGCCGCCACACGGCCGACCTTCGGCGGGTCCCTGTTGTGCACCATCATGACCCTGAATTACCGCCCGCAGATGGCGACCGTGCGCCCCCGCGTCATGGCCATGCCCGCCCGCCAGCCCGGCCGCTGGGGACGCGTCCTCGTCCACCCGCTGAACCTGGCGGAGGAGGATGTGATCACCAAGGTGCTGCGCTTCGTGGCCGACCGGGAATCCGACAAGGCGCAGCTGGCCTATGCCGACATCGTCGTCGCCGGCGGCCTGGGCCTGCGCTCGGCGGAGAATTTCCAGCTGGTCCGCGCGTTGGCGGAGGTGCTGGGCGGTGACTACGGCGGTTCGCGACCCCTGGTGCAGAAGGGCTGGATCAGTGCAGACCGCCAGATCGGCCAGACCGGCAAGACCATCCGGCCCAAGCTGTACATCGCCGCCGGCATTTCCGGCGCCATCCAGCACCGGGTGGGGGTGGAAGGGGCGGACACCATCGTCGCCATCAACACCGATCCCAACGCCCCCATCTTCGAATTCGCCCATCTGGGCGTGGTGGCCGACGCCATCGAACTGTTGCCGGCCCTGACCGAGGCGTTCCGTGCGCACCTGTCGGTCAATCGTCTCGCCGGTTGAGGGAGGAAGGCATGATTGAAGAACGGTTTGACGCCATCGTCGTCGGCGCCGGCCCCTCCGGCAACGCCGCCGCCTATACCATGGCCAAGGAGGGGTTGAAGGTCCTGCAGCTGGAACGGGGCGAGTATCCCGGGTCCAAGAACGTTCAGGGCGCCATCCTCTATGCCGACGCCCTGGAACAGATCATCCCGGATTTCCGCGAGGACGCGCCCCTGGAACGCCATGTGATCGAGCAGCGGCTGTGGACCATGGACGACACCTCCTACGTCGGCATGCACTACCGGTCGGAGGACTTCAACGAGGAGAAGCCCAACCGCTACACCATCATCCGCGCCCAGTTCGACAAGTGGTTCAGCGGCAAGGTGCGCGAGGCCGGCGCCGTCCTGTTGTGCGAGACCACGGTGACCGAACTGCTGCGCGACACGCAGGGCCGGGTCATCGGCGTGCGCACGGACCGCGACGGCGGCACCGCCTTCGCCGACGTGGTCATCCTGGGTGAGGGAGTGAATGGCCTGGTGGGCCAGCGCTCCGGCCTTCGGCCCGAGCTGAAGCCCGACACCGTGGCGTTGGCGGTGAAGGAGATGCACTTCCTGCCCCGCGAGGTCATCGAGAGCCGCTTCAACCTCAAGGGCAACGAGGGCGTGGTGATCGAGGCCATGGGCACCATCACCGACGGCATGACGGGAACGGCCTTTCTTTACACCAATCAGGAATCCATCAGTGTCGGCATCGGCTGCATCGTGTCCGACATGGTGGAAGGCGGCCGATCCCCCTACGGCCTGCTGGAGGCGTTCAAGCGCCATCCCAGCGTGCGGCCGCTGCTGGAAAATTCCGAATGCAAGGAGTACGCGGCCCATCTGATCCCGGAGGGTGGCTTCAACGCCATGCCGGATCTCTATGGCGACGGCTGGATCGTGGTGGGCGACGCCGGGCAGTTCGTCAACGCCGTGCACCGCGAGGGCTCCAACCTGGCCATGACCACCGGCCGCATCGCGGGTGAGACGGTGGTGTGGCTGAAGCGGCGGCGCGAGGCCACGTCCAAGGAGAACCTGGCGGAATATCAGCGCCGGCTGAATGAGACCTTCGTCATGAAGGATCTGAAGAAATACCGGCGCATCCCGGATTTCCTGCACCGCAACAAGCAGGTTTTCGGCCTCTATCCCAAGCTGATCAGCGCCGCGGCCCAGACCTGGTTCCGGGTGGACGGCGTCGACAAGCGCACCAAGGAAAAGCAGATCTTCAAGGCGCTACGTCAAGGCCGGACGCTGCCCGGCCTGATTGGCGACGCCGTCAAACTGGCGAGGTCATGGCGATGAGCATGGTGGATGTCGGATCGGCCGGGCCGGTCGTAAAGGTCGAGGAGCGCCTGTTCCAGAACCGCTACCTGGTGGATGCGGGGCGGCCGCACATCAGGATCAGGCCGCACGAGGCGCCGTCCAAGGCCCTTTTGGCGCTGACCCATCTCTGTCCCGCCGGTTGCTACAGCCAGAACGACAAGGGCCAGGTGGAGGCTGTGGTGGACGGCTGCGTCGAATGCGGCACCTGCCGCGTCGTCACCGCCAAGACGGGCGAGTTGGAATGGAACTACCCGCGCGGCGGCTTTGGCGTCCTGTTCAAGTTCGGCTGAGCCCATGGACGCGGATGGCGACGCCCAGGCCTGGCGCCTTTCCGAGGCGGAGATCGAGCGCCTGGTGGAGGAGGACCTGCGTTTCGGCGACCTCACCACCCGCGCGCTGGGGATCGGCGCCCATCCCGGCCGCATGACCTTCGCCGCCCGGCCGGCCTTGGTGCTGTCCGGGGTGGATGAGGCGGCACGGCTGCTGACGCGCCTGGGGGCGACGGTATCCTTCGCGGCCAAGGCCGGCGGGACGTACGACCCGGGCGCCCCCTTGCTGACGGCCGAGGGGCCGGCCGCGGCCCTGCATGCGGGATGGAAGGTGGCGCAGACAGTGATGGAATGGGCCTCCGGCATCGCCACGCTGACGCATGACATCGTCGTGGCGGCCCGGGCGGTTAAGCCAGGCATTCCGGTGCTGTGCACGCGCAAGTCGGTTCCCTATACCCGCCATCTGTCCCTGAAGGCGGTGATCGCCGGCGGCGGCGAGGTCCACCGCCTGGGCCTGTCCGATACCTTGCTGATCTTCCCCGAACACCGGGTTTTCCTGGGCGATGACCTGGCGACGGCGATCACCACCCTGAAACGGCGAGTGCCGGAGCGGGCGGTGATGGTCGAGGTGACGTCCGAGGCGGAGGCCATGGCCGCCGCCGCCGCCCGGGCCGATGTCATCCAGCTGGAGAAGTTCACCCCCGACGCGGTGCGGGCCCTGGTGTGTCGCATCGCCCGGCATGGCGACGGCCGCCCCGTTATCGCCGCAGCTGGCGGCATCAACGCCGGCAACGCCGCGGCCTATGCCGCCGCCGGGGCGGATACCCTGGTCACCTCCGCCCCGTTCCATGCCAAGCCGGCGGATATCCAGGTCCGCATCTCGCCGGTATGAATACTTTCGTAGTCTTATTTAATTTTCCGACCGAACTAATAATCGTCCGGATTTTTGGAATGAATCCTCTTGCGCCTGCGTTTCGCACCTGCGAAAATAACATTAGACAGTTGGTTAATCGGTCCACGACGACCGATGCCGGATGTCGGATGGTTAGGCCTCAGACAAGAGGAGACGTCCGATGCCTTTGACTGGTGCCGCCTCATCTCTGTCTTCCTCCCCTCAGGCCCTTTCCGCACCGCAAGCGGGTGGGGCCTCACGGGCCAGCGAATTTTCCACCCGCGCGGAAATCGCGCTGCACGGCGTTTATGAGATTTCCAAGATTCTGGCCGTCCCGGCACGGCTGGAAACGACTCTGTCCAACGTCCTGGCCCTGCTGTCCAGCTTCCTGGAAATGCACCACGGCATCATCGCCCTGCTGGGCGACGACGGCTCGCCCGAGGTGGTGGTGGGCCTGGGATGGACGGAGAAGAACGCCAAGAGCTACTTCGACCGGTTGCCGGAACGGGCCATTGGCCAAGTTGTCACCACCCAGATGCCGGTGGTGGTGGAAAGCGTGGCGGACAGCCCGCTGTTCGCCGACTGGTCGCCGGTGGAATGGGACACGGATGCGCGCGTCTCGTTCATCGGCGTGCCCATCAAGGAACGGGACCGGGTCATCGGAACGCTGACCCTGGACCGGACCTGGGATGGGCGGACCATGGTTCGCCTGGATGAGGACGTCCGCTTCCTGGTGATGATCGCCAACCTGGTCGGCCAGACGGTGCGCCTGCACGATGTCATCGGCCGCGATCGCGAACGGCTGATGAGCGCGCAGCGGCGGCTGGAGAAGGAGCTGTCGGAATCCGTGCGGCCGGAACGCGAGGCCGGAAGCCAGGGAACGGGCGTCCAGGGCATCGTGGGATCCAGCCCGGCCATCCGCGCCGTGGTCGACAAGATCAAGATCGTGGCCCGCAGCAATTCCACGGTGCTGCTGCGCGGGGAATCCGGCACCGGCAAGGAGCTGTTCGCCCGGGCCACCCACGACCTGTCACCCCGCCGCAAGGGGCCGTTCGTCAAGCTGAACTGTGCCGCGCTGCCGGAATCCATGCTGGAGTCCGAGCTGTTCGGGCACGAGAAGGGCGCCTTCACCGGCGCGCTCACCCAACGCAAGGGCCGGTTCGAGCTGGCGCACGGCGGTACCCTGTTCCTGGATGAGATCGGTGAGATATCCCCGTCGTTCCAGGCCAAGCTGCTGCGCGTCCTGCAGGAGGGCGAGTTCGAGCGGGTGGGCGGCTCGCGCACCTTGCAGGTCGATGTCCGGCTGGTCACGGCGACCAACCGGAACCTGGAGGACGCGGTGGCCAAGGGGGAGTTCCGCGCCGACCTGTACTATCGCATCAACGTCGTCTCCATCGCGCTGCCGGCCCTGCGTGACAGGCGCGAGGACGTGAACCTACTGGCCGGTGAATTCCTGCGGCGCTTCAACCAGGAGCACGGCACCCAGATGGCGTTGACCGCGTCAGCGAAGGATGTGCTGGAAACCTGCTATTTCCCCGGCAACGTCCGCGAGCTGGAGAACTGTGTGCGGCGGACGGCCACCCTGGCGAAGGAACCCAGGATCGTGGCGGACGACTTCGCCTGCCACCATGACGAATGTCTGTCATCCACCCTGTGGAAAGGGGCCATCGGCACGGGCGCGTCGTTCAAGATCATCCCCCGCGTATCCCCGCCGCAGCCGCCGCCGGCCGACGGCCCGGGGGACGCGGCTGCGGCGCGGCCCGCCAGTTGCCCGCAGTCGGGGACCTGCAGTGTGGCGCAGGGTGATGGCCTGTCGGAACGCGAACGCCTGCTGCAGGCCATGGAGACCGCCGGCTGGGTCCAGGCCAAGGCCGCCCGGCTGCTGAATCTCACCCCCCGTCAGGTCGGCTACGCGCTGACCAAGCACAACATACCAGTCAAGAAGTTCTGATCCATCCGTCACATCCTCAGAAGGTAGGTCTGCATAATGAAGCTCAGCGCGCGTAACGTCATTGAAGGCAAGGTCGTTTCCGTCACCAAGGGCGTCACCACCGCCCATGTGAAGATCGAGATCGCCAACGGCTGTCTACTCACCTCATCCATCACCAATGAGTCGGTGGATGACCTGGAGATCAAGGTGGGCGACACCGTATCGGCGATCATCAAGTCGTCCGACGTGATCATCGGCAAGTAAAGCGCGAAGGGTAGGGTTTTGGGAAAAGGGGGCGGCGCCCGTGGCCCGCCCCCTTTTTGTATATCAGGCCCCGGCCTCGCCGGCGCGCCGGCGCGCCGCCGCCCAGCGTGAGGTTTCGTTCCACCAGTCGGCGATGATGGCGCCATCGCACAGCAGCGTTGTGCCATAACCCCCGGTGAAGGCCAGCCACGCGCCGTAGAAGCGTTCCGGCACGGCGGTCAGCACGGGCAGGCCGGCGCCGATCGCCGCCGCCAGTTCGGCGCGCAGGCCGCCGCCCTCGGCTTCCGTCTTGCCGAACTTGTTGATGATGATCAACTCCACGCCCTCGCCGATGGCCTGGCTGACGGCTTGGGCGGCGTCGGCCAGGCCCGCCTGGTTCAGCCGGCATGAGGTCGAGCCCGGCCCCAGATTCTGGCAGATGGGTATGACCCGGTCGGTCCGCAGATCCACCACTTCCATCAGCGTCACCGGGCCACAGGCGTTGTGGATGTTGCGCTGGATGATGCCGCCGATGGCGTGGCCAGCGGCGCGCAGGTCCTCGGCGAAGGTGGCCAGCATCCGGTCGACATCGTCCGCCGGTTGATAGATCACGGCGGCCAGGTTCAACAGGTTCTGGGTGTAGGCGACGCTGTCAGGCATGGGGCCTCCTGTAGGCTGGACTGTTCCCCGACGGTCATGTGCGGGGATTGTCCGCCGGTTGCAGGCGCCATGCCAATCCCGTGGTCCCACCGATCCCGGACAGGCGGCCGCTGGTGAGGACCAATCCGGTCGCGGATGCGACAGGGGCTGTCGGGTTCCCGACGTTGGCGGGGGATGGGCCAAATGCGCGAAACCCCAGCCCTTCCGCCGTTTTTCCGCGCTGATGGCGCCTGGCACGGCCCTTGCTGAATTCAGGTCACTCCCCCCGAGACCAGGATCAAGGAACCGGTCGATGAAGGTGATGATCCGCCGCTCGCCTGAGAGCGGCCTGTCGATATACGTGCCCAAGAAGGACCTTGAGGAGCCCGTGGTGGAGGCGGAGCACGAGACGCTGTGGGGCGGCTGGGTGCGCATCGCCAACGGCTGGGTGCTGGAGCTGCCGCCCATGGCGGCGGACACGCGCCTGCCCATCACGGTCAACGCGCGCAAGCGCGGCGATGAGGAGGACGGGCAATGACCGCGGCGCTAGCTCTGCCGGACACGACGGCGGCGGCGGAAGACCTGCTGGCCGACCTCGCCGCCGGCCTGCGGCAGGGCCGGGTGGTGCCCTACCTGGGGGCGGGCCTGGCCCAGACGCTGACACCCGGCGCGGTGTCGCCGGCACCGGCCACGCCTGAGGCGCTGGCGGACTTCTTCGCCGGCAAGGTGGCCTTGCCGCGCCGCGCCAAGGGTAACGCCTGGGCGTCGGCCCAGCACATCGAAAGCTACAAGCATCGTTCCACCCTGTCCGCCTGGATGGCGGAGGCGTTTCAGGCGCCCGTGGCGCCCACGGCCCTGCACGCCCATCTGGCCGGCCTGGGCCTGCCCCTGATCGTCGACACCTGGTACGACGGCGCCATGCGTGCCGCCCTGGCAGCCCAGGGGGGGAACTGGGGTGAGGTGCAGGGCATCAGCCGCGCCGGCATCGGTGAGGATCGCTGGTATCGCTTCTACGATGCGGAGGGGGCGGAGGTGGGTCGCGATGCGGCGGCCGGGTGGACCACGCTGCTGTACAAGCCTCATGGCGGCGCCGTGCCGGCGCGAAACTTCCTGATCTCCGACGCCGACTATGTCGAGGTCCTGACGGAAATCGACATCCAGACGCCCATTCCCGAGGTGGTCAAGGACCGGCGCCGGGACCGTGGCTTCCTGTTCCTGGGCTGCCGGTTCCACGACCAGTTGCTGCGCACCTACGCCCGCCAGGTCACCAAACGCTCAGGCTCCACACATTACGCCGTCGTCGATCCGGAGGGGCTAACCCGCAACGAAGTGAGGTTCCTGGCGGCGCAGGGGGTGACGCCCATCGCCCTGCCCCTGGAACGCGCCGCCGCCATCCTGACCCAGGCGGCTTGAGCCGCCATTCTGGCCCAGGCGGCCTGACACGCCTGTGAGCAAACGCCTGCCGTTGAACCGCCGTGCCATGGCACGGCCCTGACGTCCGACCGCCGGTCCCCGCTCCGCAAGTGCGGGACCGCCCATAAGCGAGGAATGACCATGCACGCATCGACGCAGCAGGACGGGCCCGCCGCCAGCTCCCTTACTCCCCTCGTCACCATCGACGCCGTGATGCAGCAGGTGGCGGAGCACAAGGGCTGTGGCACCCAGGGCGGCAGCGGCAAGGCCAGCTGCGGGTCCGCCGCTGGCCAGGGCGATCTGCCCACCGAGATTTGGGAGAAGGTGAAGAACCATCCCTGCTATAGCGAGGAGGCGCACCACCATTACGCCCGCATGCATGTGGCGGTGGCGCCCGCCTGCAACATCCAGTGCAATTACTGCAACCGCAAATACGACTGCGCCAACGAATCCCGCCCCGGCGTGGTCAGCGAACGGCTGACGCCGGAGCAGGCGGCCAAGAAGGTGGTGGCCGTCGCTTCCACCATTCCGCAGATGACGGTGCTGGGCATCGCCGGCCCCGGCGATCCGCTGGCCAACCCGGCCAAGACCTTCAAGACCTTCGAGCTGATCTCCCAGACGGCGCCGGACATCAAGCTGTGCCTGTCGACCAACGGCCTGGCGCTGCCCGACCATGTCGACACCATCGCGCGCTACAACGTCGATCACGTGACCATCACCATCAACATGGTGGACCCGGAAATCGGCGCGAAGATCTATCCGTGGATCTTCTGGAACCACAAGCGCTACACCGGCGTGGAGGCGGCCAAGATCCTGACGGACCGGCAGCTGCAGGGCCTGGAGATGCTGACCGAGCGCGGCATCCTGTGCAAGGTCAACTCGGTCATGATCCCCGGGGTCAACGACCAGCACCTGGTGGAGGTGAACCGGGCGGTGAAGTCGCGCGGCGCCTTCCTGCACAACATCATGCCCCTGATCTCCGCCCCCGAGCATGGCACCGTCTTCGGCCTGACCGGCCAGCGCGGCCCCACGGCGCAGGAATTGAAGGCCCTGCAGGACAGTTGCGAGGGCGAGATGAACATGATGCGGCATTGCCGCCAGTGCCGCGCCGACGCCGTCGGCCTGCTGGGCGAAGACCGCAGCGCCGAATTCACCACCGAAAAGATCATGGAGATGGAGGTCGCCTACGACCTCGACGGCCGCAAGGCCTACCAGGCCAAGGTGGAGGAGGAGCGCGTGGCCAAGGTGGCGGCCAAGCATGAGGAACTGGCCACCCTGGCGGGGGAGAGCAGCGACATCACCCTGCTGGTCGCGGTGGCGACCAAGGGCTCCGGCCTGATCAACGAGCATTTCGGCCACGCCAAGGAATTCCAGGTGTATGAGCTGTCGACGGCGGGCGCCAAGTTCGTCGGCCACCGGCGGGTGGACCTGTATTGCCAGGGCGGCTACGGCGACGAGGGCAGCCTGGAAACCGTCATCCGCGCCATCAACGACTGCCACGCCGTCTTCGTCGCCAAGATCGGTGGCTGTCCCAAGGACGACCTGACCAAGGCCGGCATCGAGCCCGTGGACGGCTACGCCCACGAATTCATCGAGAAGTCGGCCATAGCCTGGTTCAAGGGCTATCTGGAAAAGGTGGCCAGCGGTGCGCTGGAACACCAACCGCGCGGCGACGCCGCCATCCGCCAGGGCGCGCTGATCGTCGCAGCCTGAGGCACCCTGGCGCGGCCGGGGCCCGCATCCCCGCCGCGCCAGGATATTCCCCAAGAGGAGCATCCTGTCATGGCCTTGAAGATCATCGCGTCCCAGTGCACCAGCTGTTCCGCCTGCGAAGCCGAATGCCCCAACGTGGCCATTTCGGAAAAGAACGGGACCTTCGTCATCAATCCCAAGAAGTGCACGGAGTGTCTGGGCCATTTCGACGCGCCGCAGTGCGCCGCCGTCTGCCCAGTCGACAACACCTGCGTCATCGACACCTCATATCCCCGCTACCAGCTGCCGGCGTAAAGGAGACTTTCCCCATGAGCTTCACCATCACTCCCGCGGCGGAGCGCTTCATCCGCTTCATGGTGCGCGCCGACGGCGGCCCGGGCAGCGGCTTCCGCCTGGTGTTGAGTCCGGGCGGCTGTTCCGGCCTGTCGGCGGACATCAGCGTGGAAAGCGCCGCGCGGCCGGGTGACGCCGTCGTCGAACGCGATGGCCTGCGGCTGTTCCTGCCCGTGGAGAGCCGCCTGCTGCTTCAAGGCGTCACCATCGACTTCGCCGAGAGCGGTTCGCAGTCCGGCCTGTTCTTCCGCGACCCCCAGGCCGTGTCGTGCGGGTCGCACCACAGCGCGCCG
>NZ_BACU01000080.1 GCF_000333275.1 Azospirillum sp. B4 | reverse complement strand
ACCCACCAGCGCTTCGCCACCGTGATCGGCGACAACGTGACGGTGGGCCACATGGCCTGCTGCACGGGCTGCGTCATCGAGGACGGCGCTTTCATCGGCATGAAGGCCTGTGTCATGGACGGCGCCGTGGTCGAGGCGGGCGCCATGGTGGCCGCCGGCGCCCTGGTGACCCCCGGCAAGCGGGTCAAGGCAGGCGAATTGTGGGGTGGTAGCCCGGCGCGTCTCCTGCGCCCCCTCACGGAGCAGGACAAGGCCACGCTGCCCCTGACCGCGCCGCATTATGTCCGTCTTTCCCGGCAGTACCTCGGCGAGATTGGCTGAGCTAGGATGGGTTGCCGGATGGCAGGTTGGGGAGGCCGGGTCTGAAACGGATGACTCCAGCCATGCTCAGGCGACAGGCACGGATAAGAGTACGGCGGCGGGCGCCACCGGCGTAACCAGTCGGCAAGGGGTGGCCGCCTATCGCAAAACCCAGGGGGCGCTGGATGCCGGCGTCATCCAAGCTGCCCAGGCCGCGACGGCGGCGCAGCCCTTGGGGTTGGTCATTTAAGCCCTAGCCCCCAAAGGTGACATCGTCGTCAGGGGGCGCCACCATACCGCAGGGCGCAAATCTTGGAGGCCATGTCAGCCATCACCGCGCCCCCTTGCGCCTTGGCGATGTTTGCCGCCTCGTCGCATTTATGCTGGTCAATCAGGCTATCGACATGATGGGCGACGGCTGTCAGCCGGGCCTTGGTCGCTGCGGTCATGCCGTTTGGTTCGGGCGCGTTCGGATGGTGGGGAGGGTAGTAGGGGGTGAGGTCGAGGGTCGGCTGGGAATACACCGTCACGGGACGGGCCAAGGTCGAGACCGTTCCTCCCCCTGGACCCGCGGCCATCGTGGGTAGCGCCGTCAGGGACATGCCAACCATCGCCACTGCGCCGATGAATTTTTTCATCAGTATCCTCCCCGTCGTCGATCGGAAACCAAAGAGGTGGCTTTCACCAAAAGATTTACAGTTTTAAGTTTGCGCTCCAGGACCGGTTCCGGCAAGCGTCGCGTGACATCATCAAGGCATGAAAAAGCCGGCCCGAAGGGGCCGGCCGCTGTTTGATATGTCGCCTGGTTACCGAACAGGGCCTAGGAAAACAGGTCGATCATGCTGCCCATCAGCTTCTGCGTACCTGTCTGGCCAATGGTCCAGTTCTTCATGGTGGTGATCTGGTCGGTCAGGGCGCTGGAGATGCCGGCGGCGCTGGCGGAGATGCTGGCGGTGCTGGAGGCTGCCGTGACGGTGGTGGTGTAATCCTTGGAGTAGTCGCCGGCGGCGACCTGCACGCCGTAGTTCACCTTCTCCGTCAACTTCACGCCGGTGGCGCGCGACACCTTGATGTTATAGGTGCCGGCATCCAGCGTGGTCTGCCCGTTGATCATGCTGTTGTAGGCGTCAAACAGCTTGCCGGATTTGCTGTCGCTGTCCGCCAGCACCGTGCCCGTCTTGGTCATCACCTGGACGCGGGTCTTCCCCATGTCCAGATGGCCCAGGTTAATGGCACTTTTGCGCGAAAGCTTGAAGCTGAGGTAGTCGGCCTGATCTCCTGACGCCAGGGCGCCGAAGGCGTTCACACGGGTCTGGCCCTTGGTCACGGTGCCGATGTCGGTGGCCGACGCGACGGTGTTGTACTGGGACTTGGAAACAGACTTGGTGAAATTCTGGACAGTGCCGATGGCGTTGGAACTCTGTGCCGTCGCCTGGTTGGACAGCGCGTCGTTCTGGGCCTGCAACTGCGCCTGGATCTGCGCCAGCTGGGCGAACACCGATGCGTTGGAGGCGGCGCCGGCGGTGACGACAGAGGTGCTGCTGCTGGACACGGGAGCCATCCCTACTGCGATGCCCTTGAACCCAAGGGTGGGGGTGAAACCATCAGGCCGAAAAGCCGAAACGGGACCGGCAACCCTGCCGGGCGGATTTGTTCCTGACTACCTTGCAACAGTCTGCAAGAAAGAAACATAAAATGCAAGATATTCCAGGCGGCGACCTTGGGGTGGCGAAATTTTTCGCGCCCGTTTTGGGGCCGCCGGCCGTTTAGATCGATATGTTGAACTTGCCCATCCCACCTGCCGCCATGCCCGGAGCCATGCCAGGCCGCGGCGCGACCGGGGCCGCCGGCGGCGGCGCCACGCCTGGCGCGCGTGATGGCACCGGGGCGCCAGCAGCGGGGGCGCCAGCGGAAACAGCCGGCATGGCCGCTGCTGCCGCGTCGCCGGGGCGCTGGGAAAGGCCGGCCGCGATATTGCGATTGATGTCGATGAGCGAGTTCAATTTGGTGACGTCCAGATCGCCCAACCGCTCGAAGGTCTGGCGGTCGACGATCAGCGACAGCACCAGGATCTTCTCACGCAAGTCCTTGGGCAGGGGGCAGTCGGGCTCCGCCATGGACGATTGGAAGATGGTCCACAGCCGCTGGTTCAAGGACAGGGCCTGGCGCAGGGGCTCCGGATTTTCAGGCGTCTGGGCCGCCAGCATCAGCCGGCGGGCGGCTTCGGTCAAGCCCCAGGCTTCGATGTCACGGGGATTGTCCGACGCGGGACGGTTGGTATATCCGGCCGAAGGCTTCATCAGATCACGTGATCCCTGGCTAACTCGTTTGCTGGCGGCGGGTGCCAGCGCCATCAACAACC
>NZ_BACU01000081.1 GCF_000333275.1 Azospirillum sp. B4 | reverse complement strand
AGGAGCAGGGCTACGCTGGGCATTTCGACCGCATCGTGTCGGTCGGCATGTTCGAGCATGTCGGCCTGCCCCATTATCCGGAATATTTCGCGGCCGTGCGCGACCTGATGACGCCGGAGGGGGTGGCGCTGCTTCACTCCATCGGACGGCTGGATGGCCCTGGCTCCACCAACCCCTGGATCCGCAAGTACATCTTCCCCGGCGGCTACGTCCCCGCCCTGTCGGAGGTCCTGCCGTCGGTGGAAAAGGCGCGCCTGGTCACCACCGACATCGAGATCCTGCGCCTGCATTACGCCGAAACCCTGCGCGCCTGGCGCCACCGCTTCCTGGCCAGGGCCGACGAGGCGGCCGCCCTATATGACGAGCGCTTCGTGCGCATGTGGGAATTCTATCTGGCGGGATCGGAATGCGCCTTCCGCTACCAGGGCCACATGGTCTTCCAGATCCAGCTGTCGAACTCCCTGACCGCCGTCCCCCTCACCCGGGATTATATCCACAGGGCGGAAGAGGACATGGCCCCCCGCGCGCACGCGCCGGCAATGGTGGCGGAATAGTGGGGAAACAGGGCTTAAGGACGCACTGCTCCCCTTGCGTTCCGCCCTTTTCCCCGGGATTATCCCCCTGTGGATAAAATCCATCCGCATGTTGCACTTGCGGGCGCCGCGCCGGCCGGCTATGCCATCCCCTCCCCGCTGCTACATTGATGCCCATGGACACCAAGTTGACCGATCCGGCCGCCCCTCCTGGCGGACTGGCCTATCGCACGCCGCCCCATAACATGGAGGCGGAACAGGCCCTGTTGGGCGCCGCCCTGGTCAACAACAAGGCCGTGGAAAAGGTGGCCGAGTTCCTGCGGCCGGAGCATTTCTTCGACCCCGCGAACGGCCGCGTCTACGCCGCCATCGCCAAGCTGGTGGAACGCGGGCAGATCGCCAACCCGCTGACCCTGAAGGCCTATTTCGAACAGGACGCCGATCTTAAGGAGATTGGCGGCACGGAATACCTGGCCCGCCTGGCCGCCGGTGTCGTCACCGTCAGCAATGCCGAGGACTACGGCCGCATCATCCATGAAGCCTATCTGCGCCGACAGCTGATCGACGTGGGCGAGGACATGGTCAACACCGCCTACAAGCACGACCTGGACGTGGGCGCCAACGACCAGATCGAAGAGGCGGAGAAGAAGCTGTTCGATCTGGCCTCCACCGGCGACGCGCAAGGCGGCTTCGTGCCGTTCGAACGCTCGCTGAAGGCGGCCATCGAGATGGCGGAGGCGGCGTACAAGCGTTCCAGCCACGTCACCGGCGTCACCACCGGCCTGCGCGACCTGGACGGCAAGCTGGGTGGCCTGCACCCCTCAGACCTCGTCATCCTGGCCGGCCGCCCTTCCATGGGTAAGACGGCGCTGGCCACCAACATCGCCTTCAACGCAGCCCGCGCCCACCTGAAAAGCAGCGGCAAGGAAGGCGCCCCCGTCGGCTTCTTCTCGCTGGAAATGTCGGCGGAACAGCTGGCCACCCGTATCCTGGCCGACGAGGCCGAGGTCAGCGGCGACAAGATCCGACGCGGTGAAATCCATGGCAGCGACTTCCCCCGCTTCATCGAGGCCAGCAACTACATCTCCAAGGTGCCGTTCTTCGTGGACGACACCCCGGCGCTGTCCATCACCGCGGTGCGCACCCGCGCCCGCCGGCTGAAGCGCACCCATGGCCTGGGCATGATCGTGGTCGACTATCTGCAGCTGCTGCGTGGCGGCGGGATCAACAAGGCCGACAACCGCGTGCAGGAAATTTCGGAGATCACGCGCGGCCTGAAGGCCATCGCCAAGGAACTGGATGTGCCGGTGATCGCCCTGTCGCAGCTGTCGCGCCAGGTGGAAAACCGCGAAGACAAGCGCCCCCAGCTGTCGGACCTGCGTGAGTCGGGCTCCATCGAGCAGGACGCCGACGTCGTCATGTTCGTCTACCGTGAGCAGTACTACCTGGAACGCGCGGAACCCTCACGCCGGCCGGAAGAGGCGGAGGACAAGTTCAACGACCGCTATCAGCGCTGGCAGCAGCGGCTGGAAGAGGTGCACGACACCGCCGAGGCCATCATCGCCAAGCAGCGTCACGGCCCCGTGGGCACCGTGCGCCTGCATTTCCATGGCGAATTCACCCGCTTCTCGGACCTCGACACCCATCACGCCCTGGCGGGCAGCGGCGGCGACGATTATTGAGGCCTGGGCCGCCACAGGCCAAAACGGTCGCCTGAATCCAGGCATTGGATGCACGACCGATCCGCCCTGAAAACTTAACGGGGCTTGGCCGGAGGTTTTGCCACGTGTATCAGGGGCATGGCTTCGTGCGGGTGCGGCGCACCCGACACGGAGCGTTGGCCGTTATGCGGTCCCTTTGAATGATTGAGGAGCGGAGCGGATGGGGTTCTTGAGCGGGATCGGCCGGGCCACCCTGGTGTTCCTGGCCGCCACCGGGCGGCTGGCCCTGTTCACGGCGCGCAGCCTGTCGCATTGCGTCCGTCCCCCCTACTACCCCCGCCTGCTGGTCCAGCAGATGCGGGAGATCGGCTACAACTCCCTGCCGGTGGTGGGCCTGACGGCCCTGTTCACTGGCATGGTGCTGGCGCTGCAGAGCTATACCGGCTTCGCCCGCTTCAACGCGTCCAGCGCCATCGCCACCGTGGTGGTGCTGTCCATCACCCGTGAACTGGGGCCGGTCATGGCCGGGCTGATGGTAGCGGGCCGCGTCGGCGCCGCCATGGCGGCCGAGATCGGCACCATGCGGGTGACGGAACAGGTGGACGCGCTCAGCACCCTGTCCACCAATCCCTATAAGTACCTGGTGGCGCCGCGCATCCTGGCCGGCACGCTGATGCTGCCCTGCCTGGTGCTGGTGGCCGACATCATCGGCGTCTTCGGCGGCTATGTCGTCAGCATCTACCGCCTGGGGTTCAACCCGGCCGCCTACCTCACCAGCACGGCGCAATACCTGGAAACCAACGACGTCGTCTCCGGCCTGGTGAAGGCGGCGGCCTTCGGTTTCATCATCGCGCTGATGGGCTGCTACAACGGCTACCACTCCAAGGGCGGAGCCCAGGGCGTGGGTGCCGCCACGACGCATGCCGTCGTCTCCGCCTCCATCATGATCCTGATGATCAACTATCTGCTGACGGGGTTGTTCTTCTCATGAGCGCTGCGACCGAGACCCCGAAGATCGAGCTGACCGGCGTCAAGAAGGCCTTCGGGCCCAAGAAGGTGCTGGACGGCGTGGACCTCAGCGTCGCCAAGGGCGAATCCTTCGTCATCATCGGCGGCTCCGGCACCGGCAAGTCGGTGATGCTGAAGTCCATCCTGGGCCTGCTGAACCCCGACGCCGGAACCATCAAGGTGGATGGGGAGGATACGACCCACATCACCGGCCGCGCCCGCGACCGGGTGATGACCAAGTTCGGCATGCTGTTCCAGGGCGGCGCCCTGTTCGACAGCCTGCCCGTCTGGCAGAACGTGGCCTTCGGCCTGATCCAGGGCCGGGGCATGAGGCGCGCCCAGGCGCGCGACATCGCCATCGAGAAGCTGGCCGCGGTGGGCTTAGGATCCGACGTCGCCAACCTGTCGCCGGCGGAGCTGTCGGGCGGCATGCAGAAGCGCGTGGGCCTGGCCCGCGCCATCGCCACCACACCGGAGATCATCTTCTTCGACGAACCGACCACCGGCCTGGATCCCATCATGGCCGACGTCATCAACGACCTGATCGTGAAGTGCGTGCGCGACCTGGGCGCCACCGCGCTGACCATCACCCAAGACATGGCCAGCGCCCGCAAGATCTCCGACCGCATCGGCATGCTGTACCAGGGTAAGCTGATCTGGCAGGGCCCCACCGACAGCATCGACGACAGCGGCAATCCCTACGTCGACCAGTTCATCCACGGCCGGGCCGAAGGTCCGATCCAAATGCAGGTGAAGCTGGGCTAATCCGACATCCCAAAAGCGGTCGCGTATGAGCCGTCGCGCCTGGTCCCTGGCCTGGTGTTCCTGGCCGCGTGCCCCCCCACGCGCGGGCGTCCGTCTGGCCGCACGGCCTGGGGATCATTTAGAGCGGGCGCCCCCCCCCCCGTGTCACGCAGCGAGGCGCCCCCATCCAGCCGTGGCCATTTCAGCCGGCAGCCCGCCTTCGGCCACGATGGCGCCGGCTTCCAGGCCTGACGCCCAGGCGTAGGCGGCCGCCATATCGCTGAACACCCGCAACTCGCGCCCCGTGATGAACAGGCGCGCCAAGTTGACCAGGAAGCGCAGGCCGGCGTTATGGCTGACCACCGCCGCCCGGCCACCGGCGCGGCCGCGCATCGCCGCTGCCAAGGTGGCGCCCATGCGGCGGATGGCGTCCGGCGTCACGTTGCCGACATGCAGGCGCAAGTCCGTCACGCTGTTCCAGGTCGCGACATCCAAGTTCCAGGCCAAGACTTCCTCAATGTAATCGGCGATGGTTTCGCCGCCCACATCGCCCATGATCAGAACACAGATAGTCCTGGATGAATGAATCAATTTATGCTGTATTTTAGGCATTTCCGCACTGCCACCGGAAACGACGAGGCGGCAGGGGTAACACGCCTAAAACTTTGCTGCCATGATCATTTTACTGGTCACAATTTCAAAAACAGGATCGTTTCAACTACACAAGTATTCAGCGGGGGCACTGCGGCACTCTAGCGCGCGTTACCATCCTCCCTTCCCCATTCGCTTGTTCAGTCGACGTCGACAGCCTCATCCGGGCCGATTGGCTTGAAATCAACACGATTGTACCGCTGGCCGCGCTTCACCGTGTAGACGACGCTGCGCAGGTTTTCGATATCCTGGCTGGGATCCCTGGCCACGAAAACCAGGTTGGCCAGCCTGCCCGCCGCCACCGTGCCCATGCGCGCTTCCAGGTTCAGGGCGCGGGCTCCCATTTGGGTGCCGGCCTGGATGGCGGCCAGGGGTGTGAAGCCCGCCTGGCGCACCAGAAGCTCCAGTTCCTCATGCAAGGCGGGATAACCATCGGCGGCCGGCGTCTCCCCATCCGTGCCGGCGGAGACGGGGACGCCCGCGGCATGGGCCTGCCGAGTGATGCGGGCCGCCAATTCCGCGGGGCAATAGGAACCGGGCGGGTTGGGCTTGCCGGCCCAGCGCTTGTCCCCCTCCGCATAAACACGGACCGTGGCGTCCAACACCGTGCCGTGGCGCTTCATGGCCTCGAAAAGGCCCGCCAGCATGGGGTCGGGATTGGCGATGCGGGCCGATTCCACCGGGGCGCGGTCATGGTACCGCGCCGGCTTCACCGGCAACGCCTGGTAGGCCAGCATGCAGGCGTGGGACAGCACGTCCACGCCCGCTTCGATCTCCTCCGCCGGGGTGGCGGGGAAGACCATGGCATGGGCCCAGACGCGAAAGCCCTGGGCGTGCGCCTCTCGCGTGATGCCGGCCACCAGGTCGGCCGGCAGGTTTGCATAGATCTTGATGGCGCTGGCGCCGGTGCCGCGCGACAGGGCCACCGCCACCTTCAGGTCGGTGGCGGGGGTGATGGCCTGCATCCAGGGCACCTCCCCTGGAATCTCGCCCTTGGCGGAAGCGGCCGTGCGCGGATCCTTGAAGAAGCTGGGCCCCGCCATCAGCGCGACGTAATAGACGTCCGGCGCCGGGATTTCGCCCAGCAGGGCCGAGCGCGACAGGTCGGCCAGGGCCCGGGTGTCCCCCGCCATGTCCCGTTCCGCCGTCACGCCACTGTAGACGGCGCGGCGCAGCAGCGCCTCCTCCGCCTTGCGGTTGGGCACGGTGGCGAGATGGACGTGGGTGTCGATCAGGCCGGGCAGGACGTAAAGGCCGGCGGCATCCACCACCGTGGCGCCCCGGGCCAGATCCGCCGGCACCTGGGCCACCGGCGCCACCAGGGCGATGACCTGTCCCTTGGTCACCACCGCCATGCCGGGCTTGGGCGCCGCCCCTGTGCCATCGATCAGGGTGGCGCCGCGGTAGATGACCACCGGTTCCGGCGCCGCCCCCTTCTCCTGCGCCGCGGCACACACAGCCATGGCCAGCACGGATGAGGCCAGCAGGGCGGGGAGGGCCAAGGCGGCGACAGGCTTCAAGGCGGTACATCCAGGCAGGAAAGGCTGGTGCCAACTGTGGGGGCGCCCCGCCCCCCTGTCAATTCGCGCCCGGCCCGGCGCCCCAGGTCCACGCCCCAGGTCCGGCGCCCCAGCCGCGACACCTGGTCCCAAACCACTGTGTCGTGCGTCGGGCGGGGCCCTACCCCCTAAATCTAGGGGCTGTATAACCGGCGCCGGGGTGGCGGTTCGGTCATCCGAACTGTTATGATGCGCCTATTCACCTTTCCCCCAGGAACCTGTCCCCGTGGCCCGAAACACCAACCGTTACGTCTGCCAGAGCTGCGGCACCTCCCACCCCAAGTGGAGTGGCCGGTGCGAGGGGTGCGGCGCGTGGAACACCCTGGTGGAAGAGGCGGTACCGGAAGCGGCACCCAAGGGCCTGGGCGCCAAGGTCCAGGGCCGCAAGCTGGAATTCGTGGAACTGTCGGGCGTGTCGGAACAGGCGCCCCGCCGCCTGACCCACATCCAGGAATTCGACCGGGTGTGCGGCGGCGGCCTGGTGCACGGCTCCGCGCTGCTGGTGGGCGGCGACCCCGGCATCGGCAAGTCCACCCTGCTGCTGCAGGTCATCTGCCGCCTGGCCCAGGGAACCTCCTGCGCCTACATCTCGGGCGAGGAGGCGGTGGACCAGGTGCGCATGCGCGCCCTGCGCCTGGGCTTGGCGACGGCCCCCGTGAACCTGGCGGCCGCCACCAACGTGCGCGACATCGTGGCGTCGTTGGACGCGGCCGACGGCCCGCGCGTGGCGGTGATCGACAGTATCCAGACCATGTACGTGGACACGCTGGACAGCGCGCCGGGAACGGTGGCCCAGGTGCGGGCCTCGGCGTCCGAACTGATCCGCGTGGCCAAGCGACGGGGCATCACCTTGCTGATCGTGGGCCACGTCACCAAGGATGGCCAGATCGCAGGCCCCCGCGTGCTGGAGCACATGGTGGACACGGTGCTGTATTTCGAGGGGGAGCGCGGGCACCAGTTCCGCATCCTGCGCGCGGTGAAGAACCGCTTCGGCGCCACCGATGAGATCGGCGTGTTCGAGATGGCGGAGGACGGCCTGCGCGAAGTCGCCAACCCGTCGGAGATTTTCCTGGCGGAGCGCCGGGGCGACGTCACCGGCACCGCCGTCTTCGCCGGCATGGAAGGCACGCGCCCGGTGCTGATGGAGGTGCAGGCCCTGGTCGCCCCCTCCCCGCTGGGCACGCCGCGCCGCGCGGTGGTGGGCTGGGACACGGCGCGCCTGGCCATGGTGATGGCGGTGCTGGAGGCGCGCTGCGGTCTCGCCATCGGCGCCAATGACGTGTATCTGAACGTCGCCGGCGGCCTGAAGGTAACGGAACCGGCTGCGGATTTGGCGGTGGCCGCCGCCCTGGTCTCCTCCCTGACGGGGGAGCCGGTGCCGGCCGATGCGGTGGTGTATGGAGAGATCGGTTTGTCGGGGGAGATCCGTGCGGTCAGCCAGAGCGAGACGCGCCTGAAGGAGGCGGCGAAGCTGGGCTTCGGCACGGCACTCCTGCCCACCCGGCGCAAGAACACCGGCGGCGACGCGGGGCTGCGCCGTATCGAACTCCAGCACCTGTCGGATCTGTTGCCCCTGTTCCAGGCGGCCCCTTCCCAGAAAAGCGGGCAATCAAAAAGCGCATCCCCCAAGGACACCCCCAGGGCCGTTTCCGGCGGACGGGGCTGAGACATCATGGATATCAACGGTCTGAACCCGCTGGACATCGCCGTCGTCGTCATCGTCGTGCTTTCGGCGTTGCTGGCTTTCGCCCGGGGCTTCGTGCGCGAGGTGCTGTCGATCGGCGCCTGGGTCGGGGCTGCCCTGGTCACGCTGTATGCCTTCCCCCTGGTCAAGCCCTTCGTGCGCGCCCATATCGAACGGCAGATGATTGCCGACGGCGTCGCCATCATCGCCCTGTTCGTGGCGTCGCTGCTGGTGTTCCAGATGGTCTGCCATACCCTGGCGGGCCGGGTCAGCGACAGCGCCCTGTCGGCCATCGACCGGTCGCTGGGCTTCGGGTTCGGGGTGGTGCGCGGCGCTGTGCTGGTCAGCCTGGGCTATATGCTGATGGGCTACATTTGGCCGGACAACAAGCCGGACTGGTTGCGCGACGCGCGCACCCGGCCGGCGCTGGAGGCCGGGGCGGACATGCTGCGCACGCTGGCGCCGTCCGACCTGCGCCATGAAGGTGAAGGACGAATCGATGCCGCCCGGATGGAAGCCGAGCGGGCCCTGGCCGCCAAACAGGACTTGGAGCGGCTTCAAACCCCGGCGATCACCCCTGCGGTGAACGCGGGTGCGAAGGCGGGTGAACAGGGCTATAACGACCGCGAACGCACGGGGCTCGATCAGTTGATCGAGAATTCCGTCGACAAGAGGAAGCCGGAGTAGCCGGGCACCTCGCACGGACCGCAACGTATCAAGCTCGCGCGAAAGGCGCTGGTGACCACACATGCTGACCACGAACCCCTTCGACGACGACAAGTTGCGCGAGGAATGCGGCGTCTTTGGCATTCTGGGCGCCACTGACGCGGCCGCCCTGGTCGCGCTGGGGCTGCACGCCCTGCAGCACCGCGGCCAGGAATCGGCCGGCATCGTCGCCTTCGATGGGGAGCATTTTGGTGTTCACCGCGCCTTGGGCCAAGTGGGCGACAACTTCAGCTCCGAGGCGGTCATGCGGCCGCTGAAGGGCAACGCCGCCATCGGCCACGTGCGCTACGCCACCACCGGTGACACCGCGCTGCGCAACGTGCAGCCGCTATTCGCCGATTTCGAGTTCGGCGGTTTTGGTCTGGCGCACAACGGCAACCTGACCAACGCCATGACGCTGCGCCGCCAGCTGGTGCGCCGTGGCTGCCTGTTCCAGTCCACCACCGACACCGAAGTCATCGTCCACCTGATGGCGACCGCCCGGGGCGGCAGCGTCATCGACCGTATGGTCGAGGCCCTGCGCCAAGTCGAAGGCGCCTATTCCCTGGTCGCCATGGCCAAGGACCAGATCATCGGCGTGCGCGACCCGCGCGGCGTGCGCCCCCTGGTGCTGGGCATGCTGGGCGACGCGCCGGTGCTGGCGTCGGAAACCTGCGCCCTGGACATCATCGGCGCCGAGTTCGTGCGCGATATCGAGCCGGGCGAGATGGTCGTTCTGACCGCCAGCGGGGTGCAGAGCCTGCGGCCCTTCCAGCCGGAAAAGAGCCGCTTCTGTATCTTCGAGTACATCTACTTCGCCCGTCCCGACAGCCTGGTCGAGGGCTCCAGCGTCTACAAAGTGCGCAAGGCCATCGGTGCGCACCTGGCCCAGGAAAGCCATGTCGACGCCGACGTCATCATCCCGGTGCCGGACAGCGGCGTGCCGGCGGCCATCGGCTATGCCGAGGAAAGCGGCATCCCGTTCGAGCTGGGCATCATCCGCAACCACTATGTCGGCCGCACCTTCATCCAGCCGACAGACAAGATCCGCCATCTGGGCGTGAAGCTGAAGCACAACGCCAACCGGCACTACATCCAGGGCAAGCGGGTCATCCTGGTTGACGACAGCATCGTGCGCGGCACCACCTCGGTGAAAATCGTGGAAATGATGCGCGCCGCCGGCGCCAAGGAGGTGCACATGCGCATCTCCAGCCCGCCGACCCGCCACTCGTGCTTCTACGGCATTGATACGCCGGAGAAGGAGAAGCTGCTGGCCCACAAGCTGTCGGTGGAAGAGATGAACAAGTACATCGGCTCCGACAGCCTGGCTTTCATCTCCAACGACGGCCTGTACAAGGCCCTGGGCCATGCCGGACGTGAGACGGGCAACCCGCAATACTGCGACGCCTGCTTCACCGGCGACTACCCCATCCCGTTGACCGATTATGAAGGCGCGCCCGGCGGTGAGGTCGCCTTCCTGGCGGAGCGCCGGGCGTAATCACGACCGTGGTCTGACTACGGATCAGACAAACGAACGCCCCCGGAAGCGCCCCTTCCGGGGGCGTTTCGATTCCCCCATCTCCCATCATCTCGGCCCCCCGCCGCTGCACGTCCCCGGCTTAATCGCCGGGCCCGTCCCCGGCGTCAGCCTGGGTGCCGACTAAATGCCAATCAAGAGATCTCATCTCCGGTGGCAAAAAATCCCGCCCGGATGCCCAAGAAAACCCCTGCCGCATATCGGCGAAATACCGAAGATCATACCCGCGCATGTAAACACGGGCCAGATTGATCATGAACTTCAAACCAGCGTTATAACTGACAATAGCAACTCGACTGCCTATTTTATCAGATCCCTGTATAATGGACCCAGAATCTTGCTTTTTATTCAGCAGCCTTGCCATTAGCTCGAGCGACGAATGATGTATATCCCCAACGAATGACCGGAGATCGACCAGGCAATTCCATGAATGATCAACCTTGCCACTATGGATGATCTTTCCGACATGCTCCGCTATTTCAGCGCCGTCTATATCCCCACTATAGATGATACAAATCAGGCGCAATTCAGGAAAAAGGCGGTAATCAGACCTGTGCATAGACGCCATCCTGCCACGATAGGCATGGGCTCCGGCCCACTGTCTTAAAGCAGATTGGACGTTGCGATCAGGTCCGGGAGCCTTATTCTACCTAGTCTTAATCAAACTTTTACCTGAACGGATGTACCGCTCAGGGGCAATGTTCGTGCGTATCTGGATTTTTGGGGGACTACCGGCCTGTTTCATCCGATACGGGACAAGGGCACCGGCACGTGCACGTCGTGTCCGCCTGGGGCCGATCCCAGGGGGCATCAATCTGCCTGCCCAGCACTTATCCCGTCCCGTCGACCGTATTCATCCCCAATCGCAGCGGTGCCTTGGGACGTCATCCCCATGTCGTCCCGGACACCCACGTCCCCGCGCGGCCCCATGACATCAGGAGTGGTCAAGGAGTGTTTCGACTGAACGCGAGATTGAACATGGCACGTTTTTTCGTGCCGATGAAGCACAAAATACCGTGCGGCCCGCTTTCCCTCGCGCCCACTCAGCCGCCTTGTCCCCGGGCACGCCGCGTCAACGGCGGCGGTGCCGGCCACTCCCTGGAAGGCATGCGTGCGGCATCATGACCAGACTGAAGGATAGGCTGCGCCAGGTCCGCGAACACTTCGGGGAAACGCAGAAGAGCATGTCGGCCCGTTTCGCCCTGGGGGTGAACACATGGCAGGGCTATGAACGCCTGGGCAAGCTGCCCAAGGGGGAAACGCTGGCCCAACTGCTGGAACTGGACATCTCCGTGGACTGGTTGCTGACCGGCCATGGCAACATGCATCTGACCGGCAACCGGCCGGGCTTGGATGCCCTGCTGCTGGGCCACATCATCGACGGCGTGCTGGCGCTGCGCACCCAGGATGGCTCACGCCCCGCGCCAGCGGAACAGGGCCAACTGATCAGCCGCATCTATGACCGCCTGATCGCCATCCCGGATGAGCGGGAGCGGCGCGGCGCTCTGCGCTACGCGCTGGAGCAGACGCGGGAAGACCTGTTCGGCCTCGTGGCGGAGGAGCCTTAGGTCGGAGCCGGCTTGACGGCGACGATGGGCGGCAGGGCGGTCACATCCAGGCCCAATGCCCGCAGCGCGGCCTCATCCCGGGGCATGGCCGGTCCGCCGGTCCGGCGCAGGACGGTCAAGTCCAGGCCGGTGACCTGACGCACCCGGTCGACCACGGCCGCCGGCGCATCGGGACCGGCCGCGAAGTCGAACACGGCCTCCGGCGTCACCAGGCGCTTGCGCGCTGCCGCCATCCACCAGACACAAGGCCCGGCGCACGGGCCATCGACGATGACGGTAATGCCCCGGTCGACGATGGTCTGGACCAGATCCGCCGCGGCCTGCGCATCCCCGCCCCGCGACCATACCACCAGGGTCTGGGCGTCCACCGCGCTGATTCGGGCCAGCGCGTCCTGGACCATGGCGGGCTTGGCCTCGCCATGGGCGCAGACAAGCTTCTCCCCGCCCACCCCGGCGACGGCCCCTTTCGCGTTGGGCCTATGGCCATAGCTCCAGCAATTCAGCACCTGCTGGATGAGCGGATCGGTGTCGGCCGGCCGGCCCGGCGGCAGGAAGTCCGCCCGTGCCGGCGCGCCCGCGGCCGTCAACGCCAGCAGGGTGCCCAGGACAAGGGCGATTCGGGGGAAAAGAGCCATCGCGTACAGTCCATCAGGGTCCAAGGGCGGGGTTGACCTTATATGGGGCAAGCCCACCGCATTCCAACGGGCACCCACAGGGGCGATCGTCGCGCCCGTGCGGGCAAGCCCGGCTCAGGCTCCGGTTTCCGCCAGGGCGGGCCCCTGCTGCACCACCACCGTGCCCTTACGGCCCAGGGCCTTGGCCAGGCCGTCCAGCCGGCGCTGGACGGCGTCGCCGTCCAGCATGGCGGCATCCCGGGGCAGCATCAGCGTCAGGGTGTCCGCCGTCAGGCGCAGCGCCGTACGCTGCAACAGCGTGGCGGCGCCCCCGGTCAAGGTGTGGGCCAGGCGCAAGGCCAAGCCCACGATCAGCGCCCGGCTCAGTTGCGCCTCCGACAGCAGGGTGCGGGTCAATCCCAGGGGCTGCCCCTCCACCGTGCCCGCGTAGCGGACGAAGGAGGCTAGCGCCAGGAAGGCGCGCTCAGCATGATCGGCGCCGGCGAAGGGCATGCGCAGCACCCGCAGGTAGGCATGCTCCGCCCGATAATCGGGGTGCTCCGACCACCCCAGGTCGGACAGCAGGCAGGCGGCGGTGCGCAGGCGGGCCGCCGCCTCGTCCTCCCCGGCGAACAAGGGGGCCGTCCATTGCGTCAGGGTCGCCGCCTCACCGAAACGGCCCAGCCGTTCCGCCACTTGGGTGCAGCTGTCGATCAGCGGGTCGCGCCGCCGCTCCTCCGCCGACAACTGGTCGAACAGGAAGCCCTCGCGCAGGCCATAGGCGGAAAAGACGACATTGGATGGCTGCACCGTGCGCAGCAGCCGCTCCATCACCAGAGCCGCCATGGGCAGCGTCTCCAGCCGGCGGCGGGAGACGCCCGGCATCTTTTCCAGTGACGCCCGGCTCTGCCGCCCGACCAGGCCGGCGAAGTCGGCCATCACCCGGGCGTCGACCACGTAATGGTGGATGATGTGCAGCGGGTGGCCCGTCTGCTCCATATGCATCTTGGCAGCGCGCGCCAGCCGCCGCCACGGGGTGGAAGTCACGGCCCCGGCCGTCCATGGCCCAGGGCAGCTTGGCCAACTGGGCATCGATCACCTTGGCGGCGGAGCCCGGCTTTCCGTCCACCGCCTCGATCAGGCGCAGGGGGCCCAGCGGCAGGGTGGCCTGGCGGCCGATCACGCCCTTGTCCAGAGTCACCAATTCCAGGCTGCCGCCGCCCAGGTCGCCCATCAGGCCGTCGGCGCCAGGGGTCCCCGACAGCACGCCCATGGCGGACAGCCGCGCCTCCTCCTCCCCCGCCAGCACGGTGACGGGGACGCCGGTCAGCGCCTCGACCTCGGCGACAAACTTGGCACCGTCCTTGGCGTCGCGCACGGCGGCGGTGGCCAGGATGTCCACGCGGCCCACCTGCATGCCCTCGATCAGGCGGCGGAAGCGGGCCAGATTGGCCAAGGCCAGCTTCACGCCATCGGGATGCAGCTTGCCGGTCTTCTCCACCGAGCGGCCCAGTCCGCACATGATCTTCTCATTGAAGATGGCGATGGGCGAGCGTTCCAGGCGGTCATAGACCACCACCCGCATGGAGTTGGAACCGATGTCGATGACCGCCAACCGGTCGGCGCCGACATGGCGGTCTGGGGCGGGTCGGTCAAACTTTACGGGCATGGGTATCCGGTACGGGCTGAGGCAAGGCGATTCAGTCGGCGCGTTTGGCCGCTTTCGCGGCCTGCTTCAGCAGCAGCTTGGCCGGCCCCTTGGGGTCGTTCACCGCGCTGCTGCCCCGCCCCGACAGACTGGGGTTGGTCATGAAGAACGTATGGGCGTTGAAGGCGCCCAGCGGAGCTTCGATGCGATGATACTCGCCATCGGGGCCCAGCCGCCAGCTTTGCGCCTCATCCTTCAGATTGGCGACCATGATCTGGTCCATCACCTGCCGGTGACAGGACGGCGTCTCGATCGGCACCAGCGTCTCGATACGGCGGTCCAGGTTGCGGGGCATCCAGTCGGCGGAGGAGATGAAGACCTTGGCGCCCGGGTGCGGCAGGCCTACGCCGTTGCCGAAGCAGACGACGCGGCCATGCTCCAGGAAACGGCCGACGATGCTCTTCACCCGGATGTTCTCCGACAGCCCCTTCACGCCCGGCCGCAGGCAGCAGATGCCGCGGATGACCATGTCGATGCTGACGCCTTGCTGCGACGCCTCATACAGCTTGTCGATGATGCGGGCATCGACCAGGGAGTTCAGCTTCACCCAGATCTGGGCCGGGCGGCCGGCGCGGGCGTGGGCGATTTCCGCGTCGATCAGGCCGACCAGGCGGTCGCGCAAGCCCACGGGGGCGATGGCGATCTTCTCCAGCGCCTTGGGCGTGGCATAGCCGGTCATGTAGTTGAACATGTGGGCGGCGTCGTGCACCAGCGCCGGATCGCAGGTGAAGAAGCTGAGGTCGGTGTAAATCTTGGCGGTGATGGGGTGGTAATTGCCCGTGCCGAAATGGACGTAGGAGCGCAAGCCCTTCTGTTCCCGGCGCACCACCAGCGACACCTTGGCGTGGGTCTTGAGATCCACGAAGCCGTAGACCACCTGCACGCCCGCCCGTTCCAGGTCGCGGGCCCAGCGGATGTTGGCCTCCTCATCGAAGCGGGCCTTCAGTTCCACCATGGCCGTCACGCTCTTGCCCGCCTCCGCCGCCTCGATCAGGGCGGCGACGATGGGGGAGTTCTTGGAGGTGCGGTACAGCGTCTGCTTGATCGCCAGGACGGCCGGGTCCTGTGCGGCCTGGCGCAGGAACTGCACCACCACGTCGAAGCTCTCGAACGGGTGATGGACGATGATGTCCTTGTGCCGGATGGCGGCGAAGCAATCGCCGCCGAAGTCGCGGATACGTTCCGGGAAACGGGCGTTGTAGGGCTGGAACAGCAGGTCCGGACGCTCATCGATGATGAGCTGCTTGGTTTCCGCCGGGCCAATCAGGCCGTCCAGGACGAACACGTCGTCCGTGGGCACGTGAAGCTGGCCCGCCAGGAAATCGCGCAGGTCCCGCGACATGCCGGCGTTGACGCACAGCTGGATGACGCTGCCGCGCCGGCGGCGCTTCAGCGCCGTCTCGAAGGTGCGGACCAGGTCCTCCGACTCTTCCTCGATTTCGATGTCGCTGTCGCGCAACACGCGGAAGAAGCCGTGGCCCTTCAGCGTGAAGGGTGGGAACAGCCGGTCGATGAACAGCAGCACCAGCTCTTCCAGCAGGATGAAGCGGACATCGGTACCCGGCAGGCGGACGAAACGATCCAGCTGTGACGGCAGCAGCACCAGCGCGTCCAGGTGGATGTTGCGTTCCGGGTCGTACAGCTGGACGGCCAGGGAGAAGCCGGAGTTGGCGATGAAGGGGAAGGGGTGGGCCGGGTCGACGGCGATCGGCGTCAGCACCGGGAAGATGTCGTCCAGGAACTTCGCTTCCAGCCAGTCGGTCTCCGACGGGGTCAGCTCATCCGGGTCGATGGCGGCGATGCCGGCCTTGGCCAAGTCGGCGCGCATCATCAGCCAGCAGGCCTGCTGCTCGCGCATCAGGTCGGCGGCGCGGGCGTTGATGGCGGCCAGCTGCTGCGCCGGGGTCAGGTTGTCATCGGACGGCGTGGCCACGCCGGCGGACACCTGCGCCTTCAGGGCGGCGACGCGGACGGTATAGAACTCATCCAGGTTGCTGGCGGAGATAGACAGGAAACGCAGGCGTTCCAGCAGCGGATGCTGGACGTTGTACGCCTCTTCCAGGACGCGCTGGTTGAAGGCCAGCCACGACAGTTCGCGGTTGATGAACCGATCCGCCGAGGTCATATCGATGGGAGCGGATTCGACTTCGCGGACGGAAGCGTCCATCGCCGTGGACATATTGGCCTCACTGACTGCATTCGTATCGGGTCGATCACCATAGACCGCCAACGTTACCGTTTCGGGTCCCTGTGTCATTGATCCCGCCGCTTGCGTTTTCGAGCGGCCCTTTTCCGGGCCCGCGGGTTCGGCAGCGGGCGCGGGATCCCGGTCCATCCTGGGGGATGTCTCGTGAGAACCCTGTTCCTGCTCCGGCATATGAAATCCTCCTGGGACGACGAATCCGTCCCCGACCATGACCGCCCCCTCGCCATCCGGGGGGAGCGCGCGCTTGCGACCATGGCGGAGTATTTGAGGCGCCGCAAGGGTGGAACACCCCGGCCCGACCTCATCCTCTGCTCCACCGCCGCCCGTACCCGTGCCACGCTGGCGGGCCTGCTGCCACTGTGGCGGGACCCGCCGCCCATGAGCGTGGACCGCGCTTTCTACATGGCGTCGGCCCCCGTCCTGGCCGAACGGTTGCGCGCCCTGCCCGACACGGCCGGAACCGTCCTGCTGATCGGCCACAACCCCGGGCTGGAGGACCTGGCGCTGACCCTGGCGGGGCGGGAGGAGGCGCGCCTTCGCACCCGCATCACGGAAAAATACCCCACCGGGGCCCTGGCCCGGCTGGAATTCGCCATCGATGATTGGGCGGACATGGCCGCTGGTGGCGGACGCTTGGCGGAATTCGTCACCCCGCGGGAACTGTCGCCATCCTAATATCCGCGGGCGGTCAGGGCTGTCCGGATAGGTTGTATAATTCATCCAATCAAGCGGCACCCATGAAGATTAAAAGCTCTCCTTCATGCAAACGCGCCAATCGGTCAAAAAAGTAGATGCACCGCGCTGTATCAAGGGCCTAATCCAGTGGCCCCGGCGCTTTGACGCCCCCTGAAGACGAAACCGATTTCACTTTGCGCACCACCTAATGGTTGCACATCGACTGGGCAGTTGACTGCCTCCGATTTCGCCAGATCCGCGCGCTGGGCAAGGGATGATCATCGCCCCATATGCTCCCCTCAAAACGAATCCCCCTTAGATTTTAACCATTTATTAATCTCCGCCCTAACCTTTCGGGTAGCGGCACGCCTTTTGCGTTAGCGAAACAATGCGGGGTGGCGACTTGCTGCGCCGCACAAGAGCTAATCAAGAGAGTGGGGAGCCGATGGACAACAGCCTGATCGACCTGACGAAGAACGTTCTGGATGTGGCCAGCCAGAAGGTTTCGGTGATCGAGGATATCAACCGGACCACCAAGATGCTGGCCTTCAACGCCCTGATCGAAGCCGGCCGCGCCGGCGATGCTGGCCGGGGATTCGCGGTGGTGGCCAACGAGGTCAATTCCATCTCACAACGGGTCAGCGTGGTCGCCGGCGAACTGCGCAGCGAGATCGGCCAGTTGGTCGACCGCATGACCACGGTGGGCGAGGATCTGATGACCCGCTTCCGCGGGCAGCGCCTGGCCGATCTGGCACTGAATAGCATCGACATCATCGACCGCAACCTCTACGAGCGGTCATGCGACGTTCGTTGGTGGGCCACGGACAGCGCGGTGGTCACCAGCCTGCAGGCTCCTTCCCACCAAGCCACGCGCCACGCCAGCGAACGGCTGAACGTCATCCTGCAGAGCTACACCGTCTATCTCGACCTGTGGGTGGCCGACCGCAACGGCCGCGTCATCGCCACGGGCCGCCCCGACCGCTTCCCCCACGCCATCGGCACCAATGTCGCCAATGAATCCTGGTTCATCGACGCGCTGCGCACCCGCGATGGCGGCGACTTCGCGGTGGAGGACATCACCCCCAATCCCGGGTTGGAGAACCGCACCGTCGCCACATACTCCACCGCCGTCCGCCGCGATGGCGCCCAGGATGGGGAGGTGCTGGGCGCGCTGGGCATCTTCTTCGACTGGGCACCCCAGGCCCGCGCGGTGGTAACCGGTGTCCGGCTGGAGACGTCGGAACGGACCAACACCCGCTGCCTGTTGCTGGACGCCGCCGGCCGCATCATCGCGGCCAGCGACGGGCGCGGCGAACTGACGGAAAGCTTCCACTTGGTGACCCAGGGCCAGCCCATGGGCCATTATATGGACCGCCACGGCCGCCTGATCGGCTTCGCCCGCACGCCGGGGTATGAAACCTATCGCGGCCTGGGCTGGTACGGCGTCCTGGTGCACAACCCCCCTGGGCAAAGCTGACCGCGCCTCGGGCATGCCGCCCGGCGCGGGTTCCCCCAACCGCGCCGGGCGCCCGATCAATCTGTATATCGGATAGATTCGTTCAATACGTTCTGTTGGAATGATTATCACATTGGGAACAACCTTCAGGCACGCGCAACTCAACGCCGAAGGATGTCCCAATGACCACCACCGCACCCTTTCGCGTCGCCGTGTCCGGCGCCGCTGGGCAGATCGCGTATTCCCTGCTGTTCCGCCTGGCCAAGGGCGACGTGTTCGGCGCCGGCCAGCCCCTGCACCTCACGCTGCTGGAAATTACGCCGGCCTTGCCGGCCCTGCGCGGCGTGGTGATGGAGCTGGAGGACTGCGCCTTCCCCCTGCTGCGTGGCATCAGCGTCACCGACGATCCGGCCGCTGCCTTCCGCGATATCGACGCCGCCTTCCTGGTGGGCTCCCGCCCACGTGGCAAGGGCATGGAGCGGCGCGACTTGCTGTCGGCCAACGCCGCCATCTTCAAGGCCCAGGGCCGTGCCCTGAATGAACAGGCCAAGCGCACGGCCAAGGTGCTGGTGGTCGGCAATCCCGCCAACACCAATGCCTGGATCGCCATCCAGCACGCCCCCGACCTGCCGCATGACGCCATCACCTCCATGATCCGGTTGGATCACAACCGGGCGCAGGCACAGCTGGCCGCAAAAGCAGGCGTGGAGGTCGCCGCCATCGAGCGGCTGATCGTCTGGGGCAACCACTCCCCCACCATGTTCGCCGACTGGCAGCACGCCGTGGCCCACGGCCGCCCCCTGCCCGACCTGATCGGCGACGCGGCCTGGTATCGCGACACTCTGATCCCCACCGTGGCCCAGCGGGGCACCGCGATCATTGAGGCGCGCGGCCTGTCTTCCGCCGCGTCCGCCGCGAACGCCGCCATTGACCATATGCGCGACTGGGTACAGGGCAGCGGCGAGCGCTGGGTGTCCATGGGCCTGGCGTCGGAAGGCGATTACGACCTGCCCCCGGGCCTGGTCTGCGGCGTTCCCGCCCGTTGCCAGGACGGTCGCATTGAACGGATCCGGGGGCTGGACCTCGACGCCTATGCCCGTGTCATGCTGGATCGGACGGTGGCGGAGTTGACGGAGGAGCGGGCGGCCGTCGCCAGCCTTTGACCTGGGATGAAACAGAAGGGGCGCCCTTCCCG
The DNA here is from genome assembly GCF_000333275.1 of Azospirillum sp. B4. Lineage (GTDB taxonomy): Bacteria > Pseudomonadota > Alphaproteobacteria > Azospirillales > Azospirillaceae > Nitrospirillum. The sequence goes on along the minus strand of NZ_BACU01000081.1, from coordinate 4,750 downwards.
CACCGGGAAGAGCGCCCTTTTTTCATGCACCTCTCAGCCGAAGAAGCCGATGCGCTGGGTGATGCCGTTGCCGACGCGGCGCACCAGGTCATACAGGCTGGCGATGGGCTTGAAGATGCGCTCGTTCTCCTGGCCGTAGTTCTGGCTGTCGTCGCTGACGTAGGTCGCCGCCTCGCCGAAGTCGCCGTCACCGGCGGCCTCCCCCGTCACGGGGAAGATGCGGGCCAGCAGCTCCAGGGCCCAGGGCACGTCCAGTTGCATCAGCCGGGCCATCAGGCGGCGGTGAGTGATGTTGTGCTGGCTGGAGAACTGCGGGATGTGGGTCGCCCGCAGGAACACCTCCTGGATCAGGGCGATGCGCAGGGCATGCAGAACCAGCAGGCCGTTGCTCAGCGCCGCGTCCGGCGGCGGCACCTGCCCGGGCACCGGCTGGTGCTCCACCCGGGCCAGCCCCTCCTCCAGGACATCAAAGTCGCGGTAGAGCTTGCGGAAGATGCGGATCAGACGGCTGTGGAGGGGGTTGTCCTCCAGGATGCTGGCCAGGCGCCGCATCTCCTCCACCCGGGCGGGGTCGCTGGTGTGGGCGGCGCGCAGCAGCCAGAAGGCGGGGTCCAGGGTATCGATATAGGCCTTCAGCGCGTCCGGGCTGGCGATGGCCACGCCGTATTCCACCATGCCCAGCAGTTGCCGGAAGCGGGGGGAGGTGCGGTACAGCTCGGCGAAGTGTTCCGGATCCTTGTCGATGGCCTCACCCACGCCACTGACGGTGTTCGCCGGCAGGCCCATCTGCTGCAGGATGGCGTTGTGCGGGATGGCGCGGAACTGCGAGGCCCGGCTCTGGTCGATATCGTCGGCGTTGCCGTCGTGCTGGCGCTTGATGGCCCGGCTGCCCGAGGGGTAGAGCAGGTTGGTGCCCAGGGCCGACAGCAGCGCGCCGTAGTTCGGATCCTCCACCAGCGACACCTGGAACTGCTTCACCGTGGTGAAGAATTCGCGGATGTAGTCGGCATCGCCATAAAAGGGATCGTCATCCAGCGTGGCGTGCTTGCCGCCCAGCATGTGTTCCAGGATGCGGGTGACCACCGCCAGGGCGCCCGCCCGGGTCACGAAGTACAGATAACCGTCGCCACCCTGGAAGCTGACCTCCTGCTTGAAGGCGATCTTGTGGTGGGTCATGAACGACAGAGTGGCCGGCGCCGCGACATAACCCAGGCGTTCGGGGAAGCCCGCCGGGTGCGCGCCGCGGCCGATGGATTCGCCGTGGGTGTCGAAGATGACCAGTTGCACGCCGTCCAGCCGGTGACGAGTGAACAGGCGGGCGATGCGCAGGCGCAGACGCTCAATACTGGCCGAGGCCGGTGTCTGGCCCAGGTAGCGGCCGGCGTCGGAGAAGCCGGTCTGGATGCACAGGCGGCCACGGCGCTTCACGTAATCGCGGTAGTGCGGATTTTCCAGCAACTGCTCAATGACGCGGCTACCCACCTCCAGCGCCCGTTCCGTCTCGAACAAGGGGCTAATGTCCACCTTGTCGGCGACACCGAACAGGCGGGCGTAATAGAGCGCCGTCAGCACCGTGAAGGCCGATTCCGATTCCGCGATCAGGAAGCGGACGGGGACGGAGGCGTCGGCGTACTTCAGCATCTGGGCCACGACCATGAACAACCGCTTGGCCGAGGTGCGCTCCGCGATGATGCTGCCGAAGTTGATGCGGGCCGGACGCACCTCATCCAGCAGGCCGGTGATGGCGTTCAGGTAGGACTGGCGGTAGCGCGGATCGTCCGGCGCCGTTTCCATGCCCACCGTCTTGCGCACGGCGTTGTGCAGCTGGGTGGCGTTGATGCGCACATGGGTATGGGCCTGGCCCAAGCCATAATTGGCCAGTTCCGCCTTCAGGATGGCCAGCCGGCGCACCACGTCCTGGCCCTTGCCATTGGCGCCTTTGCCAGTGGCGCCCTTGTCGGCAGCGGTGGCCAGGCGGATGGCGCGGTCCACCTGCTCGATGGCGTGCGCAGCCTCCACCAGGCGCAGCGGCAGGCCTTCGTGCATGCGGCGCGCGATGGCCTCGATGCCCTTCTGGTCCGTCTCCTTGCCGAAGGCGGCGATCTCGTCCGTCACCTGGGCGATGGCCAGGGCCAGGCGTGATTCCAGCAGGTCCAGGGTGTTGCGCAGGTCTTCCTGCACCGGCGCCACCTTGCGGATGCCCTGCACCTCCGCCAGGTAGTGGCGCAATTGGCCCACCTGCACCACCAGGCGCTTGTGCAAGGTGTCGGACCAGCGGATGTCCGACCGGCCGTCCAGATCGTAGCCCACCCAGCTGGCCACCGTCAGCAGCCGGGGCGTCAATTCCGACCATTGCTCCGGATACCGGTCCTGCGCCACCGACAGCACGATGTCATAGACGGTGCGCAGCGCCGCCTGGATGTTGGTGATGGCCTCCAGCGACAGCCGGTGCTCATCGGCCAGCGACAGCTCGCCCGGCCGCATCTCCACCGCCGCGACCGAGGCGATCAGCGCCTGGCGCGCGGCCGCTGTCAGGGGCGCGCCGTCATGGTCCCGCCCGGTGGCCAGTTGGGCCATGGCGTCCATCAGATCACCCATCAGGTTGAACGTCGGGTGGGCGGTGATGACGATGCCGAAAATCTCCTTCTCCACCTGGGCGCGGAAGGCCTCGAACGGCACGGCCTTGCCATCGGCATCCACCGCCAGGCGGTCGATCAACTGGTGGACGCGGGCGGCGTTGGCGGCGGGGTCGGCTTCCCCCAGATAAGCGCCCAGGCGCCGGGCGCGGGCCAGGAACCCTTCCGCCCCCAGGTACTGGATGGCCTGTTCCACGGCGGCCAGGTCCAGCTCCCCATCATGCAGGCGGCGGGAGACGTCCAGCGCCAGCAGGGAAACGGGATTAGCGAAGGGATCGGCGTCGGCCAGCGCGGTATAACGTGACAGCCGCGCCACCAGGTCGGCCGTCAGGCCCACGGCGTCGACCTTTTCCGTGCCGCTGAACTTGGCCACCGCCCCTGTCAGCAGGGGGCCGGCCTTGGCCAGGCCCGCCAGCGTGGCGGCGTCGGCCGCTTTCACGTCCACGCCCGGGGTGGCGGTCGCGGTGGGCGTGGTTTTGGAGGTCTTCGCCGGCGTCACGGTCTTTTCCGGGGCCGGCCCGGAGTCGGTGGACTTTTCCGCGGACTTTTCAGCAGACCGCGACGCTGCCAGCGATGACGTCATGATGGTTCTATGCCCAGTTTGGTTGCTCATCCCTGCCGCGCCGGACCACCTGTCCCCCTCCGCGCCGCGTTCGGCCGATACCTTGGATAACGGGGACTCGGGTGAGTCATTATCCTACCTCGCACCGGCGAAAGGGTTTGCCAAGGCGGGGACCGGTCGGGGCTGGAGCAGGGTGGCGATTTATTGTGACGCAACGGAACGTCGAGAGTATCGCAACTGTGCGCTGCAATGCAACCTGACGGCAAGATTTTTACCGTTTGCGCGGAATCGATGTAATTTCGCAACACGATCTTAACGTAGGTTCCATCTTCGGTTATCCATGCCGGATGACCATTGGCCCCGCCCGCCCCTCACCGACCCCCAGCGGTCCCGATGCCTCGACCGAGGCGGCGGGCGCCGCCACCGTTCCTTCGACGCCGGGCGGAAACGAAACCCCGCCACCGGCGATCGGTTCCACGCCCAAACGCGCCTTGGCGGTGCGCGAGGTGGAGGTGAAGATGGCGGCCACGCCGGCCGCCCTGGGCCGCCTGCAGGCGCTGCCCTTGTTGGCGCGCATGGCCGACGGCCCCGCCGCGCACCGCCACCAGGTCACGACCTATTACGACACGCCCGACCTGGCGCTGGCCGCCCACGGCCTGGCCCTGCGCGTCCGCCGGCAGGGCGGCCAAGGGGGCGGCCAAGGGGGCGGGAGACGGGTACAGACGGTGAAGACCTGGGCATCGGACGCCGGCACGGCCGCCGCGGCCGGCCGCCGGGAATGGGAATGGCAACTGCCGGTGGAGGGGGACGGACCCGACCGCGCCCTGCTGCCCGCCACCATCGCCGGGCTGCTAACGGAAGAGCAGTGGGCCCAGGTGGCGCCCCGCTTCGCCACCGACGTCCAGCGCACCGCCCTGCTGCTGCATCCCGACCCCCGCACCTCTGTGGAACTGGCGCTGGATCTGGGGCAGGTGCGGCTGTCGGTTCCCGGCGCGGGGGAGGAAACCACCTGGCCAGTGGCGGAGGTGGAACTGGAACTGAAGGGTGGACGCGTCGCGGCGCTGTTCGAGGTGGCGGCGGCGCTGCATCACCACGTGCCCCTGCGCCTGACCACGGGCAGCAAGGCGGACGCCGGCCTGCGCCTGCTGACCGGCCGGCCGGCGGCGGCGATCCCGGCCCATCCCACGGCGCTGACGCCGGTGACCACGGTGGCGGAAGGCTTCCGCCACACCACGCGCCAGGCGCTGGGCCATCTGCTGGAGAACGCCACGGTCCTGCTGGAAAGCGGCGACGCCCAGGCGGTGCGCCAGATGGCGGCGGCCAGCCGGCGGCTGGACACGGCCCTGCGGCTACTGCGCCTGGTCATGTCCCTGTCCGCCGCCACGCCACCGGCCAACACCCATGGCGAGGCGGCGGAGACCTTGCGCCGGCGCCTGGCGCCGTTGCGCGTCCTGCTGGAAACCGCCCGCGGCTGGGACCGGCTGGCCGAGCGCGCGGCGCTGTTGCCGGAGCGCAAAGGAGCGCCCGGCCTGCCAAACGCCAACGCCGGCGT
>NZ_BACU01000082.1 GCF_000333275.1 Azospirillum sp. B4 | reverse complement strand
CCGTTGCGGATGATGCCCGCATCACCACGCATAATCGTTGGGGGCTTCATGAAACGCGTTCGTCGCCGGTCATCCGGCTTGGGCCTGGCCCTGCTCCTCGGCACCCTGGCCACCGCCATGGTCACCCCGGTGGGTGCCAAGGCCGGCACGGATTACCACCCCTCGTTCAAGCCCGACCGGTTCAAGGGACCGCCAACGGGCAAGGCCAACGAGGTGCTGGTCCTGGGAACGCCGCATCTGTCGGGGCTCAAGGGGGAGCTGCGGCCGGACATGCTGGAACCCCTGCTGGCCCGCCTGGCAGCCTGGCATCCGGATGCCATCGCGACCGAGGACATGTCCGGCCTGCAGTGCGACAGCCTGCGCCGTTACCCCGCCCGCTACGCCTCCACTGTCGCCGACTACTGCCCGGACCCCGGACCCGCCGGACAGGCGACGGGACTGGACGTGCCCGCCGCCAACGCGGAGGCGGAACGGCTGCTGGCGGCATGGCCGGCGGCCCCCACCGCCACCGACCGGCGGCATCTGGCCGCGATCTTCCTGGCGGCGGGGGAGCGGAGCTCCGCCCTGGTGCAATGGCTGCGCCTGCCAGTGGAGGAACGGCGCGCCGGTGACGGGTTGACCCCCGACCTGGTGGCGGCGCTGGACCGCGCCAAGGACCGCCGCAACGAAACCAACCTCATCTCGGCCGTGCTGGCGGCGCGCCTGGGCCTGGAGCGGTTGTGGAGCGTGGATGACCACAGCGCCGACTTCCCCGACCCGCCGGACGCCAACGCTTATGCCGCCGCCATCACGCACGCCTGGGACAATCCCGTCGCCAAGGCGCGCCGGGCGGAGGATGAGCGGCTGGAGGCCGGCTTCGCCAAGCCAGACGGCCTGATGACCCTGTATCGCGCCTACAACGCGCCGCAGGGTGCCCTGCTGGCCTACCAGTCCGACTTCGGCGCCGCCCTCAGGGAGCCATCGCCTCAGGGTTTCGGCCGCACCTATGTCGGCTATTGGGAAACGCGCAACCTGCGCATGGTCGCGAACATCCGCGATGTCCTGGGCCAGCATCCCGGCACCCGCCTTCTCGCCATCGTCGGCGCATCGCACAAAGGGTATTACGAGGCCTACCTCGACCAGATGCACGATGTGCGCCTGGTGGACACGGCCACGATCCTTCGATAGCGGCCGTGGCCCTTGTTGGATGGCGGCACCCAATTCCGAAGGACTCGACAAAACTCCACAATTGGCTCTCGGCTGGCGGGGTATATTGACGTCAAAGGCGACAACGCGACCGAACCGATCCGATACTTTTCAGGAGTTACGACCATGAGCATTTCTTCCATTGGCGGCTACGCCAGTTCCATCGCCGCGTCATACCGCCCGACCCCGGCGGCCGACACCGCGCCCACCCAAGCCGCCGCCCCGCAGACCGCCAGTCTGGATCGGGATGGCGATGGCGACGTGGATACCGGTCCGGTCGACAAGGACCGCGGCAACAACATCAACATCAAGGCTTGATTGAGGTCGCGCGGCGAGCGGCGATGGGGACCCTCCGGGGTATGTCCCATCGCCGCCCACCGTGCCCGTCGTTCCCTTCTTATCTGCCATAAGCCGACTGTCGACTTCGCTCCCCCCTTCGCCAATAATCAGGTATGGATCGGATACTGCTCGTTGACGACGATGTCGCGCTTGCGGACATGCTGCGCGAGTTCCTGGAACAGGATGGGTTCTCCGTTGACGTGGCCCATGACGGCGCCGCGTGTTTTGACCATGCGCCGGACAGCCAAGACCTCATCGTGCTTGACGTCATGCTGCCGAAGCTGTCCGGCTTCGATGTGCTGAAGCGCCTTCGCCAGCGGTCCAATGTGCCCGTCATCATGCTGACGGCCCGTGATGACGACGTCGATCGTATCGTGGGCTTTGAAATCGGCGCGGATGACTACGTGCCCAAACCTGTCAATCCCCGGGAACTGGTCAGCCGCATTCGTGCGGTCCTCCGTCGCGCCAATGGCGGTGCCGCCAGGGCCCCGGCGGAGTTGCAGGTGGGAGACGTCCGGTTGAACCCAACCGCCCGCATCGCTTGGTGCGGGGAATGGCGCCTGGACCTGACGTCAGCGGAGTTCAGCCTGCTGGAACATCTGCTGCGCGGCGCTGGTCGCATCATTTCCCGGGACGAGCTTTCGGCGGCGGCGTTCGGCCGGCATCACGCGGCTGGTGCCGATCGCAATGTCGACACGCTGGTGAGCAAGGTTCGGCGTAAACTCGATGCCACCGCTTCCGATGGGGAGCAGCCCATCAAGACCATCCGCAATGTCGGCTATCTCTACGCCCTGCCCCCGCCGTGATCGGGCCTCGTCCGGATGGCCATGATCCCCCCGCGCTTCCCCCATCTTCCCCAGGGCCGCCGTCTGGCCGTGGCGATTTTGGCCGCCACTCTGGCGGCCGGCGCCGCCCAGGCGCAGGATGCCGAGCCGGCGGGCAGCTACGTGCTGGGTCAGGGGTTCAACATCGGCCCCGTCAACCTGGCGGGCTATTCCAGCCTGGTGGCGGGCCTGCCGGACCAGGGCAGCAAGACCTTCAGCCTGGAGGATCTTAGCCTTTTTGCCAGCGCCCACGTCGGCGCCTTCGTCAACCCCTTCATGGAAGCGGAGTTGACGGGGCTCAACCTCCTGCCATGGGGCAAGGACGGGGGTGACACTGGAAAAGGCGGTGGTTATGTCGTGCTGGAGCGGCTCTACGACGACATCCAATTGCCGGATGGCTTCACGGTCAGGTTCGGCAAGATGCTGGCGCCCGTCGGCGACTGGAACCAAATCCACGCCGCACCCCTGGTCCTGTCAACCGTGCGGCCGGCGGCGACCTATCGCGGGTTCAGCCAATACGCCACCGGCTTGTCCGTGCTGTACACTGATCCCGAGGCCCGCTGGCCGGACGTCCAGATCTATTGGCAACCCATGGACGAGTTCTCCGCGCGGCCGGACAGCATCGTCGACGACCATTACCGCCTGGTTGAAGGGGTGCACGTCAGCTTTCCCCTGGCCCTGCTGGACAAGGTGGGGTTCTCGGTTCAGCGCACCATCGACCGGTTTGGGGTGGAAAAGCATCTGGGGGGGATGGACTTCCGGTATACGATCGGTTCATTCAGCCTGCAGGGCGAAGGGGTGGTTTCGAGCCTGTCCCATCCCACCGGTGTGCAGACGTCCCAGAGCTTGGAATGGAGCGGATACGTGGCGCCGTCCTACGCGCTCAACGATCGATGGTCCATCTACGGCTGGTATGAGGTTTATGACGGGCGCCGCACCGCGCCCCTCACCGCCGCGCAGCCGGCAGACGACCGCGCAGCCCAGGACCTGCTCGCCGGCTTCGCCTTCCGCCCGCAACCGGCCATGGTCTTCAGGCTGGAATATCTGCTGAATGTGGGCGGACCGCCGGTCAACCCCACCGGTCTGTTCGCCTCCTGGTCCGTGCTGTTCTGATGCGGCGGCGACGTTCCCTGCTGGCGGCTCTGATAGGACTGTTCCTGTCGGACATGGCCCGGGGGGAGGACATCCTGGTGGTCGCCAACCCGTCGGTGACCTTGGGCCACCCGCTGAACGCCGGCGACGTCGCCGCCATCTACCTGCTGCGGATGACCCTATGGCCCGATGGCAGCGCGATCATCCCCGTCAACCGTGAAATCTCCAGTGACGTCCGCGCCCGCTTCACCGCGGGAATCCTGCGCCAGAACAACGCCAGCCTGATCGTTTATTGGAACGAGATGCACTTCAAGGGCAAGTCGCCGCCGGTGGTGCAGGAATCCGAGCAGGCGCTGCTTACCTTCATTCGCCGGGTTCCGGGTTCGGTCGGTTACATCACCGGTGGCGGCGGAGCGCCGGATGGTGTCGTGGTCCTGGCCAGGCTGCCGGTGGCGGTTGGTTCGGGCGGGGGCGGTCCATGAAGGCGATCATTGGCAGCTCCGTTGGGCGCAAGATCGTCAGCGCGCTGCTGGCCATATATCTGCTGACCTATGGATTGACGGCGGCGGTGGTCTACACGGGCGTGCGCCGGTCTCTGCTTGAATCCGCCGAGGGCGGCCTGGCCCAGGTGGCCGACCTGAAATACCAGCGTCTCAGCAACCGGATGGACGAGCTGGCGACGGATTTAACCGCCTGGGCCCAGCTGGAGGTCATGAACGACCTCGTGTCCGGCGACGTCGACCGGCGGATCGGGACCACGCTGGAGGCGCTGCAGCGCCTGTATGGATTGGCGGGCGGACTCTACGCCTTCGACGCCGCAGGCACCTTGATCGCCGATGCCGACGGCGACGCCGGCACCCCCGCGCCGGGCACCCACCTGCCGGCGGCCTGGACCGTGACGGCTGCCGGCGCCACCTTTCTCGACAAGCACCGGAACCCATTGGGCGCCGGGGATCTCGTCGCCCTGGCCATTCCGGTTTTCGGCAGCTTCGCCCCCGGCTACCGCGTGGGCACCCTGGTCATCGCCCTTCCCTGGAGCACGGTCGAAACCTTGCTGAACGGTGTGGAGCCCCGCACGGTGCTGGTGCGCCTGCCCCCGCATCCGGCGGTCCTGTCCAGCGCCGCCGATACCGGCCTGGAACGGGAAAGCCGCATCATCGGCCGATCCGTGCAGCGGGACGGCCTGTTGCGATCCTGGCAGGTGGTGGTTTCCCAGCCCGTGTCGGTCGTGACCCGCCCCCTGCGCCAAGTGGCGCTGGAATTGGCCTTGCTTGGCATCCTGCTCGCGGTCCCCATCTTCGCCTTCGTGCGCTGGCTGGGCCGGCGGCTGACGGCGCCCATCATGGACCTGACCCGGGCGGTGCGCGTCATCGCCGATACGGATCACCTGGACATCCAGGTCCCGGTCACCAGCCAGGATGAGCTCGGTTTTCTGGCCCGGTCGTTCAACCACATGACGGTCAACTTGCGGAATGCCCGGGAGGAGCGGGACCGCAGCATGAGGGATCTGGAACACCTGAACCTGACGCTGGAAGGCAAGGTGGCGGACCGTACGGCCGAGCTGGAAGCCGCGATCACCGCCCAGCGTCGGCTGATCAGCGATATTTCCCATGAGATCAAGTCACCGCTGGCCCGGCTGAGCATGGCCTTGGGGCTGGCGCGCCGCCAGGTGGAGCCCCAGGCACCCCGGCATTTCGACAGGATGGAGCGGGAGATCGCGGCCGTCGCCGCCCTGGCCTCCGAACTCCTGACCCTGGCCCGGCTGGAAGGGGCGGCCGTGGCGTTGCAGCGGGTGCCGGTGGACCTGCAGGCTCTGGTGGGCACCATCATCGCCGACGCCGCTTACGAGCGGCCCGACCGGCAGCGCGACCTGACCCTGACGGTGGAAGCCGACCTGCCGGGTCGCGGCGTCATCGCCGGCAATGCCGACCTGCTGCGCCGCGCCATCGAAAACGTCATCCGCAACGCCTTGTTCTACACGACGGCCGGGGTGCCGGTGACCGTCACTGTGGCGGCAAACGCCGCCACCGGTCTGAGCCTGACGGTGGCGGACAGGGGGCCCGGAGTTTCCGATGAAGCCATCGGGCAGTTGTTCGATCCGTTCTACCGTGCCGATCCGGCCCGGGCCCGCGACACCGGCGGCACCGGCATCGGCCTGACCATCTGCAAGCGCGTGGTGGAATTGCATGGTGGAACGGTGGTTGCGACGCACAATCGCCCCAGCGGGCTGCTGGTTGAAATCATCCTGCCCGTCGCGCCCGCGACGCCGCAGAACTGAAAACAACCGGTAGGCAAGTCCACACAACTCCACGGCGCGCGGCCTTAGCATGGCCCATCGCTTCACTGCCTGGACGGCAGCCGAGGCGCGGTTCCATCAGCGAAGGCGCGTCCCCATGAATGCGGCCCCCCATCCCCGCCCAGTCCCCGCGGCAGACGACGGCAGGTTCGTATCGGCCCGGGAGAGGCTGCCCGATATCCTGGCCCTGTCCGCCGACCATCCGTTGCGGCCCGCCGTGGAGCAATTGGTCCGCGATATCTACGCCCAGGCCTATGGGGCGCATGTCGCCCGCTTTCCGCGCCTGATGATGGCGGTGCTCGACCGGGACGGAAATCCCGCCTGTGCCGCCGGCGTTCGGACTACCGCCGACGGCTTCTTCTCCGAAGCCTATCTCGACCAACCGGTGGACCGTGTCCTCGGGCGGCGGAGTGGGCGCCACGTGCACCGTGCCCGCGTATTCGAGATCACCACCATGGTCAGCCGCCGCGCCGACCTGTCGGCCGGCTTTTTCCACAGCCTGGCCTGCCGGGGGGCCCTTGACGGATACGACTGGTGCTTCTTCACCGCCACGTCCCGCCTGCGGCAGCTGTTGCAGCGCCTCTATCCGCCGTTGCTGGTCTTGGCCCAGGCCGACCCCGCCCGCCGGCCCGATGCCGCCGCCTGGGGGCGCTACTATGAAAGCGGCCCGACCGTCTGTGCTGCCGACGACTGGCCATTCCTAAGTCCGACCCTGACGCGGGCGGAGGTTCCACGGGCGGAGGTTCCGGCGGATGCGTGAGCTTCTGGATTCCATCCACCGGCATGCCACCCTCACGCCCCATCGACCGGCGGTCACCGACGGCATCTCGTCCCTTGATTATGCGGGGCTGGCCGCCCGTGTCGCGGGCACGGTCCAGGCGCTGACGGCGTTGGGAACGGACGGCGGGCGACCGGTCATCGGCCTCGTCGGCGGCAGTCGCGTGGAATGGATGGTCGCCCAACTGGCCATCTGGCAGGCGGGCCTTACCGCCGTCCCCTTGCCCCCCTTCTTCTCGCCCGCGCAATGGCGCCACATCGCCGCCGACGCCGGCATCACCCACGTCATTCACACGCCCGACGTGGATCCCGGACTTGTGGCGCCCCTGGCCGTGCCCGTCCTGCAGGTACCGGCCATGACAGCGGTAGCGGCGGCCTTGGACCCGGCCGGAACGGCGCGGCAGGTCATCTATACGTCGGGCAGCACGGGCACCCCCAAAGGCGTGGTGCTGGAAGGGCGCCAACTGTCCTGGAGCACCATGGCGCTGGCCGAGGCCATCGACGCGCGGCCGGACGACCACTACGTCAGCCTTCTGCCCATGGCCCTGTTGCTCGAAACCCTGTGCGCCGTGACCCTGCCACTCAGCATCGGGGCGCGGGTGACGCTGATACCCGAGCTGACGGCGCGCGTCGGCGGCCCCGGACCGTTGGGCCTGGCCCAGGCCATCACCGCCGCCGCTCCCACCTGCCTGACGCTGGTGCCCCAGCTTCTGGCCGCCTGGGTGGCGGAACTGGAACGGACGGGAGGCACGGTTCCGCCAAACCTCCGCCTGGTGGCCGTGGGCGGGGCCGCGGTCCCCAACGCCTTGGCGGAACGGGCCTGGGCCCTCGGCATTCCCGTGCATGAAGGCTATGGCCTGTCCGAGTGTTGCTCGGTGGTGGCGCTGAACCGGCCGGGACGGCGGCGGGCGGGCACCGTGGGCCAGCCCTTGCCCGGCTTGCGCGTGACCCTCGACCGGGGGGAGATCGTGATCACCGGCCCGTCGGTCATGTCGGGATACCTGGGTGAAGCGCCGGTGGACGAACCGAAAAGGATGGCGACCTGGCGCACCGGCGACCTGGGGGCCTTCGACGATGAGGGCCACCTGATCATCCATGGCCGGCGGGACGCCCTGATCGTGACCCCCGGGGGACGCAACATCAGCCCGGAGTGGGTGGAGGCTCATTTCCTTAACGACGCGCGGTTGTCGTACTGCCTGCTCAGCGATGGCGGGATGGATGGGCTGGCGGTGTTGCTGGTCCCCGCGCCGGCGGCGGCGGCCTGGTTCGAAGCCGCCAGCGACGATGCGGTCGCCACCTTGTCATCAGCCCTGGCCGAAGGCCTGCCAGCGTACGCCCGGCCACGGCGGCATCACGTCGCGCCGCTGCGCGACTTGGCGGCCCGGGGCCTGCTCACCGCCAACGGCCGGCTCCGCCGTCAGGAAGCCACCGCCGCCTATTTCCCACAGCTTCATCCGCCGACCATGCCGGCACCCCCCTTGCCCGTTGGACCTTTTGACCACCGACCGTTGACGGAGGCCTCCTTGCCCGACACCTCATGGACACCGTATCAGCGCCTGCTGGCGGAAACCGCCCACGCCCGGGGCGCTTTCCTTTCCATTCCCGTCTTGAGCATGGCGATGGACGGCGCCGTGCCGCTGCCGCTCTATCGCGATTTCCTGGCGCAGGCCTACCATCACGTTCGTCATACCTGCCGGCTGCTGGCCCTGGCGGCGGCCCGAACCGAGGATGAGGATTACCGGGCCGCGCTGTTCGACTACATCAGCGAGGAACAGGGGCATGAACAATGGATCCTGGACGATATCGATGCCGTGGGCGGTGACGCCGCGCTGGTCGCCGCGTCCGTGCCCGGCCAGGCCTGCCGGGCCATGCTGGCCTATGTCTACGATGCCATAGAGCGCGTCAGTCCCTATGCGCTGCTAGGCATGGTGCATGTCCTCGAAGGCATGTCGACCCTGCTGGCCTCGCGCGCGGCCGATGCCCTGCGGCGGGCCTACCGGGCCGATGGCGCCGGCGGCTTCCGCTACCTGACATCCCATGGCGCGCTGGACCAGGAACACGTCGCCTTCTTCCAGTCCCTGGTTGATGGCCTGCGCGCGCCCGACGCGCTGCCGGTCATCGCCGACACCGCCATCATGACCTACCGCCTGTATGGCGATATTTTCCGCGACCTGAGCCGTAGCCTGGAGGGCGCGCAAGGGGGAAGCTGTCATGCCGCATGATCCCGCCGCCACCGGCAAGGCCGCGCTGATCACCGGCGCCGGGTCAGGCATAGGCCGGGCGCTGGCCATCGAGGCGTCACGCCAGGGGCTGGGCCTGATCCTGGTCGGCCGGCGGCACCCCCCGCTGGACGCCACCCAGGCGCTGCTGCGCCCCGGGACCCGGTGCCTGGTCCTGACCGCCGACGTGACCCAGGCCCAGGACCGTCAAGCCCTGGCGCACGCCGTGCGGGAGCACACCGGCGGGCTGGACTTCCTGGTGAACAACGCCGGCCTGGTATGGGCGGGGGCGCTGTCAGACATGGACGACCAGACGCTGACCGCCCTGGTGGCCACCAACCTGCTGGCGCCGCTGGCCCTGACCCGGGATTTCCTCCCCCTGTTGTCCGCCGCCGCCGGCCGGGTGGTCAACATCGGCTCCCTGCTGGGGGATATCCCCTACCCCCTGTTCGCCGGCTATTGCGCGTCCAAATACGGCTTGCGCGGGCTGTCCGACGCGTTGCGGCGGGAAGTGCGATGCCAGGGCGTGGGTGTCACCTACGCCGCGCCGCGCGGGGCCCGCACCCCGGCGACGGAGGCCCTTGAACCCCTCCTGGCGCTGCTGGACATGCCCACGGACCCACCGGCGGACATCGCGAAGCGGATCTGGTCGGCGGTCCTGGCCGGTGCCGATACCGCCTATCCCGCAGGCCCTGAACGTTTCTTCGTCCTGCTCCAACGCCTCTTCCCCCGCCTGGTCGACGCCGCGGTACGGCGCCAGTTGCGGCGCGGTCCCCTGGGCGCGTTGATGTCGCCGGAAACGCCACGACGGCCGGGCCCCCACGGCGCCAACCCGCGCGTCGATTGCCTTCCCCTGGTTTGAGGAACCACTCATGGATCACACCCTCCCGTCCGCGCGCCGCCGCCTGGCCCTAAGCAGGTTTCTCCAGATCGGGCCACACATGGCCCGGCCTGGAGAAACCTGCCGACTCTATGGTTCAGCAGATTTCCGAGCCCGCCCATGTGTGGGCGGAGTTCGGAAAGTCTGCTTAGCCACGGCGACCGCCCTCCTCCATCTGTGGGCACCGGCTGGCGGGTTCGCCGCGCCGATGGACGGCGCGCCCATCGCCCAGCAGGTCGCGACCGATGCGGGCACGCCCGCGATGTTGACGGCCCTGGCCGCGGTGGAGAGGAAATGGTCCCATATCACCTTCGAATTGACAGACCGGGACACCCGCGCGCAAGCCATGGCGGCGCTGGCCGAGCAAGCCGGCCAGTTGGCGTCACAATATCCCGGCCATGCCGAACCCTTGATCTGGCAAGCCCTGGCGCTCAGCGGCCAGGCCGGCCTGAAGGGAGGCATGGGCGCCCTCTCCCTGGCTCGCGAAGCCCGCGCGCTGCTGGAAACGGCCGGGCGCCTGGACTATCGCGCGGTGGGCGGCGCCGTGCCCACCACCCTCGGCTCCCTCTATTACAAGGTTCCTGGCTTCCCCCTGAGCTTCGGTGATGACGACAAGGCCCGCCGTTACCTGGAGGAAGGGCTGGCCATCAATCCGGATGGCCTGGACGCCACCTACTTTTACGGCGACTTCCTGGTCGAGCAGGGGGACTATCGCAACGCGGCGGAGGTGCTGGCCCATGGCCTGGCCGCACCCCCCACCCCGGACCGGCCTGTCTGGGATGCCGGACGGCGCGGCGAAATCCGTGCCCTGCTGAAGCGGGTGCAACAGAAGCTGGCGGCGGGGTGATGGACGCTTTCGAGCCGCTGACAGGCCCGCCAACCCGCTTCCGCGCGGCCTGGCACGGGCTGGGGAACCAACTGCGCCACCCCACCGGCGTGGTGGGGCGGTTGCTCGGCCTGGTCATGAACCGCCTGAACGCGCTTCCCAACCAGGCGGCGGTCGAGGCCCTCGCGCCCCGTCCCGGCGACACGGTCCTGGAATTGGGTTCAGGTCCAGGCCACGGCGTCGCCTTGGCCATGGCGGCGGTGGGACCGGCGGGCATCGTCCACGGCGTGGACCAGTCCGCCGTCATGCTGCGGCAGGCGGCCAGGCTCAACCGGCAGTCCCGGCACAGGGGACAACTGCACCTGCATCTTGGCCGCTTTGACACGCTGCCGCTGCCGGCCGGCTCGGTGGACGGGATACTCGCGGTCAACGTCGCCTACTTCTGGCATCATTCCGTGGGTATTCTGCGCGAGGCGCGGCGCGTGCTGCGCCCCGGTGGACGCTTGGCGGTCTACGTGACCGACGCCGCAACCATGCGGCGCTGGCCATTTGCCAGGACCGGCACCCACCGCCTGTTCACGCCCACCGAACTGACGGCCATGCTGCGGGGCGGCGGCTTCCCCGATGAGAGCATCTCCATCCGATCCGTCTCGCTGGGGCACGGGATAAGGGGGCTGATCGCCACCGCCGAGAATCCAAGGCCGGTTGGCCTGTGCGACGAAGGCGCCGCTCCGGAAGCGAATATCTAGGCCACGAGCCAAGGCGGGTACCAGTGGGTCGCACTCGAACCGCGCCCAGGCTACGATTTCCGGGAAACCCACATTTCACAGGTGCGCAGATGGTATCTGCGCATATTGAGCGGCGTTTTGTCGTTTTCAGCTTTGAATGAGACGAATGTAAGTGCCAAACCGTCAAGAAGCGACCTTAAGCGAGAGCAGCATTCAGCTTTAAATGAGATGAAATCGTAATTCCCGCCTTTTAAGTGAGACCATTCCACATGGCGGCGGCTATGTGATAGTGGGCGTCGTTAGTGAATCTATTTCTCTTTCTTCTTAAGAAACTTGCTGAAGAATGTCGGCTCCTTCGTAAACTCATAACGATCTGTCCACTCAAGACTCTTAGACCTCGGCTTGAGTTTGCCATCTGCACTCTTAATTATAAGATCGTGATTGTCTCTCAGGCGTAAAAGCTCAGGTTCGATTAGTGATCGAACGAGCGGCGTATCAGAGCATCTGCTGCCAAAGAGTGTAACAAGGCTGACGGGCTTTCCTTGGGCCAGCGTTTCCTCAATTAGATGCGGAATCTCTTCGATTAAAGCTTCTCTAGAGACCTTCCGAGCATGGTCATCCATTAAAGATTCAATCATGAATTGATTAATGTCGCCAGTCGGCGTAAATCCGAGTGAATAGAATCCGCCGCGTCCGTGATGAGTTGTCGTGTTATTTTCTTGCCAGTGAATTTCACCTATCTCATTGCGGGCTTCATGATGCTTTGATAAATGCAAAAGCCAATGAGATCGATGCGATTCCGGTGATTTAATCATAAATGGCGAATAATAAGGTGCGCCTGTTTGTTTTCTTATGTGGTCATATAGAAAGTTCTGGATAAGAACGCGTGCGCCAAGATAGTCCTCTTCCTTAAATCGAATCATTTCCCGCACGAGGTCGGGACTAATGTCAATTCTCTCGAAGGCACTAAGGTCGTGATTAGATTCGCTAATATAGTTGGCCAGCGCATCAACCATAAACGTCAGAAAAACTTCAGACTTCGGAAGATTATTAAGTATTTTTCGGATTGATTCCAGAGCTACCTGACTCCACCCAAATTGATCTAAAAGGAATATGGAGCAGCCAACTCGTTGGGAATTCTTTTTTGCCTCAATTATTGCATTGTCTACGAGATCGTTAAAATCACCCACCCATAGAGAAATTTCTTTGTCGAGCATATCTTTGAATTGGGTTTTCTCAATCTCAGCACGCAGGAATTCAATGTGTCGCTTCTCGCTATCAATAAAAATATAGCGCGCCCTGATGTTAAAGCCCTTGGCTCTCTGAGCAGCTAGGCGACTCTCCATTTCTGTTACGGTAGACAGGAATATCAATGGCGAGCCGGGGAACAAATCTTTCCCATCGGTATAGCGTCCACCACCACAATAACCATCAACAAATGTAATTCTCAGCGTATTCATCACCCTATTCTGTGTAACGATTTCCAGATATCGCTCGATATAGCGCTGAACTACGCGATGCTTCGCAAGTGTGTGCGGCTCTATATTTGGCGCTGTCTTCCCTATCCGCCAGACAGCCTTGGAAGTCGCCATACACTTAACCTCATCTCATTAGAGCGCAGGCGGAGACGGCATCTCATTCCAGACCTGGCCACGATATTCACGGCCATTCGCCTTTTTTGAGCGACGCTTGTTGTCTTTCCCCCAAGTGCCCCACTGTTTAAAGAAAAACGCTGTACCACTTTCTACACACTGACTATGGATTTCGTCTACCCATTCCTCGCGTATAGGGCGGGCAAACCGACCGCTTTCTCCTCCTACGATAGCCCAATGAATTCCATCCAAATCCACACTACCAACTGAACCGATCAATGGTTCAAAGGAGATGAAACGAATGGCTGCTGGCACTTTGCGCAGTTCCGCTATGCGGTCAGTGACACGCGCGTCTTCGACGCTTGCCCCCAACCACACATTGGGCAGAACCTTACCTATCTTGGCTTGGACAATTTCAACCATACGAGATGGCCGTTTTGTCAGAATCTGGTAATTGTGGTGCGGAGTTTCCTCCATAACCTTCCAAACAGATAATATGAATTTATCAGAGACCCGTTCATGAAATAGATCACTCATAGAATTAACAAATATTTTTCTTGGTTTCTTCCAAGAATATGGGATCGATAAAGCCGACTGATCTTCTCTAACGACGCCAGTCCATACAGACCTTTTGCCACTTCGGCGAGCTAACCCCATGTATTTCCCGACACCCATCGCCTCGAGGCGGCGAGCCATTTCCATTGCGTAGCAGTTTTTGCAGCCTTCGGTGGCAATTGTGCAGCCGGCCACCGGGTTCCAGGTGGCATCGGTCCACTCAATTTGGGTCTCGGCCATGATCCTACTCTCACTCCTACTTCCCACGAGGCGATGCCGATGCAGGCGCTAGCGATTCGCTATTGAATCACTAATCGGCGTCGTTAGAAAGCAGAGACGTGATAAAAATCAAGCTTTTTTAGCTGACCACGAATGAGGTGGCGGCATCGGTCTGAATTTCGCCACACGGCCACAAGTGCAAGAAAGTCAGTCAATGCGTTTACAGCACCCAATCTCTCACGAGTTAAACGAGCGTCGCTTTCACAGGGGCGATTCCGGAAGAATCTAAATAGGCATGGTGAGTATGTGAACTCCCAATATTAAATGCCCTGTTACCTTGCGACGCGCCGGCGCTCACTCGGCATCACCCAGGGCACGCGGTCCATTGTCTCCCAATCAATGACCTCCACCCCTATTTGGATTGCCGTCTCAGCCGCAAGAGCCATCGGCTTGCAAGTTTCGCCCGTCAAACCTTCCGCCATGCCATGGATGCGGCCGACGAGGTCCTTGGAGCGGAAATTGCTCTCCTGCTTCAGCTCCAGGCTTTGGACGAAGCGGGCCAGGAACAAAGCATAGTCCTTGCCCAGGGTCCAGCGGGGAATGCCCATGGGCTCGAAGCGGTTGCCCCACTGCTGGTCCGTCTGGAAACGCGGACGGCGTCCTGGGTGCCCATGGCGACGACGGGGATGCGCAACTCGTTGCTGATGCCCTTCAGGCTGTTCAGCACCAGCAACCGCTGATCCGGTTTGCCCGCCAGCAGGTTGTTCACCTCATCCAGGATCAGCAGACGGGTGCCCACTGCCGGCAACAGATGGAGGATCTGGTCCCACTTGGCCTGGACGCGGGCGGAAGAACGGTAGGGCGCTTTCAGAGCGCGAAGAATGCTGTCGTAAAAGCCGGCTAGGTCGGCGAAGGGCGGGGCCTGGCAGTAAACCACCGGGTGGCGACCGTATTCAGGGCTGCCCTCTCGGGGGCTGAGATCGCGGATGAACTTGATGGCCAGGGCCGTCTTGCCGTTGTTGGTGTCGGCGTAGATCAGGCTGCAGGGCGGTCGCGGCACCGTGGGATGGTCGTAGAGCCAAGCCAAGCGGCGCAGGACGGCCGTACCCGTGTCGTAGTCGACATAGCGGGCAGCCCGGATGCGGCGGACCCGTTCATCCAACTCCGCCGGCACCGGCACGTCGAAGGCCAAGGTGCCCTGCACGGCGAAGAGGTCCGCAGTGCCTACCATGTTTCCACCCCCGTATTCACGTCGCTGTCGGAGAAGTCGAAATCCCCGTCGCCGCCCCCCGGCGGCTTGCCCCCGTTGTCCACCACCAAGGCCAGGCGCCTATCGCCGTTGCGGCCCGGCCCACGCGCCCTGGGCAGCGGTTTGGCTTCAGGCGGCGGGGCGGACCCCACCGGTACAGGGATGGGCACGGTATCCATGGGCGGGTCCAGGGTCAGGGCGGCGCGGTGCCGCCGCTGCTCGTCCCGTTTGGCGGCCTTGCGCCGGGTCTTCTTGGTGGCATCGCGCGCCGCCTCGGTGATGCGGTGCATCTCGTCGTAGGCGGCGAAGATGGCGGCCTCATCCTGTGCTGCCTTGCCCTGTTGGCGCAGGTAGCCCACGGCTGCCCGGTAATCCCAGAGCGAGATGGAGGGGCGGTTCCAGTCGCGGTAGCCGACGGCCACGTAATCCTTCAGCGCCGGGTCCAGGAAGTAGAGCTTGCTGATGTCGGTGGGGTCGCGCCGCACCTTGAACTGCATGCGCCGGCCGGCGTCTCCGGCGCGGACCCACTGCGACAACAAGGGGTCCCGGTACCAGATCTTGTCCCAGACTATGCCCTCCGGCTGCACCGTCCGCGTGATGAAGGGCAGGAAGTCGAGTCGCAGGCGACGGGGATCAGGCATAGGGTCGATCAAGCCGCGGCCCGTCACCTGGTCGCTGCCCACGACGCCTTCGTTCCAGCGGGCCAGCGGCGGCATCTGGATGCCCTCGTGCAGCTTGTTGTGGTAGACGCCGACGATCAACGTCACCAGCCACTTCTGCAGCTCCGCCAGGGTCATGGTTGCGGCGGCGGTGGACTTGTATTCCCCACGCTGCCTGGGGCTGGAGAAAGTGGCGCCGGGCAGGGCATGCACCTTGCGCGATAGGGTGCCGGCCAGGCGCTCGATATGGCCCCCATAGTGAGGCGTGCGTGGCGGGCGGAACTCATAGCGGATGCCGTATTCGTCCAGCGTGTCGCGAATCAGGTGGCTTCGGAAGTCCTTGCTGTTGTCGGCATGCACCATGCGTGGCTGGCCCC
Source organism: Azospirillum sp. B4 (assembly GCF_000333275.1). GTDB lineage: Bacteria > Pseudomonadota > Alphaproteobacteria > Azospirillales > Azospirillaceae > Nitrospirillum. The sequence goes on along the minus strand of NZ_BACU01000082.1, from coordinate 9,362 downwards.
ACACCGGCCATTCGCCCCTGACGCCTAGCCGTTCCAGTTCCTCGCGCTTGTCCAACATGGCATGGCAGAGGCAGAGCCCCACGGCGAAGGCACTGGGGTTGTCCAGCGACAGGTGATAGCCCGCCACCATGCGGCTGAACACGTCGATGGCCAGGGTCAGCCACGGCCGGCCGATGGGCAGGCGCCGCACCTCGTCCACCACAATGACGTCCAACAGCGTGTGGTCGATCTGAACGACGGCCAGGGGCTGATCGGCGCCGGGGAAGCTGTCCTTCACCCGGCCGAACTTGTCGTGCGCCGCCTTGCGGCCCTCGCGCTTCAGCACCTTTTCCTTCGGGGCTACGGCCCGAATGCGGGAACGGATGGTGCCCACCGAGGGTTTGGCCAAGCCGGCGGCGCGGCAGCGGCGCTGCGTTTCCAGTACCGTCTCCTCCACCGTGGGGTGGTGCTTGGTCAGGTAAAAGCCCTGAATGGTATCGCTGATCACCGCCTCGATCCGCGCATCCAGACGCTTGGGCATGACACGGCCCTTGCGCCGGGGCGCCAGGTCGGACATCAGCCGGCGGCCCTCATAAGCCTTGATCCAGCGGTAGATGGTGGCGCGGGGGCACGTTCTGCGCGGCGGCCACGGCTTTCACCATGTCCTCGCTGCGCCGCTCGCAATGGATCAGGGGCTTGATGATGCCGAAGCGGCGCTTGGCCTCCACCAGGTCGTCTTCGCTGAGGGCGTCCAGCAGGCGGCGCGACGGATCGGCCTTCTCGGGATTCACGGCTGCCAGCTCCCACACCGGCACCACCTGCGGCTCCTTGCCCTCCGAGTCCTCCAGCAGGACGGAGGTGGAGGACACGACCTGGACGATGCGGGAGGGGCGGCCGCGCCAGCGGACCACCGCCCCGGGCTTGTAGCTGACTTTGCCGCTCATGCGCCGGCCCTTTCCGTGGGGAGGTCGAGGATGGAGAGCATGGTGAGGGGCTGCTCCAGGTCCGCGGCCAGTTCGCCCCACGCCACGGCCCGCCAGAGGGTCGGCAGGACGTGCGCGCGGCGTTCTGGGCCTCCCTCAGCTAAATCGGCCAGGACGGCCACGCCGAGGGCTCCCTGGGCTTGCAGGAGCGCGTGGAGGCGCACCATTAGCCCTCGATTGACAGGCCGGTCGCGGAAGGGCAGCAGGAAGCGGATGTTGGCCAGACGGGGCGTTCGTATCTCCCGCTCCGTCACGACACGAAAGCGCCAGCCCTGGTCGGCGGCGTAGGCGCGTGCCGCAGCGAAGCGCTCCTCCAGCGTTCCGGCCAGCAGCGCCTTATCCGTGGAGTATTTGACCTCCACCAGGTCGTTGGGGCGGCCGTCGCCATAGGTGACCAGGAAATCGGGCACGTAGGATCGGTCAGGCGCCCAGGGAATGCGGACGGGCTGTTCTTCGATACCGGTGACGGCGCGGTCGAAGCGGGACAGCAGCACGAAGTCGCGCTCCAACGTCGATTCGACGTCCACACCCCGCCGGCCGCCGCCCATGGGCACCTGCCCGCCCACACTGCGGTAACATAGGCCGATCTTCCTGACAGGCATGTCCCTCTCCCCCATGGCCCCATGACAGGAGAGTTCGCAGCCAACTACGTCAACTTATGGGCGATTCTGAGGATTTTTCTCGCCCTGATGGCAAATTGAGGTGTTGGCGCAATAGGTTGTCGAGCCACGGGCCGACGCTCTGGCCGCTCCGATGCGCCATGAGGCGTGCCGCCTCCTTTACCTCGGGCGACACGCCATCCAGCTTCCAGTAGCGCCCCTGACCCCAGGCGGCTCCGTTGGCGACCGGTTCCGCCATATCGCTCATGGCGGCCAGCTCGGTGCCCACCGTCTCCACCATCTCGCGATAGGTGGGCTTGCGCCCCTGGCGCTCCAGCATCTCCTTCAGCCCGGCAACCTCGATGCGGCCTTCCGCATTGAAGGGCTTCTTCAAGTGCCAGTCCACCAGCTGGGCGAAGGCGAAAGGCAACGACTCGCCGTGGCGCTTGCGCACATGGCTGCTGGCCAGGCCCACGGCATCGGCGGCCGACGCCAAGGTGTTCGGCCAATCGCGCATCAACACCATCGCCATGGCCACCAGCACCGTCCGTGCTGCCGGCGCCATCACCGCCAGATCACGCCCCCGCGGGAGGGACTGTGGCGGCACGGCCAAGCCGGGCTCCCGCAACTCCGCCTGCTCGCGCAGGGCATAGGCATGCGGTCCTCCCGTCAGCAGTCGTACTACCAGGGCAAGGACCTTGAGGTAGATGAAGGAATACAGGCCGACATGGTCACCCAAGTCGGCCCAGCCATCCGCCAGCACGGTCAGGAGGCGGTTCTGGTACGGCAGGTAGTTCACCGGCGGCTGAACGGTCTCCGCCTGCCGCAGATCGAAACCACAGGACCAGCAGTTGACACCGCCCCGCTGCTGTTGGCGCAGGATGGCCAACGGCTCGTTACACCGGGGGCAGCGGTCAATCAGCAGGCAGCTGTGGACAGGGCAGACGGAGACAAACAGCAACCGCCACCGAAGGCGCAGATAAGGCTGCGCATCACCGGCAAGGCATAGCGGGCAAGCCTGCTGCCCGAAGCAGCGTGTAGCCCCGTCCCGACCCGCCGGCGGCAGCCAGTCCAGCTTGGCCAAACCATCGTCACGCTCGAAGACGTAACCGGCCCAGCGGCGGAAGGTGGCTTGCTCCAGGGCATCGGCCGTGATGCTCGTTTTGGCTGACAGACGATCCAATATCTGGAAGTCAGCGTGCCGGTCCAAGTCGCGAGGGCTACGATCGCCACCAGGCTGGAGGATGCGGTGGAGTTCAGCGGTCTGGAGGCCGTTAGCTGCGGCCAGCCGAGCGAACCAGGAGGACAGGGATTCGTCTGGCAGCAGCACCGGGCGGCCAGGCCATAAGCCTCTTTCCATAGCTATCCTCACCACCGCAGACGCAATGAGGAAGTTTGATCGTAAAATGTGGCCAGGAAGCGGCCAAATTTCAAATTTGACTATTAGGCGCACTATGAGACTATTTTTGCGATAGAGGCACCATCATAAACTAGGAGAGGCATATGAATATAAATGACATCTCTGACTTAATAGGACTTTGCGAAGAGGCATTAGATCGCCTTAAAAAATATGATCAAGGTCAAAAATATGACGGAATATTAGAGACTTTCAAAAGAATCACGAGTCCACTAATTTATGGCGATGACATATCTCCAGATATAAGGAAGGCGATTCCCGCAATAAAGCTCTCCGATATTCAAAAATCGATTGCAATATTGCGAAATGCACATTCTTTCTCGCAAGGTTCCTCACTAAGGCAATTCAAGCCGCATGTGGATAATGTAAAAATATGTTTAGATTATTATGCAAAGTCTCTGATACCGCAGAAGCTAGCGATTAGCCGGAAAGTATTCTACTCTTGGCAATCCACTCTTGATAATACAGACAATCGCGGCTTTATTGAAAATTGCCTAAAAAAGGCAATAAAAGAACTTAATGCGGACTTTGATGAATCTGATCGCGAGAAAGCCGAACTGGAGCAAGGAGCGATGGGCTTTCCAGGCTCTCCAAAGATTTTTGACTGCATAACGGAAAAGATAAAGCAATGTGGCGTCTTTATTGCCGATGTCAGTCTTGTATGCGGCAAGCAGTCCAATTCGAACGTCATGATAGAGCTTGGATATGCACTATCTACTCTCGGAAAAGAGCGCATTCTAATGGTCTTTAATGAGGCATATGGAGATATCAGGGATGCTCCATTTGATTTAGGATTTAATCACATGATTAAGTACAAATATATTAAGAAAATTAAATCAAATGGCGGAATCTCCTCCGAAAAAATATCAGATAATGACGGAAAACAGGAACAAACGAAGAGACTAACCAGCTCATTGACCAAGGCCATTAAAGAAATAATAGGGTAATATTAATACCATTAATGCTGAACATATTTGCAATATCATGAATTTTTACTGGAATATACGGTATAATTTTACCCCAGAGCAGGAACTGCGCACGTGGCAAAACATCTATTGGATCTCCGGATCGCGTTCGATAACTCAGCTGCCTTCGACGCCGTCCAGCAGATCATGGAAAGGCTGCGTGGCGCACTACCCGCGGGCACAGTTATCGAGGCGCTAGGGCACGTTATAGCTGTCAGTATCGATGAAGCGCCTCTGGACCACCTCCAGCTGATTGAGGGGCGCTCGAATGGACCCACGCCACGATCACCTGAACCAACTGCTGGACGAATGAGGCCAAGGCCGCGCTGGGACAGCTATAAGCGAGATGGATTCGGAAAATGCGTTGGACGGCGCGCTTTCCGCAGCTGAGAGTGAGGGGAGGATGATTCTGGCGGCAAGCCCTTGATCCGACGGCGTTACGCGAGCGGATCGGTCTCACGTATGCGTGAAGCTGTCTCAGCTAAAGCAGGTCGAATCCCACTTAAAACTGAAAACGACATTAACTGTCGTGATGGCTTGGGGGAAAATGGTGCCCAGGGGCGGAATCGAACCACCGACACGGGGATTTTCAGTCCCCTGCTCTACCAACTGAGCTACCTGGGCATCCAGAGGTTCTTAGCAGGCGCTAAGTACCTGAACTCGCGTGGGTTTTTGTAACCCGTTGCCGTGGCGTTGGCGTCCACGGCGCGTCGAGGTGGCTGTATGTAGACAAGTCCGGCGGGCTTGTCCAGCCCGTTGTTTCGTTCTTTTTCAGATTTTTTTTAGACCGCTGATTTCATTAGGCCATTTCCGCATCGCAACGGTCGGGCAGGCTTATTCCCGCAGAGGCGCCGGGGCGGTTTCGCCATCCTCGTCCGTCTCCTCGGTCACAGGCACGCGGTAGCTTTCGTTCAGCCAGCGCCCCAGATCCACGTCGGCGCAGCGGGAGGAACAGAAGGGCTTCATCTCGGGCGCCGGGGGCCGTCCACAGATGGGGCAGGCGGCGCGGGCTTTGCGGGGCTTTAGGGGGATCGGTTCGTCGGTCATTTCATTCACACCAGATCGTCGTCATCGGTGGCTGGCACGTCGGGCGCCACCAGGTCCAGCAGGGAGGGGCCACGCCGCTGGCGCGTCATTTCCACCAGCCCCAGGCGGGACATGCCATAGACCTGGGTATTGCCGGGGTCATCCGCCACCGCCCCGGTCAGCGCCAGGATCAAGCGTTCGCGATCCGGCGGACGGGACAGGTTGATGAAGTCCACCACCACGATGCCGCCGACATTGCGCAAGCGCAGCTGGCGGGCGATTTCCGGCACCGCCGCCAGGTTGACGGCCAGGGGGTCGCCCCGCTCCCCCCCGTTCACGTCGATGACGGTCAGGGCCTCCGTCCGCTCGATCACCAGGCTGCCGGCGGCCGCCCCCCGCAAGGGCACGCGCGGGCGCAGCAGCGTGGCGATGGCGCCGTCCAGGTCGCCGCCGTCGAACAGGGGCAGGCCGGTGGCGGCGCGCTGCAGGACCGGCAACAAGTCGCCGGCGCGATCGTCGCACCAGCCGCGCAATTCGGCATACAGATCCTGGCCTGCGGCGGCGCGGTCATCCACCCGGATCGCCGCGACGGGCAGGCCCGTCTGTTCCATCAGCGCCCGGACGCCGGCATGCGGCGCCGGCAGCAGCACGGCCGGCGGCCCGTCGCCGGCGCGGGCCACGCCACGCCAGTCCAGGGCCAGGGCCTCCGCCTCCTGCGCCAGCCCCTCGGCCGCCACATCGGCGGCGGCGGCGCGCACGATCCAGCCACCCGGCCAGCCGTGCTGGCCACCGGACGGCACGGCGTCGCGCACCACGGTGGTCAGGCGCGCCCGCTCCGCCGCGGCGTTGGGGCCCTGCCCCAGGCGCTTGGACACATGGATGCCGGCGGCCAGCGGCGTGTGCACCAGGAAACGGCCGGGCAAGGCCACGTCCATGGACAGCAGCGCGCCCTTGGCGCCCACCGGATCGGCCTTCACCTGGACAATGACCGTTTGGCCGGCGCGCAAGGCCGTGCCGATGGCGCCTTGCGGCCGGACCGCCGGCCGATCCTTGGACGCCCCCTTGCCGCCGGCTTGCGGCACGCGCACGTCGGCGGCGGGCAGCAGGCCGTCGCGGCCCGTGCCGATGTCGACGAAGGCGGCGTTCATGCCGGCGACGATGCGGGTGATCCGTCCACGGATCACGGCACCGGCCAGGGTGGGCCGTTCCACCCGGTCAATGTAGAGATCGGACAGCACGCCGTCGGTCAGCACGGCGGCCCGCCGCAGGGCGGGGCCGTGCACCGGCGCGGTGATGTCGATGTGAAGTTCGCGGGCCATGGGTGGGCCGGCCCGTCAGGCGGCTGTGGCGGAAAGGGCCAGGGGGTCGATGCCAGCCGCGCGCAGCAGGGCCGCCGTGTCGAACAGCGACAGTCCCACCACATTGCTGTGGGAGCCCACCAGCCCCCGCGCGAACAGCGCGGCGCGGCCCTGGATGGCATAGCCGCCGGCCTTGCCCACTCCCTCGCCACAGGCGAGGTAGGAGTCGATCTCGGCCCGGCTCAGCTTCTTGAACAGGACAGCCGTCTGCACCAGCCGCGTGCGCACCTTGCCGGCGGCGTCGATGACGCACAGGCCGCCATAAACGCGGTGCCGCCGGCCGGACAGCAGGTCCAGGCAGTGGCGCACGTCCTCGGCACTCTCAGCCTTGGGCAGGATGCGGCGGCCGCAGCCCACCACCGTGTCGGCGGCCAGCACGACGGCGCCGGGGCTGCGCGCGGCCACCACCTCCGCCTTGGCCTGGGCCAGACGCACGGCATGATGGGCCGGCAGCTCATCGGCCAGCGGCGTCTCGTCGATATCGGCCGGATCGATGCCAGCCGGCGTCAGCCCGATCTGGGCCAGAAGCTCCCGGCGGCGCGGGGAGCTGGACGCCAGCACCAGCGGCGGGAGCTGTCGTGGCGCCTGCCCCGTCCCGTCCGCTTGCACACGCACCATGGTCCCTGCCCGCTTACTTGAAGCGGAAGGTGATGCGACCCTTGGTCAGGTCGTAGGGCGTCATTTCGACGTTGACCCGGTCACCGGCCAGCACGCGGATGCGGTTCTTGCGCATCTTGCCGGAGGTGTGGGCCAGCACTTCGTGTTCGTTATCGAGCTTAACGCGGAACATCGCGTTCGGCAGCAGTTCGGTCACCGTGCCGGAAAACTCGATCAAATCCTCCTTCGACATAACTTCCTTTCGGGAAAAACGGGTGGATTGCGGGATACACGCAATTTCGGCGACATAGGTGATGGCCCCGGCGGTCGCGGTCAAGTGTTTTCCAGGCAACGGCAGGGGTGCGCGCGCGTCTTTGCGCCGCACTGTGACCAGTCCACCCCGCCAAGATGGGGGGCCACCGGCGAAATGCAGGCTGCCGAGACCCGCGCCCGGAAGGGATCAGGGCTGTCCGCCAGGCTTCTTTCGGGGCTTCCCGGTGGCGTCAGCCTCCATCGCCGCCTGGTGATCGCGCCATAGCCACGGCGGCTCCACCCGCCCGCCCCACATGCCGGCGCGGTGGCTCACGGCCAATACCTGGATGCTGTAATAGTCGGGCGTCAGGGCGGTGTAGGCAGGGGCCCATCCCGCGCGCACCATGATGCCGGCGACGTCGCGGCCATCCTCCAGCTTGCACACGCCCAGGCGCCGCTGCTTGGGCGGACTCTCCTTGGTGGTGCAGCGGACGATCTTGTCCTGGACGACGGCCTGCAATTCCTTGGTCGCCTGGGCGAAGCAGTCATAGCTGGCCCCCCGCCGGTTCTTGCAGGTCTGGCCAGGGTCGGGCGCGTCGATGCCGTAGAGCCTGATCTCCCCCCCATCCACCAGCAGGGTGTCGCCCTCGGTCGCCTGGGCGTGCCCTTCGATGACATCCCCCCCGCCGCCCACCGGTGCCGGGGGGGCCGCCAGGGCGGGGGCGCCGCCCCACAGCAGGGCGGCGACGAAAAGTGGGAAGGGCGAATGCGGTTTCATGGCCATGATCCTAGCAGCATCCTTCTCCAATGTGCAGGTCGCGGGCCGCAATGTGCGGGTTGTAGGACTGCGGCGGGCCGCCCATGATTCTGCCCTTTCAAACCCGGCCTGCGGGCATTGAGGGGGCCACGCATGTTAGCCGCGCGCGCCCGGCCAGTTCTGGACTGTTGCCGGACGGCGGGTGGATGCACTATCCCCTGCACCATCGCCCACCCCACCATAGAGATAGGCCTGGCCCCATGACCACCGCCCCCGACCTTGCCCATATGGACCTTGTCGCCCTGCTGGATGACATCGCCGCCCTGGCGGTCGAGGCGGGCCACGCCACCCTACCCTTCTACGAAGGCGACCATGGTGCCACGGCCAAGTCCGACGGCAGCCCCGTGACCCTGGCCGACCATGCGGCCGAGGCCATCATCCTGCCCGGCCTGGCCCGCCTGACTCCGGACATCCCGGCCGTGTCGGAGGAAGCGGCGGAACGGGGCGAGATTCCGGCCGTGGCCGCCCGCCTGCCCTTCTGGCTGGTGGACCCGTTGGACGGCACCAAGGAATTCATCAAGCGCAATGGCGAGTTCACGGTGAACATCGCCCTGGTCGACAAAGGTCAGCCGGTGCTGGGCGTGGTTTACGCCCCAGCCAGCGGCGAACTGTTCGCCGGGTCGCTGGCGCCCACGCCCCTGGCCTGGCGCCAGCGCAATGGCGGCGAGCGCGAGGCCATCGCCTGTCGGCCGCAGCCACGCGCGGGCGTCACCGTGGTCTCCTCGCGCTCCCACGCCAACGACGAGGCGCTGGCCGCCTATCTTAAGTCCTATTCCGTGGCCGAGACGCTGGCCTGCGGCAGCTCCGTCAAGTTCTGCCGCATCGCCGAGGGGGTGGCCGACCTTTACCCCCGCTTCGGGCCGACCTGCGAGTGGGACACGGCCGCCGGCCACGCCGTGCTGCTGGCCGCCGGCGGCGGCATGACCACCCCGGAAGGCGACCCCTTCCGCTATGGCAAGGCCGGTTTCCGCAACGGCCCCTTCATCGCGCATGGCAAATAAGCGGCAAGCGCCGTGGCCCGCGGCACCCTGCCCTTTTGAGTAAATCTTAGAGCTGATAGACCCCCTGGCCGCCCGATCGCAGACTACCTACATGTCCTTGATGTGCAGGTGATTTGAGACGAGGGAGCCTTCGGCATGCTCTTGGCCAGCCTGTTCCGGTCATTGATCAAGACCGGCCACATGACACTCATCGACGCTGACGGCCGCCGCCATGAATTCGGCCATCATCCCCCCGACGGGCTATCCGGGGGGGTGATCCCCGGCGGCATCGCCGATGGGGGGCCCGCCAGCTACGGCCCCATCACCGTGCGGGTGACCGACCCCAGCCTGCATTGGAAGCTGGCGCTGGTCCCCCGCCTCTATGCTGG
>NZ_BACU01000083.1 GCF_000333275.1 Azospirillum sp. B4 | reverse complement strand
ATGGTGCGCACGAAGTCGATGGGGTCCAGGGCGGCCTCACCATCCAGGGGCGTGCCGTCCACCTGCACCAGCATGTTGATGGGCACGCTTTCGGGGTGCTGCGGCAGGGTGGCCAAGGTGTGGATCATGCCCACGCGGTCCGTCAAATCCTCCCCCATGCCGACGATGCCGCCGCAGCAGACGTTGATGCCGGCCTCGCGCACGTTGGACAGGGTGTCCAGCCGGTCCTGGTAGGTGCGGGTGGAGATGATATTGCCGTAATACTCGGGCGAGGTGTCGAGGTTGTGGTTGTAGTAGTCCAGCCCCGCCTGCTTCAGGCGCAGGGCCTGGCCAGAGTTCAGCATGCCCAGGGTGACGCAGGTCTCCATGCCTAGGGCCTTCACGCCCTCCACCATGGCGCAGACCGACTCCAGGTCCTGGTCCTTGGGGCTGCGCCAGGCGGCCCCCATGCAGAAGCGGCTGGCGCCGGCGTCCTTGGCGGCCTTGGCCTCCGCCAGCACCTTCTGCACCTCCATCAGCTTGCTGGCCTTCAGGCCCGTCTCATGGTGCGCGCTCTGCGGGCAATAGGCGCAGTCCTCGGGGCAACCGCCGGTCTTGATGGACAGCAGGGTGGAGATTTGCACCTGGGTGGGGTCGAAGCGGCGGCGGTGCACGGCGGCGGCCTGGAACACCAGCTCGGTGAAGGGCAAGTCGAACAGCGCCTGGATCTCGGCGCGCGTCCAGTCGGTGCGCACGTCGTCGCCCTCCGTGACCGGGGCGTTCACGTCCGGAGTGAAGGCGGCGGAGCGGCTGATGTCGATGGCGTTCACGGGTGCGTTTCCTCGCAGGCTGTCGCGGCGGGGCCAGGGCCCGGCGCCAGCGGGCACCTAACGGCAGCCGCCGGGACCGGTCAAGAAAAACCGGGGCGGCGCCTGCTGGCACCGGCGGCGGTGAAAGGGTGTGATCATGCCTCGCTCCGGATGCGACGGATGATTGCGCGGCGCCCGACCGTCAGGGGAAGAACCACAAGACCCACTGGAATACGAACAGAAGGCAATCGGCGGCGAAGCGGCCAAACGTGTAAGGACCTTCCTCCCATGCTCGCCACTTTCGCCATTGCCGCCGCCACGGGCCCAGCGCTTGCCCCTTTTCCAATACCCTCCCCCCAGAGAGATGCCGTTCACGAGATATGCGGAGCGCCAAGGCGCACTGCAACCCAGGCGTGGCACTTTCGCACGCACGCCATGGGTTCTTGCCGCTAATCTCCGGCCCATCATTGTTCAACCGATGGCGCCCCATGCAGTCCCTGACCGAATTCGCCGAGACCAAGCTGGCCGAGATGGACGCCGCCTCGCTGCGCCGCCGGCTGGTGGACAGCGACCGCGACGGGGACGGCGGGCTGTGGATCACACGCGGCGGCCGGCGCCTCCTATCCTTCTCCTGCAACGACTATCTGAACCTGGCCCATGACCCACGGGTGAAGGCGGCGGCCGTGGCGGCGGTGGAGCGGTACGGCGCGGGCGCCGCCGCCTCGCGCCTGGTCACCGGCAACCACCCCCTCTACGCCGTGCTGGAGGACAAGCTGGCGGCCTTGAAGGGGACGGAGGCGGCCTGCGTCTTCGGCTCCGGCTATCTGGCCAACGCCGGCATCCTCCCCACCTTCCTGGGTGCCAAGGACCTGGTGGTGGTGGATGAACTGGCGCACGCCTGCATCTGGGCCGGCGCCAGGCTGTCGGGCGCCACGCTGCGTATCTTCCGCCACAACGATGTGGATCATGCGGCCCAGGTACTGGCCACGTACCGGCCCCGCCACGGCCGGGCCATGCTGGTGACGGACGGCGTCTTCTCCATGGATGGCGACCTGGCGCCCCTGCCCGCCCTGGCCGCCCTGTGCGCCGGGCACGACACCTGGCTGATGACCGACGACGCCCACGGCATCGGCGTGCTGGGGGCGGGCCGGGGCTCCAGCTTCGCTTTCGGTGAGAAGCCGCTGGTGCCGTTGCAGATGGGCACCTTGAGCAAGGCGGTGGGCGGCTATGGTGGCTATCTCTGCGGCGACAGGGCGGTCATCGACCTGGTGAAGACGCGGGCGCGCACCCTGATCTATTCCACCGGGCTGCCCCCCGCCAGCGTGGCCGGCGCCATCGCAGCGCTGGATATTATCCAGGGCGATCCCGGGCTGTGCGCCCTGCCCCTGACCAAGGCGCGGCGCTTCACCGCCCTGCTGAACCTGCCGCCGGCCGAGAGCCCCATCGTGCCCATCGTGCTGGGTAGTGCCGAGGCGACGCTGGCGGCCCAGCGCCTGCTGGAGAATGAAGGGCTGCTGGTCACCGCCATCCGCCCACCCACCGTGCCGGCCGGGACAGCCCGCCTGCGCGTCACCTTCACCGCCCGCACGCCGGATGCGGAGATCGAGCGCCTGGCCGGCCTGATCCGCGATCGCGTCCTGCCGCTCAAGAGTGTCGAGAGCCCTGAATGACCGTCCCCGCCTTCTTCGTCACCGCCACCGGCACCGATATCGGCAAGACCTTCGTCACATCCGGCCTGGTGCGCCGCCTGCGGGCCAAGGGCGTGGGCGCCACCGCCCTGAAGCCCGTGGTCAGCGGCATCGACCTGGAGGAATCCGTCAGCCTGGCCGCCAGCGACCCCGCCCAGTTGCTGGCCGCCATGGGCCGGCCGGTGACGCCCGCCGAGGTGGCGCGCATCAGCCCCCACCGCTACGCCGCCGCCCTGTCCCCCGACATGGCGGCGGCGCGTGAAGGCCGGCCGCTGGACGTGGACGGCATGGTCGAATGGTGCCGGGAAAAGGTGGCCTTCGCCGCCGCCCCGCTGTTCGTGGAGGGCGTGGGCGGCGTCCTGGTGCCGCTGGACGACAGCCGCACGGTGCTGGACTGGATGGTGGCGCTGGACCTGCCGCTGGTGCTGGTCACCGGCAGCTACCTAGGCACCCTCAGCCACACCCTGACCGCCGTGGACGTCCTGGCCCGCCGGGGGTTGAGGATCGCCGCCATCGCCGTCAGCGAAACCCCCGGCGCCACCGTGCCCATGGCCGAGACGCTGGCCACCCTGGCGCGCTTCGTCCCGGGCGTGCCCCTGCTGCCGGTACCGCGCGTGGCGCGGGCGGATGAGGCCGACGCGGCGTTCGATGCGCTGCTGGCGGCGTTGGGGCTTTAGGATTGCCGCCAGGGGGGGCGCCAGCTTAGCTTGCGCCGGCGAACGCCCCACGGATCGGACCATGGCCGTCACTGACCCGCCTCGACTTTCCCCACCCCGCGCCCTGTCCCGGTCCACCACCGACCTGCTTTGGTCCCTCGCCGCCGGCTTGCTGTTGCTGGCCAAAGGCCTGTGGGACAACCGCGCCCTGTTCGGCCAGGAACTGGCCCCCCTGGACGATGCGGCGGCGGACATGCTGCTGTCCGAGCGCATGCACCACGGCCTGTTGCTGACCGGGCATTACAACCTGCTGGGCGTTTACCATCCCGGGCCGTTCCTGTTCTACGTCCGCTGGCT
>NZ_BACU01000084.1 GCF_000333275.1 Azospirillum sp. B4 | reverse complement strand
CCGGTACCGATACCCAGCGCGCCAACGCCCTCCTCCAAGAACTCCGCACCCTCGCCAGTGACTGGCCCCAAGACACAGCCGTCCGCGAGCAACTGGCCAAGGGGTTGTTCAACGCCTTCAACGATGCGGACAGCGACACCCAGCGCGCCAACGCCCTCCTCCAAGAACTCCGCACCCTCGCCAGTGACTGGCCCCAAGACACAGCCGTCCGCGAGCGACTGGCCAAGGGGTTGTTCAACGCCTTCGCACGCGCCGGTACCGATACCCAGCGCGCCAACGCCCTCCTCCAAGAACTCCGCACCCTCGCCAGTGACTGGCCCCAAGACACAGCCGTCCGCGAGCGACTGGCCAAGGGGTTGCTCAACGCCTTCAACGATGCCGACAGCGACACCCAGCGCGCCAACGCCCTCCTCCAAGAACTCCGCACCCTCGCCAGTGACTGGCCCCAAGACACAGCCGTCCGCGAGCAACTGGCCAAGGGGTTGTTCAACGCCTTCGCACGCGCCGGTACCGATACCCAGCGCGCCAACGCCCTCCTCCAAGAACTCCGCACCCTCGCCAGTGACTGGCCCCAAGACACAGCCGTCCGCGAGCCACTGGCCAAGGGGTTGTTCAACGCCTTCGCACGCGCCGGTACCGATACCCAGCGCGCCAACGCCCTCCTCCAAGAACTCCGCACCCTCGCCAGTGACTGGCCCCAAGACACAGCCGTCCGCGAGCCACTGGCCAAGGGGTTGTTCAACGCCTTCGCACGCGCCGGTACCGATACCCAGCGCGCCGACGCCCTCCTCCAAGAACTCCGCACCCTCGCCAGTGACTGGCCCCAAGACACAGCCGTCCGCGAGCAACTGGCCAAGGGGTTGTTCAACGCCTTCAACGATGCGGACAGCGACACCCAGCGCGCCAACGCCCTCCTCCAAGAACTCCGCACCCTCGCCAGTGACTGGCCCCAAGACACAGCCGTCCGCGAGCGACTGGCCAAGGGGTTGTTCAACGCCTTCGCACGCGCCGGTACCGATACCCAGCGCGCCAACGCCCTCCTCCAAGAACTCCGCACCCTCGCCAGTGACTGCCCCCAAGACACAGCCGTCCGCGAGCCACTGGCCAAGGGGTTGTTCAACGCCTTCGCACGCGCCGGTACCGATACCCAGCGCGCCAACGCCCTCCTCCAAGAACTCCGCACCCTCGCCAGTGACTGGCCCCAAGACACAGCCGTCCGCGAGCGACTGGCCAAGGGGTTGGGGATCGCGGTGCTTCAGGCCGCATCAGCTACGCCCCGGCGTGACGAAGAGGCGAACACACGATTGGAGGAACTGACGGACTTGGCGCGGACGCATCCGGAGGACCAAGGCGTGGCGCAGGTCCTGGCGGTTGTACTCGACAGGCTCTCCCCGCCCGACCAAGGGTGACGCGCCGAGCCCTACCCCGCCCGCCCCTTCACCCACAGCAGCGCCGCGACGCGGAGCGCGCTGGACAGGTTGCCGTCGCGGTGGCCGTCGATCTCCTCCACCAGGGCGTTGACCGAGAGGTCGCGGGATGCGGCCATGTCCTTCAGGGTTTCCCAGAAGGGTTCCTCCAGCGTCACGCTGGTGGGGTGGCCGGCGATCAGGACGGAACGCTTGCGCAGGGTCATGCGGTCGCTTTCTGGTGATCGGCCACGGCGTCGACCACGGCGCGGGTGAGGAAGGCCAGGTCGTCGGCGTCCATGGTGAAGGACGGGGTGAGGTAGACGATGCGGCCGAAGGGCCGCACCCACACGCCCCGGTCGATCAGGCGGCGCTTCAGGCCGTTCATGTCGGTGATGCGCTCCAGCTCCACCACGCCGATGGCGCCCAGGGTGCGCACGTCCTTGACGCCGGGCAGGGCGCGGCAGGGTTCCAGGCCGGCGGCCAGGCCCTGGGAGATCGCCGCCACCTGCGCCAGGCGGGGCTCGCTCTCGAACAGGTCGAGGGAGGCGTTCGCGGCGGCGCAGGCCAGCGGGTTGGCCATGTAGGTGGGGCCATGCATCAGGGCGGCCAGGGCGTTGTCCGACCAGAAAGCCTGGAAGATCCGGTCGCTGGCCACGGTGGCGGCCAGGGCCATGGTGCCGCCGGTCAAGGCCTTGGACAGGGTGAGGATGTCCGGCACCACGCCGGCGGCCTCACAGGCGAACAGGGTGCCGGTGCGGCCGAAGCCGGTGAAGATCTCATCGAAGATCAGCAGCAGGCCGTGGCGGTCGGCCGCGGCGCGCAAGCACCGAAGCACGGCGGCGTCATGGAACAGCATGCCGCCCGCCCCCTGCACCAGCGGTTCCACCAGGATGGCGGACAGGGTGTGGGCATGGGCGTCCAGGTCGCGCTCAAACCGCGCCGTGGACTCCGCATCCACCGGCAGGTCCAGGATCAGATGCTGGGGCAGCAGGCCGGCGAACAGGCTGTGCATGCCCTCCTCCGGGTCGCACACCGCCATGGTGGCGATGGTGTCGCCGTGATAGCCGCCGCGGAAGGCCGCCAGCTTGGTGCGGCCGGGTACGCCCCGGTTCAGCCAGTATTGCGTCGCCATCTTCATGGCGATCTCGACGGAGACGGAACCGCTGTCGCAGAAGAACACGCGGTTGAGGTCACCGGGCAGCATCGCCGCCAGGCGCGCGGCCAGGGTGTAGGCCGGCTCATGCGCCAAGCCGCCGAACATGACATGCGGCATGCGCGCCAGCTGCGCCTCGACCGCCTGGCGGATGTGGGGATGGTTGTAGCCGTGGCAGGCCGTCCACCAGCTGGCCACCCCATCCACCAGTTGCCGGCCATCGGCCAGGGTCAGGCGCACCCCCTCCGTCGCCACCACAGGCAGGGGCGGCAGGGCCGTCTTCATCTGGGTATAGGGCAGCCAGATATGCTGGCCGCCCTGCTGGAACCAATCGTTCCGGTCAGGAAACGATCCAGGACTAACCATGATCAGTGGCCACAGGCCCCGGAACAGCCACCCTCGCCGGGGTGGGCGTGGCCCTCGCCGGCGTGCCCCTCATCAGCGCAGCCTTCCTCGACCACGTCCATGGTGGTCATGCCCAGGCGGGCCAGTAGCTGCTTGTCATGATCAGCCACCGGGTTGGCGGTGGTCAGCAGCTTCGGCCCGTAGAAGATGGAGTTGGCGCCGGCCAGGAAGCACAGGGCCTGGGTTTCATCGCTCATGCCCTCGCGCCCGGCCGACAGGCGGACCATGGAGGCGGGCATGGTGATCCGGGCCACCGCGATGGTGCGCACGAAGTCGATGGGGTC
>NZ_BACU01000085.1 GCF_000333275.1 Azospirillum sp. B4 | reverse complement strand
CCCAGGTGCAGGGGCGTCTCGCGCACCATCAGCACCAGCGCCCGCCGTCCTTCAGCACCACGTCCGCCGCCCGCGTCAGCAGGCTGGAGGTGACGCCGGTGGCGATCTCGCCCATCGTCCGGATGGAACAGGGGGCGATGACCATGCCCAGGGTGCGGAAGCTGCCGCTGGAGATGGCGGCCCCCACGTTGGTGATGGCGTGATTGACATCGGCCAAGGCCCGCACGTCCGCCGGCTTCAGGTCCGTTTCATGCGCCAGCGTCATTTCCGCCGACCGGCTCATCACCAGATGGGTTTCGATGGGCAGGGGACGCAGCGTTTCCAGGAGGCGTACGCCATAGCGCACACCCGACGCGCCGCTGATGCCGACAATGAGGCGGGGGGATAGCGTGGTCATGATCCCGGGATCTAGCGCCGCCCCGGGGGCGGCGTCCAGGGGATTGCTTTGTGCAAAGCGACGGCGTTGAGGATGAACCTGCATTATTCGCGTTTCGTGAAGGGTGTGCGCGCGACGCGGCCTCTAAACGCGGCCCGTTCCCGGACCTATCTTGTGGGCGTGCCGGTTAAGCACCCGCAACCAGCCCCAAGGCCTTCCCCCGAGGCTCCCCCTAAGGAACGGGTTCAACCATGACCACGACTCCCGATCTTTTCGCGCCCAGCCATATCGGCGCCATCCCCGTCGCCAACCGCATCGCCATGGCGCCGCTGACCCGCGCCCGCGCCGGCATGGACGGGGTGCACACCCCGCTGGCCGTCGACTATTACCGCCAGCGCGCCAGCGCCGGCCTGATCATCACCGAGGCCACCAACATCTCCCGCCAGGGGCGCGGCTACGCCTACACGCCCGGCATCTACACGCCCGAACACGTGACCGCGTGGAAGTCCGTCACCGACGCCGTGCACCAGGCCGGCGGCCATATCGTGCTGCAGCTGTGGCATGTGGGCCGCATCTCCCACGCCAGCCTGCAGGAAGGCGGGGCCGCCCCGGTGGCGCCCAGCGCCATCCAGGCCGGCGGTGAGACCTATATCGAGGGCGGCTTCGCCCAACCCTCCCCGCCGCGCGCGCTGGAGACGGCGGAGATCGCCGGCGTCATCAACGACTATCGCCATGCCGCGGAGAACGCCAAGGCCGCCGGCTTCGACGGCGTGGAGGTCCATTCCGCCAACAATTACCTGCTGGAGCAGTTCATCCGCGACAGCACCAACCACCGTACTGACCGCTACGGCGGCAACGTCGAGAACCGCACCCGCCTGACGGTGGAGGTGGCCCAGGCCGTGGCGGAGGTTTGGGGGGCTGATCGCGTGGGCGTGCGCCTGTCGCCCATCACCCAGGCGGCGGGCAACACGCCCCTGGACAGCGACCCCAACGGCACCTACGGCTTCCTGGCCGAACGGCTGGGCGAGCTGAACCTGGCCTATCTGCACTGCGTGGAGGGCCAGACGCGCGGCCCCAACGGCGCCCAGAACTTCGACTTCCAGGCCTTGCGCCGGAAGTTTGGCGGCGCCTACATCGCCAACAACGGCTATGACCGCGCGCTGGCGCAGCGGACCATCGCCGAAGGGCGGGCGGACATGGTGGCCTTCGGCCGCCCCTTCATCGCCAACCCCGACCTGGTGCACCGCCTGAAGACGGGCGCGCCGCTGGCCCAGGCGCCCCAGGAGGCGTTCTACGGCGGCGGGGCCAAAGGCTACACCGACTGGCCCACGGCGGCTTAGTTCGGTTCCTCAAGCGCCGGCAGGCGCATCCGCGCCTTTGGCTTGTCCTCGATTTCCAGTCCGCCTCCGGCTCCCCGGAAATCTCCGGCGCCCGCGGTCGCGGGCTACCACCGGCATGAGGGTTCATGCCGGTGGGTGGGCCCGGTGGGTGGGCTGAGACTCCGATATAGGTCCCGGCTGGGGCCGTCGGCGTTCAAGGATATAAATAAAGGGCGGCCTCTCGCAGGGCCGCCCTTTTCTCGTCACCAGGAGGCGACCGGGATCAATCCTCGATCTCTTCCTCGTGCTCGTCTTCCTCCAGGGCCGCCTGTTCGGCGGCGGCGCGCTGCTCGGCCGTCTCCAGCAGGGTGGTGGCCTCCAGCTCCGGCTCGGGCAGGCCGCGGCGGGCGCGGGACAGGGCGGCCTCCAGCTCGCGCTGGCTGCACAGGCCCAGCAGCACGGGGCTGCGCGGCTTGATGTTGCTGGAGTTCCAGTGGGTCTTGTCGCGCACCGCGGCGATGGTCGGCTTGGTGGTGCCGATCAGGCGCGAGATGGCGGCGTCCGACAGTTCCGGATGGTTCTTCAGCAGCCAGGCGATACCGTCGGGCTTGTCGCCGCGCTTGGTCACCGGAGTGTAGCGCGGGCCCTTGGCCCGGGCGATGGGCTGCGGCAGGTCGTGAATGCGGATCTGCAACTTCAGGTCCGGGTTCTTCTCGCAGCGCTCGATCTCGTCCTTGGTCAACTCGCCGTTGCCCACCGGATCGCGGCCGACCATGCCGATCGCCACCTCGCCATCCGCGATGGCCTGCACTTCCAACGAGTGCATGCCGCAGAACTCGGCGATCTGCTCAAAGGACAGCGCGGTGTTCTCAACCAGCCAGACCGCGGTCGCCTTCGGCATCAAGGGCAGTGCCATGCTTCCTCCTAACCCGTGGCGGAAATCCCCGCCAACACGCCTGAAAACCCGTGAATAAGGTCGCGAAAAGCAATATCCGCCCGTCGCGCGGGCTGAAGGCCCCACGCAGCCGGACGGAAAACTGTGACGCGTACATGAGCTATATAGAGGCACGCGACGGGCGAGGCCACGCCTTTTTACAGGCGCGGCCCCTTTTGAATCCGGGGTTTTGCCGTTTTCAAACGGTCAAAACGATCTTGCCGACATGCTGGCTGCTTTCCATCAGCGCGTGCGCCGCCGCCGCCTCTTCCAGGGGAAAGGTCTGGTGGATGACGGGGCGGATGGCACCCCGCGCCAGCAGCGGCCACACCTTTTCGCGCAGGCTGGCGGCGATGGCGGCCTTCTCGGCGGCGGTGCGCGGCCGCAGGGTGGAACCGGTCAGGACCAGGCGCTTGGCCATCACCGGCACCATGTTCAGCGTGGCCTTGGCCCCGCGCAGGAAGGCGATGGAGACATGCCGGCCCTGGTCGGCCAGGGCGTCGATGTTGCGCGGCAGGTAGTCGCCGCCCACCATGTCCAGGATGACGTCCACGCCCCGGCCATCGGTCGCCTGCTTCACTACGGCGACGAAATCTTCCGCCTTGTAGTCGATGCCACGCTCGGCGCCGATGGCCTCGCAGGCCTTGGCCTTGTCGGGGCCGCCGGCGGTGGCGAAGACCCGGGCGCCGAAGGCCTTGGCCAGCTGGATGGCCGTGGTGCCGATGCCACTGGTGCCGCCATGGACCAGGAAGCTTTCCCCCGCCGTCAGCCGGCCCCGGTCGAAGACGTTGGTCCAGACGGTGAAGAACGTTTCCGGCAGGGCCGCCGCCTCCACCATGCTGAAGCCCGCCGGCACGGGCAGGCACTGGCCGGCCGGCGCCACGGCATGGTCGGCATAGCCGCCGCCGTTGACCAACGCACAGACCGCATCGCCCACGGCCCAGCCCGCCACGCCCTCACCCACGGCGGCGACGGTGCCCGCCACCTCCAGCCCCGGCAGGTCGGACGCGCCGGGCGGCGGCGGGTAGTGGCCCGCCCGCTGCAGGCAGTCCGGCCGGTTGACGCCGGCGGCGGCCACGCGGATCAGGACCTCGCCCGGGCCGGGCTGCGGCGTTGGCCGCTCGATGGGCTGCAGGACTTCGGGACCGCCGGGCTGGGTGATGGCGATGGCGCGCATGGGGCTTCCACTCTCCGCTTTGCGTCCGGCGGGGATGGCTCCCCCGCCGCTTGGGGTCTTGCACCATGTAGGCCCCCGGCGGCACAGTGACAACCGACACCCGGGGGGATCCGATGTCCCCCCGCCGCATGGAAAGGTCGCCGCCCCATGGACACCGACGACATCGCCCCGCCGCCCCCCCGTCCGTCCGGCTTTCCGGACATCACCCGCCTGTCGGTTGGCGAACTGCGCGAGTATCGCAACAGCCTGGAGGCGGAGATCGCGCGGGTGGATGATGCCATCAAGGCCAAGCAGGCCTCGCTGAGCGCCGCCGCCTCCTTTTTCAAAAGCTAGCGGCTTTCAAAAGCTAGCGGCGGCCTGAGGTTTCGCCTCATGCCGCCGTAGGATGCGACCGCATCCGCCGGAGCTTTCCGGGGAGCCGAAGGCGGACTGGAAAGCGAGGAAGCCAAGCCCGCGGATGCGGGCGCCCGGCGATTGAGGGCTTTCCAAAAATCAAACCGGCACGGCCTCGACCGTGGCCGTGTCCAGGGTGAAGGTGCCGTCGGCCTCGATGGCGAAGTGCCCCGTCACCGCGTCCGCCATGCGCCCCTGCAGGGAGCGGATGGCGGCGACATGGCTGTCCGGCGGGTTCATGCGCGCGATCCAGCTGCCGAACTCCAGTCGCAGGCGGCGCTCCGTCACCCCGGTGACACGGAAACCCGCCGTCTCCAGGGCCGCCCGCCATTCCGCCACCGCGTAATTGCGCACATGCGACGGGTCGCGCAGCAGCTCGATCGACTGCAGGAAGGTGTCCAGCAGCGGCTGGCCCGGCGTCACCACGTCCATGAAGACGGCGATGCCATTGGGTTTCACCACCCGCCGCGCCTCCCTCAGGCCCGCCACCAGGTCCGGCCAATGGTGGGCGCTGTAGCGGCTGACCACGGCGCAGAACGACGCATCCTCCGACGGCACGGCGTCGGCCCGGCCCACCCGCGTCTCGATGTTGACCAGGCCGCGCCGTCCCGCCTCCGCCGCCACGGCGGCCAGCATGGCGGGCGACAGGTCGCAGGCCGTCACTTGGCCGACATGCGGCGCCACGGTGAAGGCGACATGCCCACCGCCACAGCCCAAATCCAGGACCGTCTTATAGCCCTTGCCCGCCACCAGGCCGGCCAGTTGTTGCAAATCCTCGCCCTGGGCGTGGACGGCGCTGGCGACATAGGCGGCGGCCTGGGGCCCGAACTGGCCGGCCACCAGCGATTCCTGGTCGCGGCCTTCCGTCCCCTGGGACTGATGCTGCGTGGTCATTCCCTACTCCGTTTCTTCTGCGGGTCTTTCGACGATGCCCCCGACGCGGCGGGGGCGGAGCGGCAGGATGGCAGCCGTTCAAACTGGTACCAGATTCGATTTTATACTGGTACCAATGGCTACTCCCCTCCCCTGAACGAGCCACCCCATGGACAAGCCGGACCTCCTGGACAGTTCCAAGCGGCGGGAGCTGGGGGAATTCGTGCGCGCCCACCGCGAACGGCTGGCCCCCGCCGCCCTGGGCCTGGCGCCCGGGCCCCGCCGGCGCACGCCGGGCCTGCGGCGGGAGGAGCTGGCGCAGCTGGGCGGGGTCAGCGTCACCTGGTACACCTGGATCGAACAGGGCCGCGACGTCTCCATCTCCCCCGCCGCGCTGGCGCGCTTGGCCCGCGCCCTGCGTCTGTCGGGGGCGGAGCGCGCCTACCTGTTCGACCTGGCGGGCAAGCGCGACCCCAACGGGGGGCCGGACGGCGGCGACGCCCCGGTGACGGCGGCGCTGGACGCCCTGGTGCGGGACATCCCCCACCCCGCCTATCTGCTGGACCGGCAGTGGAACGCCCTGGCCTGGAACGCGGCGGCCGCCCGCCTGTTCACCGGCTGGCTGGACCCCGGCGGCGACCGCAACCAGCTGCGCTATCTGTTCCTGAGCCCCGCCGCCCAGGCCCTGATCCCCGATTGGGCGGAGCGGTCGCGGCGGGTGGTGGCGGAATTCCGGGTGGACTACAGCCACCACCTGGGTGACCCCGGCATGCGCTCCCTGGTGGCTGACCTGACCGGCCGCAGCCCCCCCTTCGCCGACCTGTGGCACGCCCACACCGTCACCTCCCGCGCCGGCGGCGAACGCGCCTTCCACCACCCCACGGACGGACCGCTGACCTTCGAGCAACTGACCTTCACCCTGGCGGGGCAGCCGGACGTGAAGCTGGTGACGCTGGTGCCGGCCTGATCAACCTGGGCGTTTTCTTCCGGCACCCCTAAACCATTTACGTGCGCGAGCCCCAGCGGCTACGCTGCACGGGTGGCGATGGGGCGGGGCATGGCGGACACCGAAAAGACAGTACAGACCATCAAAATGCTGGCCGGCGGCTGTGTTCTGCTGGTGGGTGTAGCGACCGTGTTGGCATTCCCGCCTGCAGCGGCGGCGACGGCGGCCACCGGCACGTCGGTGGCGTTGACGATGGCCGGCGGCTTGGGCGGCAACGTCCTAGCCACGTGGATCGATCGTTTCGGCTGCCCCGTGGCGGGCAAGGCCAAGGATTTCATGCTCCACCGGCTGTCCGGCGGGGGCCTGCCCATCAACCATGATGTGGAACGGGCGGTACTGACCGCGCTCAAGGCCGCCATCGACCATTGCGTCAACCGATTCGCCGGGGATGTGGTGGGCGGCCCCGACGCCCAGGCCTTCGTCGCCCTGGTGCGACGGAACGCCAAGGCGCTGGCGCCCGACACCCTGGCCGGGGTGACGGTGACGGAGGCGGAGATGCGGGCGGCGGTCACCGACGCCCTGGGCCAGGACCTGCCACCCGGCCCCCTGACGGCTGGGCTGGCCACGGCGGTGCACGCGCTGCTGGTGGGCCCGCTCATGGACGGCAAACCGGCGTGGCGGTCCCTGTCCCGCCAACTGGCCGACCTGCTGGCGGGGGCGGACCCACGCCTGCCCGGCGGCCTGGCGGACGTGTTGACCCAATTGGTGCGGGAGGCGCTGAAGGCCGACGACCGCTTCTTCCGCATCATCCTGCTGGGCCAGGCCCACGCCACCGCCCAAGCCGCCACCGCCACCCAAGCCGCCGTCAGCGAACTGGCCACGCGCGTCGCGGCCCTGCACCAGGACCTGGTGGACGGCCTGCCCGCCGCCCCAGGCGGTCTGGCGGCGGTCGCGGCGGCCCTGCGCCAGGATCTGGCGGACCAGGTGACACGGTTGCGGGCGGAGTTTGATCACGACCGGGCGCCCCATCCTGACTGGACCGCCCCCGGCCCAGCGGCGGCGGGCAGCCTGGTCTATTGGGACCGCCAGACCGCGCTGGTGGGGCGGGACGCGGCGCTGGCGGCGCTGAATCGCTTCCTGACGGGGCCGGAGCCCCTGTCCTGGACCGTCATCACCGGCCCGGCCGGCATGGGCAAAAGCCGCCTGGCGCTGGAGGCCCTGCTGCCCTGGCGCGACCAGGCCGCCCTGGGCCTGGCCGAGGTGGGCTTCCTCACCGGCCAGGCCCCCTGGATCACTGAGCGCCGCTATGACCTGTGGCGGGCGCCCCTGCCGGCCCTGCTGGTCATCGATTACGCCGGCGTCACCGCCGAGGCTGTGCGGAACCTGGTCGACAACCTGGCCAGCCGGCCCCCGGAACGGGGCCTGTTGTCCCCCGTCCGCCTCATCCTGCTGGATACCCTGCCCTATGACAGCGAGTTCGGCGCCCACCACGCCATCGCGAACGGCACCGAGTCCGGCCGGCGGGCGGCGGCCCAGGAATGGCGGGGAGACCGCGCCTCCCTGGATTTGGACCGGTTGGACGACGCGGGCGTGATCGCCGTCGCCAGCCACTATGCCGGCCAGCCCCTGGACGACGCGGCGCGGGCGCGGGTGACGGCGGCCCTGCGCCAGGATCCGGAGCTGTCGCGGCCCCTGTTCGCCGGCCTGCTGGGCCTGTCGCTGCGCGCCGGCACCACGGGCCCCCTGGATCACCACGGCGTGACACGGGACTTCCTGGAGCGGCAGGAGCGTGACTGGCGGGACAAGGTGGGGGCCACGGCCGCCGACCTTACCCTGCTGGCCATCGCCACCGTGGCCGAACGCTGCCCCCTGGACCTGCTGGACAACCTGGCGCCGGAGTTGCGCGCGGCCGGTGTGGACACGGACACCGCCTGCCGGCGCTGGAGCCAGATGACCGGCAAGGTGGCGGCCGACACCCTTGGCAAGCTGGAACCCGACTTCGTCGGTGGCCTGTTCGTCCTACGCCATCTCAGCGGCGGCCGCGCCTCCGCCAGCACCAAGGCGACCAAGGCGCAACGGGTGATGGACCTGGCCTGGCGCCACGGCGACCCCACCCCCTTCCTGGCCAACTTGGCCGCCAACTTCGGCGGCGTCGCGAACTTCCATCCCCTGCTGACGCAACTGTTCCGCCACACGCCCCCGGATACCATCGGGCCGGATCGCTGGGCTATGGCTCAAACCGATGTCGTCTTCGCGTTGACCCGCCATGGCGCCGATGGGGTGGTGGACGCGGTGCTGGACGCCTTGGCACACGTCGAAGACGGCCGTCTGGGTCCCTCCGCCCACGCCGCCGCCCTGTTCGCCGCCGGCCTGACCGGCGAATTCACCAATCATCCCCGCACCAACGACCGGCTGGCAGCCTTACGCGATCTGGCCAACCGCTGGCCCGAGGACCAGTGGGTTCGCCTGCCACTGGCCATGGGGTTGTTCAACGCCTTCAACAACGCCGGTACCGATACCCAGCGCGCCAACGCCCTCCTCCAAGAACTCCGCACCCTCGCCAGTGACTGGCCCCAAGACACAGCCGTCCGCGAGCAACTGGCCAAGGGGTTGTTCAACGCCTTCAACGATGCGGACAGCGACACCCAGCGCGCCAACGCCCTCCTCCAAGAACTCCGCACCCTCGCCAGTGACTGGCCCCAAGACACAGCCGTCCGCGAGCGACTGGCCAAGGGGTTGTTC